>CAJULJ010000013.1 GCA_910587395.1 uncultured Oscillospiraceae bacterium | reverse complement strand
CCCCTTTTCTTTGAGGACGATTATATCATATTTTTATTGACGACGCCATGTAAAGTTCGGCGTGAAACTGTCACCCAATGGGAAAATGGATCACGAGATTTGAAAACTGAATATACGGTAAAGCTGGCGGATTTCTTTGGTGTGTCCTGTGATGAGATTTTGAGGGGGATAAAGGCAGAACATTTGTCCATTGTGGAGGCAACAGGACTATCCGATAAGACAATAGAGAACCTTCATAAAATTTCCAAACTTGGAAAGGGAACCTTTGATTACTTCTCAAAGCAGCTTAATATTTTTCTGGGCAACAAAAATCTATATGCGCTTCTCGACACATGGGGAGAGTTTCAAAAGGCCGTATCACTTTTTCAGTCTTCGAGAACTACGCTGATCCACGAATTTGAGGAGAACAGCATTGACTACACGCAGTATCGCGCAGAACCTGTCAAAGCACTCTTGTCTTGTGCGGTACTTCATCTTAATGATCCTGTCGATTCCGTTCGGTATGCAGCAAAGATGTTTATGGATCGGCAGGATGGGATGAATTATATGAAGTTTAAGTTGGAGCAAGGAATTATAGCTTTTGCGGAAGAAATTGAACTCGAGAAGGGAGTGCATGGGTTTTAATGGCTAATATTCAAGAACGCCGGGACAAATCCGGTAAACTGATTTCCTATTCTGTTCGTGTCCACCGGGGCCGGGGGCCAGATGGACGGCAGCTCAAACTCTGGACAGCCACCTTTGAGGTATCACCCACCTGGACGGAAAAGAGGCGCACGAAAAAAGGCGGAGGCTTTCGCCGCCACCTTCGAGAAGGAGTGTCGAGCTGGAACTACCAGCGACAGCCGCTTGAAGTTCGCCGAATACTGCGACTATGTGATTGATCTGAAGGAGCAGCGGGGGGCAAAGCACTCTACCATCGTTCTATACAAGGGCCTTACCAGCCGGATATATCCAGCAATCGGGCACCTAAAGCTGAAGGACATTCGGGCCGACCATCTGAACAGCTTCTATACCTCCCTGTCCAAACCCGGCCAGAATAAGCGCACTGGGGGCGGACTATCCGCAAAATTCATCCTGGAGCACCACCGCCTGATCTCTACCGTGCTGGATCAGGCGGAAAAGGAATCGCTTGTTCCCTTCAACGTTGCCCACAAGGCCACGCTGCCAAGACTGGAACGGCGTGAAGTGGCCTACTTCCAGCCGGAACAGGTAGAGGCGATCCGGGACGCCCTGGAGCTGGAGCCGGTCAAGTGGAGAACCCTCGTTCATATGCTGCTGATTACCGGCGCACGGCGCGGGGAAATCCTGGGCCTGAAGTGGGATAAGGTGGACTTTGAGAGTTGCAAAATCCATATCTGCAACAATGTGCTCTACAGCGCCGACCGGGGGATATATGAGGACAGCCCCAAAACGGCCACGTCAAATCGCTTTGTCACCCTCCCACTCGAAACCATGAAGCTCCTTCGCAAATACCGGGCATGGCAAAATGAGGAACGGCTTCGCCTGGGGGAATACTACCAGTACCAGGGCTTTGTATTTTCTCAGGACAACGGGAATCCGATGCACCCGGACAGTGTCACCACATGGCTTGATAGGTTCAGTAAACGGCACGATCTCCCCCACATCAACCCACACGCATTCCGGCATACAATGGCCTCTATGCTCTATTTCAACGGCGTGGACAGCGTGTCCATCTCCAAGCGCCTGGGCCATGCGCAGGTCAGCACCACTGCCAACATCTACGCCCACGTCATGGAGGAAGCCGACCAGCGCAATGCCGATATCCTGGCCGACGTGTTCCTGAAAAAGGCTTGAATTTTAGAGTGAGTTGAACTAAAGTTGAATTTTCCGAGCAGGCGCAAAATTGAATTGCTCGAAAAAATAAAGAAAAGCGGCCATTTCTTGACGAAATGACCGCTTTCTTTGGTACGGCTGAAGGGATTCGAACCCCCGACCTTTTGGTTCGTAGCCAAACACTCTATCCAGCTGAGCTACAGCCGCATCTGCTCTTTGGAGCTTAGTTATAATACCACACCGCTCTAAAAAATGCAAGCGTTTTTTTCGTTTTTTCCAAAATTTTTTCCTAAACAAAACAGGCGCTGGATGACATACATCCAGCGCCCTGCTTTTACGATCTCGCAGACCAGTCTGCAAACCGGTGGAGCATGGCCGCCACCTCTGCACGCGTGGCAAAACCGTCGGGCAGCAGCATTCCGTCGCTGCCATTGAGAATACCCACACCCACAGCCCAAAACATGGCCTGCTGCCCCCAGGAGGCCACCGTCCCCGCATCCCGGAATCCAGACAGGCTGGCAGACGCGCTCACGTCATAGCCCATCTTTTCGGCGTATCGATAAAGGATCACCGCGATTTCCTGCCGGGTCACATTGGAGAAGGGATCAAACCGGCCGGGCTCCACACCGGATACCACCTGCATGGAGCCTGCCCAAACGGTACCCGCAGTGTACCATTCTCCCTCAGGAATATCCCGGAACAAGGCAGCGTAACTCACTGCGGGCTCCCCCGCCAGCCGGTGGAGCACCGTGGTCATCATGCAGCGCTGCATCCGGCTCTCAGGCTCAAAGCTGGTGGGACTTTCGCCATTGAACAGCTTATTCTGATACACATATACCACATCGTTGTGATACCACGCCCCCTGGTCCACATCGGTAAAGGGCAGCTCCACCGGCGGCTGTACGGGTTTTCCAGCAGTGACCGTCCATTGCCCCTCCGCCATCCACTGGGCGGCGCCGGAGGATACCACCAGCGTAACATCTGTTCCCGCCAGATAGCGGTGACCCACACTGAGCGTTCCACCCACAGCCACCTCACTGCCTGTGGTGGCATCCACCAGAGCACCACTGCGCACCAAGCCGTTCCCAGATGTCCAGATAAGGCCGGAGCCGGTTGTGCCAGTGACGATATCTCCATTGACTCCGGTGCGGGCGGCAAAGGAGTTGGAACTCCCCCCGCTCTGCCCCGCCTGGGCCGCAATCTCATTATAAAAGGCGGTGGTATCCCGGACCACCTCCTGCTTCACAGTGGCCTTCAAATCACTCCAGAATATCCCATTGATGTAGCTGCGGGAGACCAGCACTTCAGATTGGCTGGCAGAATATGCCGCCAATGTTCCCCCAGTCAGGAGAGTCAACACCAGCGCTCCGGCCAAAAGCTTTTTCTTCATAGTCCCTCCTCAGAGATCATATAGCTCAAGGTAAGTAAGCTGTCGGCAAAATGAACGTCCTCAATCTGAACGCCGGGCATATCCTGCTGGGGAAGCTCCACGTTTGTGAAATTCCAAATGCCCGTCACGCCGCACTCAGCCACCCGGCGGGCAGTCTGCACCGCTACCCCCGCCGGAACAGTGAGCACACACACACTCACCGGATTCGCGCTCAGATATTCCGCTAGAGTGTCCACATGGTAAACCGGGGTCCCGCTCAGCTCATGTCCCACCAACTCCGGTTCCACATCGAAGGCGGCCACCAAACGGAATCCGTTTGATTTAAAAGGAAAGTTCTCCATCAGCGCCTGACCCAGGTTGCCCGCGCCTAAAATCGCAACCGTATGATCTCGATTCATGCCCAGGATATCCGCAACCTCAGCTCGGAGCCGTTCCACATTATAACCATACCCCTGCTGTCCAAAACCGCCGAAGCAAGACAGGTCCTGCCGGATCTGAGACGCTGTAAGCCCCATGGACTTTGCCAGTGAGCTGGAGGAAATACGTACCGTTCCCCCGCGGAGCAACTCGTCCAGATGCCGGTAATATCGGGGCAGCCGGCGTATGACCGCGGAGGATATTTTATCTTTCTTCATGACGCAACCGTTCCTTGCCTAAAGATTTTGAAGTTATTTTACTCCTTATCGGCTTATTTGTCAATTTGATTGACGGGAAATTCACAATTTTCCACTTTCCCTCATAGACTGTCTCATATCAAATAAGGAGGAGTTGTCCATGCCTCAAACCGGTTCCCTAGTTGTGCGTACCTTTACCTCTCAGGCCCAGCTGCCCGTGTCCGGCGCCACCGTCATTATCTCCAGCAGCGAGAAAGACGGACGCCGAAAGGTGTTCTCCATCCAGACCACCGACGAGAGCGGCGGCACCAAACCCTTTGAGCTGGAGGCCCCTGACGAGGCCCTGGGTATGAGCCCTGGTCAGGCCGCCCCTTTTTCCAACTACTCCCTGGTGGTGGAGCACCCGGAGTATTTCTTGGCCACCTTCGAGCAGCTCCAGGTATTCCCCGGCATCGAAACGGTGCAAAACGTTCCTCTGGTTCCTCTGCCCCGCCCTGCCGGACTGGATGACTCCGCTGAGCCAGTGGTGGTCACCCCCCAGCCGCTGTGACCGGGCCCGCGCAAGGAGGTATTTATGCCTATTACAGTTACGCCCTACATACCACAGACCATCACCGTTCACACCGGCCCGGCCGACCAATGGGCGGAAAACGTCACCGTCCCTTTCTCCGACTACATCAAAAACGTGGCCTCCAGCGAAATATACCCCACTTGGCCGGAGGCCGCTCTTCGAGCCAACATCCTGGCTCAGGTGTCTTTTGCGCTCAACCGGGTGTACACTGAATACTACCCCAGCCGGGGCTACGATTTTGACATCACCGGCTCTACCATGAACGATCAAAAATTTATCAAGGGCCGCAGTATTTTCGACAACGTGGCTAAACTGGTGGATGAGCTGTTCACCACCTACATCCGGCGCAAAGGCTTTGTGGAGCCCCTGTCCACCCGATTCTGCAACGGCACCACCGTCACCTGTGCGGGGCTGTCCCAATGGGGCAGCGAATCGTTGGCCCGCCAGGGCCGCACCACTATGGAGATTCTTCGCCACTACTACGGCGACGACATCGAGCTGGTTTCCAATGCTCCCATCCGAGACATCGCCTACTCCTACCCGGGCGCTCCCCTGAAAAGCGGCTCTTCCGGCAACTATGTCACAGTGCTCCAGGTGATGCTCAACCGGATCTCCCGCAACTACCCCGCCATCCCGCGCATCAATCCGGTAGACGGCATATTCGGCGCTCAGACGGAGGAGTCCATTAAGCGTTTTCAGCGCATTTTCAACCTCACTCCCGATGGAATTGTGGGTCGCGCCACCTGGTATAAGCTGGTGTTCCTCTATGTGGGAGTCACCAATCTGTCTGAGCTGGTCAGCGAAGGCCAGCCCTACACCCAGATCCAAGGCCCTGCCAGCGGCGTTACTCTTCAGGAGGGCAGCGGCGGCATTGCTGTGTCCGCCCTGCAATACTTCATCTCCATCATCGGACAGTTCAACTCCGACGTGCCTGTACTGGCCATCGACGGCATTTTTGGTCCTAAGACCGCCGCCGCCGTCCGAGCGATCCAGAGCCGTCTGGGCCTGCCCGTCACCGGCACGGTAGACCGGACCACCTGGCAGCATATCTATGACGAATACCTGGGCATCGCCCGAACCGCCCTGGCCGGGGTCAACCTGCCCACCGGCACGCAGCAGATCCAGCAGGCAGTGCAGGCAGGCCAGTTCCCAGGCTATAATCTGACCTACGGAAGTTCTGATACCTGAAAGGAAGGAAAGCTATTATGAATGAATCCAACACACCTGAAATGAACGGCAGCCAGCCCATCCGCTCCCTGCAGTATATGCTCAATGCGCTTGCTATTCACAACTCTGTCCTGACCCGGCTGGCGGTGGACGGGATCTTCGGTGAACGGACCCTGGAGGCCGTCATGGTATTCCAGCGGGAATACCAGCTTCCGGTCAATGGTGTGGTGAACCTGAACACCTGGGACACCATTCGGGAGGCTTATTTCAAAGTAGAGCTGCTCTACGGCAGCCCTCCCCCGCTGAACGTGCTGCCCAGCGGCACCTACACCGCCGCCGAAGGCGCGGAGAGTGAGCCCATGCTCATCGTCCAGGCCATGTTTGTCTCCCTCACCAAGGTGATGAGCAATTTCAGCCCTTGCCAGATGAACAGCTGCAACGACGGTGAAACCCACACAAACATTCGGGAGGTGCAGCGCATCGCCGGACTGCCCATCACCGGCACCCTGGACCGGGCCACCTGGGCCTATATGGTCCAACTCTACCAGGCTCTGGTCACCCGGAGCTGAGATGTCAAATCCCCCTTGCCATTTTCCTGCCGATTCGATATAATATCTGGTGACATCAGGACAGGCGGAAGGAGGGCACACCTATGGCAGGATTTATCCACGACAAGCTGGACACCAAGCTGTTGGTGCTCTATATTATGGACCGGGCGGCGGCTTCCATCGACTTTGCCACCCTGACCGACCTGTCCATGTGTGACAGCGGCGTAGACTACTTCCAATTCGCCGAGGCGGTATCCGAGCTGACGGACAGCGGCCATCTGGACCAGCAGGGGGAACTCTACGCCATTACCGAGAAGGGACGCAGAGCCTGTGCCGCCGGAGAAAGCAGCCTCTCCCCTGTGATCCGCCAGCGCTGTGACCGGCGGCTTGGGCCGCTGAACCAAGCACTCAAGCGCAAGGCGCAGGTGTGCGCCCAGGTAAATGAGCAGTCTTACGGATTCGATGTGCGCCTTTCCATGGATGACGATCAGGGCAGCCTGTTTTCCCTGACCCTGCTGGCTCCCACACGGGAGGACGCCCAGCGCATTGCCGACGGCTTTTTGGCGCACCCGGACCGGGTATACAACGGACTGCTGGGCGTGCTGCTCACCAATGATGAAAAGGAGTGAACGGCCTTGACTTTTATGGGCTTTCCCCTCTCCAATCTCTTCCTCTACTTCATCCTGTATTCCTGCCTGGGCTGGGTGATGGAGACCTGCTACTGCTCTATTCTGGAACACAGATTGGTGCCACGGGGCTTCCTCTATGGCCCCATCTGCCCCATCTATGGCGGCGGGGTAACGCTGATGATCCTGTTCTTCACCCCGCTGAAAAAAAACTTGGTGCTTTTCTACGCTGTGGCCGTGGTGGTCATGACCTCCTGGGAATATTTTGTGGGCTGGGTGCTGGAGATTACTACCCACGTAAAGTATTGGGATTACTCCCAGTACCGTTTTAACCTCAAGGGCCGGGTATGTCTTTGGGTAGCTCTGACTTGGGGTATCCTGTCCTACATCGTGATTTTCTTCATCCATCCGCCCATCCAGTCTCTGGTGACGCAGCTGCCCGTTTGGCTGGAGTTCATGCTGTGCGGCGCGTTCCTGGCGTTGCTGTTGGTGGATGCTACCTTTACGATTCGGAATCTGGTATTGGTTGCCATGCATGTGGAAAGTGTCGCCCAGCTGGGACAGGAACTCCAGCTCCAGCTGGCGCTGGGCAAGGCGGAGCTGGGCGGCAGACTGGAGGACAGCGCCTCCGCCCTTCGGGAGCGCTACCGCGATCAGGTTGCCCAACTGGAGAAATGCAGCCGCCGCTTCCGCAATGCCTACTGCACCATGAAGGCCAGCCACAAGTACTCGGTGAGTCACGAGGACATCCTGGCCGCCGCCGAGCTGGCAAAAGAAGAACTGCTCCGACGCAAAAACGCGCTGAAATCCCTGCGCATCAGGCGCTGAACCGCAGCTGCGCCGTAAATACAAAACGGCCCGCCGAAACATCCGGCGGGCCGTTTCTTTGCATCTTCTCTTGCGGCTCAGCGCTGTCCCTTGTCGTAGGGGATCCCCTCCGCTTTGGGGGCACGGGACTTCTGGGAGGTGAAGGCCAGCACCACCAGAGTGATGACGTAGGGAAGCATGCGGTAGAGATTCACACTGATGGGAAGGTTTGCCAGCATACATACACCATCGCCATTGATGTCGATGCTGGTGTAGGAGGCGGCAATGCACTTGAACAGTCCGAACAGCAGCGCCGCCCCGGCGATGTTCAACGGCTTCCAGTTGCCAAAGATCATAACGGCCAGTGCCAGGAAGCCGAACCCGGCTACGTCGCCGCTGGCGGAGCAGTTGGCGGTGGTCAGGGCGTACACGAAACCGCCCATGCCTGCCAAGGCGCCGGAGATAGTGGTGCCTGCATACCGCATTTTGTACACATTGATGCCCAGGGAGTCCGCCGCCTGGGGATTCTCACCGCAGGAGCGCAGCCGCAGCCCGAACCGCGTCTTATACAAAATGACAGACAGCAGGATGAACAGAAGGATACATACATAGGTAGCCGGGTAGGTCTGGTTGATGAAGGTCTCTCCAAAAAAGCCCATGCTGTCCGTCCGCCCATAACCAAAATAGGCTTTGCGGAGCATGAACCATGGAGGGGCATCTCCCCCGGACATGTTCAGCACGTTCTGATTGGCGATAATGCGGATGAAAAACAGCACCAGCGCCGGAGCCATCAGATTCAACGCCGTACCGCCGATTGTCTGATCAGCCCTTAAATTCACCGAGGCAAAGGACAGCAGCAGTGAAAACACCGCCCCAGCTGCTGCGGCCACCAGCATGGCCATCAGGGCAAACCCCTGAAGTGCCACCCAGTTGTTGTCCGCCTTGGCGCCGTCAAATATCCCGGCCTCCTGGATCATGTTCACAAACACGACACCGATGAAGGCGCCAAAGATCATGATGCCCTCAAGTGCCAGGTTGATGATGCCGCTGCGCTCGGCAAACACGCCGGCCAGGGCCACGATCATCAGCGGGACCGCGTAAATCAAAGTCTGCCGAATCAGGAATGTCATGCGTCCTCGCCTCCCTTCTCAGCCTTTCCGCCCGGGACCGGAGCGCTGTCGGCCGCCGCTGGAACAGATGTCTTGTGCTTCTTCTGCCCATCGAGCATCATTTTGATCACTAGGGAGAAGGCGCTCAGGTAGACGATGGCGGCAATGATCACATCCGTGATGTACTCATTGTAGCCGGTGAGGTTGGTGAGCTGCTGCCCGGCGATGTTCAGCATAGACATGAAGCAGCCGGTGAAGATGATGGCAATGGGGTTGCTGGCCGCCAGCAGGGCCACCGGAATGCCGTTGAAGCCCACGGGGGGCAGGAATTGATAGGTGGACCAGGCAAATTCCGTGTTGCCAGACAGGAAGTACAGGGACGCCGCCGCCCCCGCCAGACCTCCGGCAATGGCCATGGACAGCACGATGTTGCGCCTGTCATTGATACCGGCATAGCGGGCAGCATGACGGTTACTGCCACAGGATACCAGCTCATAGCCCAGGGTCGTCTTGGTAATCAAAATGTACACCGCCACCGCCATCACTGCCGCTATGATGATGCCCCAGTTTACCTGAGAGCTGGGGAAAATGGTGTCCAAGCCCCATTTGGCCGTCTCGACGCCGTTGTGGGCGGTCTTGTAGATATAGCCTGTCTTGCCGTTCTCCTCCAGATTGCGCCAATTGCTTCCATCAAAGATCCATGTCACCAGATTGGCGGCGATCCAGTTGGTCATGATACAGGCCAGCACCTCATTGATATTCAGCAGAGCCTTGACCAGCCCTGGAATGGCTCCCCAAGCCGCTCCGGCAAGGATGCCGGACAGGAACGCCAGCAGCCAGACCACCGGAGCGGGAACCACCGTGGAGGGAATGCTCAGCGCCACGACCAGCGTAGCGGCGGTGCCCATCAGGTACTGTCCCGGCGCGCCGATGTTGAACAGGCCCGTTTTAAACGCCACCGCCACCGAAAGCCCCGTAAGGATCAGCGGCGTGGCCCGGAACAGCATATTGCCCACATTGGTGGGATTAAAACCGAAGGTGAGATTGCCCACGGCGTCACGCCCCGTACTGAGGATACCGCCCAGCACCAGCCGGATGCCGTCCCAAGCGGCGGCGGCGCCCATACCGGGATTGGTCAGACCCACTACAAGTACAATCACACAGCCCACCAGCAAACCAATGAGGATGGACAGCAGCGAGGCCACCACGGTCTTTGCACCATCCTTTTGCATCAGGGCAGACCATTTTTCCTTCATGCGCTGTGCCCTCCCTTCTCCATGCGCTTGGCGCCGGCCATATACAGGCCCAGCTCCTGGACATCCGTCTGCTTCGGATCAAACTCACCCACGATCTCGCCCTCATACATCACCAGGATGCGGTCGGACAGGTTCATTACCTCGTCCAGTTCCAGGCTGACCAGCAGCACCGCGCGGCCCTTATCCCGCTCCGCCACCAGCCGGCTGTGGATGTACTCGATGGCGCCCACGTCCAATCCGCGGGTGGGCTGAACCGCCACCACCAGCGGCTTTTCCCGGTCCAGTTCCCGGGCGATGATGGCCTTCTGCTGGTTGCCGCCGGACATGGACCGGGCCACAGTGACGGGTCCTTGGCCGGAACGCACGTCATACTGCTCAATGAGCCGCTGGGCATATTCCCGCACCGCGCCCTTATTGACAAAGCCCTTGGTCTGGAACTGCTTTTCCTTGAAGCGCTGAAGCACCATGTTCTGCTCCAGCGTGAAGTCCAGCACCAGCCCATGCTTGTGCCGGTCCTCGGGGATATAGCTCATATTTCCGCCCCGATGACGGATAGAGGCGTGGGAAATATCCTCTCCGCACAGAGTAACCGTGCCGCCGGAGCTCTTCTCCAGCCCCGTCAGGCCATGGACCAGTTCGGTCTGCCCGTTGCCGTCGATGCCCGCGATGCACAGGATCTCCCCCGCCCGCACGTCAAAGCTGACAAGATTGACCGCGTTGCGCTTGTGGGCCCTGGAGGGTACACAGAAGCCCCGCAGAGACAGCACCGCCTCACCGGGCTTGGCAGGCCCTTTCTGAACCTCCAGCTGCACGGAGCGGCCCACCATCATATCGGACAGGGACTGCTTGTCCGTGTCCTTGGTATCCACTGTGCCGATGTACTTACCCTTGCGCAATACCGTGACCCGGTCGGACACCTCCATGATTTCGTTGAGCTTGTGGGAGATGAACAGGATGGATTTGCCCTCCTTGGCAAACTCCTTCATGGTGGCCATCAGCTCGTCGATCTCCTGAGGCGTGAGCACGGCGGTGGGCTCGTCGAAGATGAGGATTTCGTTATCCCGATAGAGCATTTTCAGGATCTCCACCCGCTGCTGCATCCCCACGGTGATGTCCTCCACCTTGGCGTCCAAATCCACCTTCAGGCCGTACCGCTCAGACAGAGCCTCCACCTTGGCCCGGGCCTCCCTCTTTTGCAGAAATCCCGCCTTGGTGGTCTCCGCGCCCAGGATGATGTTGTCCAGCACGGTGAACACGTCGATGAGCTTGAAGTGCTGATGGACCATGCCGATGCCCAGGGCCGTTGCGTCGTTGGGGTTGTTGATCTTCACTTCCTGCCCATTTTTCTTGATGACCCCCGCTTCCGGCTGGTACAAGCCGAACAGCACACTCATCAGCGTGGACTTGCCTGCGCCATTCTCCCCCAGCAAAGCGTGGATCTCCCCCTGCCGGAGCTGGAGCGTGATGTCGTCGTTGGCGATAATGCCTGGAAACCTTTTGGTGATGTGGAGCATTTCAATGACATTTTCCGCTGCCATAGCTCTCCTCCCGCCTCCTTTTCTCTGAGTGAAAGTTCAATTTCGAGCTTATTTTCCATTATAAAGCACACCGGGCGAAAACACAAGAAATTTATCAGTTTTGCCCACAGCGTTTTGCCCACAAAAAGAGGAGGGCGCTCACGCGCCCCCCTCTTTGGGAAACAGGAAAATTACTCGACGGTCAAAGTCAGGTTGGAGTAGCTCTGCTCCAGATTGTCGTAATCGGCATCCACGGACACGGAGCCGTCCTTGATCCCGGCCAGCAGCTTCTCGTAATCCGCAACGGAGAACTCCTCCATGGACCAGGTGGCGGTGGGCAGGCCCACGGCGTCGTCCTTGGCACCCAGGGAGGTGGCGGTGCCGCCAATATCGGCCCACTTATCGCCGAAGTGCTTGTCCAGACCGAAGTTGACGGACTGCTCCAGACCCTTCATAGCGGAAGTAACCACAGTGTCGGACTGACCGGACTGGTCCACGTCCACACCCACCACGTAGCCGTCATTGGCGGCGGCAGCGGCGGTGATGGAGTTGAAGATGGAGCCGCCGGCGGCAAACACGATCTCGGTGCCGTTGGTATACCAGCCCTGCATCATGGCCTGCAGCTCGGGGGAAGCGGAGTAGTTGGAGCCGTACTGCCAGGTATAACGGACCTCAACATTAACGCCCATCTCAGCGGCGGCCGCATTGGCGCCCTGGACATAGCCGTAGCCGTAACGGCAACAGGCGGGGTTGGTGCCGCCGCCACCACCGGAGAAGCCCAGCTTGGTAAAGCCCTCTTTGACGATGGCGTAGCCGGCCAGGTAGCCGCACTGCTCCTCCTGGAAGGCGATGCCCGCCACATTGGCCAGAACCTCACCGGGGTCATCCTCGCTGTCCCGTTCCGTCAGGGGGAAGCCGTCGATAAACACAAAGTTTACCTCGGGATACTCCACGGCGGCCTTGCGCATGGCGCCAGCCTGGAGGAAGCCGGGGGCCACAATGACCTTGGCGCCAGACTTGATGGCCGCGACGTAGGCGGCATAGCGGTCCTCGTCGGTAGCGTCGTTGCCATTGGCGGGACGATAGTACTTGTAAGTCTTGCTATTGGCGGCGGCATACAGCTTGACGCCGTTCCAGGTGCCCTCGTTGAAGGACTTGTCCTTCAGATCGCCCACGTCGGTGATCATGGCGATCTCATAGGTGCCGTCCGCAGAGGTGGGGTTGTCGTCGATCTTGTCGGGGTCGGTCTCGGCGGCGCCGGGATTCTCCTCACCGCTCTGGCTGGGGGCGGCGCTCTCCTCCGTACCCTGAGAGGGAGCCTCACTGCCGGTAGCACCCTGCGAGGAAGTCGGGTTGTTGTTGCTGCAGGCAAACAGGCTCAGCATCATAGCCATGGCCAACAGCATCGCAAAGAGCTTTTTCATAAAATACATTCCTTTCTTCTTCATCTTTTCCGGGCGGCAAATGCCGCCCTCACTCCTGTCCTCTAAAAGAGCGGGAACTCAGTATCTGGGCTCCCGCCTTTCGGACG
This sequence comes from uncultured Oscillospiraceae bacterium, assembly GCA_910587395.1. Lineage (GTDB taxonomy): Bacteria > Bacillota > Clostridia > Oscillospirales > Oscillospiraceae > Enterenecus. The sequence continues at coordinate 46,522 of CAJULJ010000013.1, read as the reverse complement.
TGCCCATTATATCGCGTTTGGGTGCAAAACACAAGGATTATTTACAGTGTACACGAATTTTTCACAAATCTCGACAAATTGCACGGTTCAATAGCCTTGCGCCGCTTGTCCCTTCACCAGCTTAACGATACGGCTGGTGCCCAGCCGGTCCGCGCCCAGCGCCAGAAAGTCCGCCGCGTCCTGGAGGCTGGAGATGCCTCCGGCGGCTTTGATCCTTACATGAGGGGCCAAATTGGCCTTGAACAGCGCCACATCCTCCCGGGTGGCCCCGGCGGTGGAGAAGCCGGTGGAGGTTTTGATGTAGTCCGCCCCGCTTTCGGACACGATCCGGCACAGCTTCACCTTTTCCTCGCCGGTGAGCAGGCAGGTCTCGATGATAACCTTCAGCACCAAATCTCCACAGGCGGCTTTGAGGGCCTTAATTTCGGCAAGCAGGTCGTCCCACCGGCCGTCCCTGGCCCAGCCAATGTTGATAACCATATCGATCTCCTTCGCGCCGTTGGCGATGGCGTCCTGCGTCTCAAACACCTTCACGGCGGTGGTGGAGCAGCCGTTGGGGAAGCCGATGACGGTGCACACGGGAAGCTTGTCCCCCAGATACTCCGCCGCCTGCTTTACATAGCTGGGCGGGATGCACACGCTGGCGCAGCCGTAGGCGGCTCCGTCATCGCAGATCTGGCGGATTTCATCCCAGGTGGCGGTCTGGGTGAGCAGGGTGTGGTCCACCGCCGCTAAAATGGTCTTGTTGTCCATTGGAATCACCTCATTATAATAGATGAATTCATTGTACTATGGGCAGGCGGAAAAAGCAAGGTTCTCCCCTGCTTTGACGCAAATTTGGTTTCCGCAACCGCTGGTTGTCGGATTGGATACTGTTTTTGGTTGCCATGTCCGCTGCTTTTTGCTAAGATGAAGCTGTCCAAAGGCGCCGGACAGTCTTTCTTTTGGAGGTATCGCATATGGATTTTCGAGAGCGCTTGTTCGACCTGCGCCGTCAGGCCGGCCTTTCCCAGGAGGAACTGGCCAACTTAGTGGGGGTCACCCGGCAGGCGGTACAGAAATGGGAGGCGGGCACATCCCGTCCAGATATGGACAATTTGGTGTCCTTGGCGGAATATTTTAAGGTGTCGCTGGACTATCTGGTGACGGGCAAGGAGCCTGCTCCTTCGCCCCCGGCCACGATTATCAACAACTATTACCACAAGGAAGCATCCAGGCATTACGAGTATAAAAGCAAGCGCACCCTGTTTGGCCTTCCGCTGGTACATATCAACTGTGGATTTACCCGTAACCATTGGGCCTGCGGGATCATCGCCATCGGCAACGTCGCCACCGGATTCATTGCTTTGGGCGGCGTGACCTTCGGCCTGTTTACCCTGGGTGGGATCAGCTTCGGACTACTACTGGCCCTAGGAGCAATTTCCGTCGGCGTGGTCTCCATCGGCGGGATCGCTTTGGGGCTGCTGGCCTGGGGCGGCCTTGCGATGGGATGGCTAGCCGTGGGCGGCATGTCTTTAGGCGTGTACGCCGCCGGGGGCGCGGCGGTCGGTTCTCAGGTCGCCGTAGGCAGCGCTGCCGCAGCCCAGAATTTGGCCATTGGACTGGACGCCGAGGGCGCTCAAACCATCCTCATCCCATTGGAAGGTTTGAACGGTGCGGACTTGGAAACCGCCAAAGCCGCCATCGATGCCGCCTGTGCGGGCGCACCGGGCTTTGTGGCCTGGCTGCTGAAGCTTTTCATTTGATATATGTCCTCATAGGAATAAATCCAGGCCAGGCGGTCTAACCCCGTCCGGCCTGGTTTCATATCTTTAATGGTCCAGCAGTCTTGCCACAGCCGTGCGATGCACCACCATCGCGCTCTTCGGACAAAACTCCTGACAGCAGAAGCACCGGATACATTTTTTGCGGTTGATTCTCGGCTTTCCGCCCCTCATTACGATGGCCCCGGCCGGACAGACCTTCCTGCACATCCCGCACCCTACGCATTCGGCGGGTTTGACCTGGGGCCGCTGAGTCAGCAGCTTCTCCATGACCGCCCCTTTGATCCGCCTGCGCAGGCTTGCTCCATCCCCCCGGAACAGATGGCTGTTTCCAGTGATGATGCGTTGAAAGTCCGGGATCACAAAGGCTGCGGGACTGCCCTCCACCACCAGTTCCTCAGCGGAGGCAGGGATCAGTCCCCGCTCCAGCGCCGCCTCCAGGGTGGGAACCTCTTCCCGCTTCAGCCCGATCAATCCCGCACACACCAGATCCACCTTATGGGGGCTCTCCCCCGCCAGCAGAGCCCCCATGTGACGGGGCGTGCCTCCCGTAGGACCATTGCCCTCCATACACTCCACCGCGTCCACGATGGTGAGCCAGGGCTTGAAATACTCGTCCAGGTCCACAATCATCCGGGCAAAATCCCGCGGGTCCGGATAGCGGAAATGGCTCTCCGGCTTCACTGTGCCCGGAATGGCGCCAAACATGTTCTTCGCCCCACAGGTCATGGCCATCATGCCGTGGGTCTTGAGCTTACAAAAGTCAATGACGGCGTCCGCATCATCCAAATAGGCCGTATACCGGAACTGACGGCACACCTTTCCCTCGGGGAATTTGGCCTCCCGCTCCTCAAAATTCTGATTCAGCCGCCCCCCGGCCTGCTCCACCGCTTTCATACCGGTGGCGGCGTATATCCGGCCCACATAGGCGGCCGTGTACAGCCCGCCGGGGCTGTCGCCCACCACCACATCCGCCCCTCGCTCCGCCAGCATCCGCACCAGCGAGCACAACAGACCGGGGTGCGTGGTAGCGGCCTCTTCCGGCTTGGCCGCGGTTACCAGATTCACTTTAATAACGACTTTCATTCCCGTACTTACCCAGTCCAGCCCGCCTAACGGAGCCAGCACCTGTTCCAGCGCGGCCCTGGTTGTCTCATCTGAATAGTCCGTACAGGGTGCGATCACCACATCAGGCTTCATTGCATTCACCTCTCATCGAAAAAGGCTGCCGCATTTGCGGCAGCCTTTTCTTACGTCAAATCGGGAGCTTACTCCTCCACAGGCTCCTCGTCCTCGTCGTCCACAGGGGCGGACTCCAGCAGGGCGCGAATGGACAGGGACACCTTCTTGTTGTCCTCGTCAATGGCGGTGATCTTGGCGTCCACAGTGTCGCCCTCGCTCACCACGTCGCCGGGCTTCTCCACCCGGTGGTCGGCCAGCTGGGAGATATGGATCAGGCCGTCCACACCGGGGACGATCTCGGCAAAGGCACCAAAGGTCATCAGCTTGACCACGCGCACGGGGGCCACATCGCCCACGGCATACTTCTCGGTGAACACAGTCCAGGGCTCCTGGCTGTGGTCCTTCACCCCCAGGGAGATTTTCTTCTTCTCCGGGTCAAAGGAAATGACGTATACGTCAATGGGATCGCCAACGCTGACCACCTCAGAGGGGGTCTTGATGCGGGACCAGGACAGCTCGGAGATGTGGACCATGCCGTCCACGCCGCCGATGTCCACGAAAGCGCCGTAAGAGGTCAGGCTCTTGACGGTGCCGCTGTAGCGCTTGCCCACCTCGATGCTGTCCCAGATGGCGGCAGCGGCGGCGGCACGGGCCTCAGCGGTCACAGCGCGGATGGAACCCACCACGCGGCGGCGGGCACGGTTCACCTCAGTGATGCGCAGCTGCACGCGGGTCTTGACCATCTCGGACAGGTCGGCCCCGCGGGGCTTGCCGGACTGAGAGGCGGGGATAAACACACGGATGCCCTTGACATTGGCCACCAAGCCGCCCTTGTTCTCCTCGGTGATGATGCCCTCCAGAACGTCCTTGTTCTCCACGGCGTTCTCGACGGTCTCCCAGTTCTTGTCGGCGTCAAGGCGCTTCTTGGACAGCTTGACCACACAGTCGCGGTCGCTGACCAGCATGACGATGGCCTCGATCTCCTCGCCCACCTTGGCGATGTCCTCCACCTTCACATCGGGGTCGTCGCTCAACTCAGACAGGGGGATGGTACCGGGATATTTGACGCCCAGCTCCACCTGCACCTCAGTCGGCGTGATGGCCGCGACTGTTCCAGTGACCCGATCCCCCGTATTCAAAATTTTGAACGACTCCTCCAGCATCTCCGCGAAGGACTGTTCAATCTCCATAATTTCATCGCTCATTTTGTTGCTGACCTCCTTTATTATCCACTCCGGCGTGGATGCGCCGGCAGTGATTCCAAGCATGCCGACCTGTTGGAACTGATCCCGGTCAATGCCGCTCCCCCGCTCCGCCTGCACCACCATGGGGCAGCAACTGGCGCACAGCTGGGTGAGCTTCCTGGTGTTGGAGCTTTTCTGATCGCCAATGACGATCATGGCATCGCATTGACCGGCCAATTCCAAAGCTTCAGATTGCCGCCTGGACGTAGCATTACATATTGTATCAAAAAATTCCGCGTTTGTACACACTTTTTTTGCGTTTTCCACGATTTTTTCCCAATTAGACAAAATGGCCGTGGTTTGGGACACGAATGTCAGGGGCTTTCCAGGGAATTCCGGCACTTTTTTCAAAATTTGTTCCAGCTCATCCCAACCGGAAACTACCATTCCCCCGCGGGTGCACCCTAGAATTCCCAGGATCTCGGGGTGCTCAGCCTCTCCCACAATGATAGGAATACGTCCTTTAGCCTCCGCCTCCCGGACAATGCCATGAATTCGGGCGACATTAGGGCAGGTGGCATCCAGCACCCGGCAGCCCCGTTCCCTCAAAACTTGATAGACCCCATCCGGCTCACCGTGGGCACGGATGAGCACAGCCGCATCCTTCGGCACCTCCTCCGGCGCGGCGATGCTCACCGCCCCCATATCCTCCAGCCGCTGGATCACATGGTCGTTATGGGTGATGTGTCCCAGCAGAAATACCGGACCCTGGCCGGAAGCTTTCTCCGCCATGTCCACCGCCCGGCGCACGCCGTAGCAGAATCCGGCGCTTTTTGCCACTCGGACAATCATGCCGTCTGCTCCCCCAGCCCCCTGATCCGAGCCAGCAGATCGTCGGCAATACGCTGGTAGTCGTCGGCGGAGGGCTTGCGCCCCTCAAACTCGGGGTGGTAGGGCTGGCCAAACACCACCGTGGTTTTGCGAAAACGCCGCTTTTGGGGCGAGATGTAAACCGGGACCAAGGGCGTACCGGTCCGGGTAGCAAACATGGCCGCCCCGGTGCGGGCCTCCGAGGTCTCCCCGTCTTTTACGCGGGTTCCTTCGGGGAACATGAGCAGCTTTTCCCCATTTTTCAGCACCCGAAGGCACTCTTTTGCCGCGGCCATGTCCGACTTGCCCCGGTTCACACCGATAATACCCGCTTTTTTCAGCAGAAAACCAATTACCGGCCATTTCATGACCTCTGCCTTGGCCATCACATGGGTCTGACGTTTACGCCCCATGCCACACACCACATACAGGGGATCTCCCAGCGTGGTATGGTTGCCGCAAATTACCGCTGATCCTTCTGGGATGTTCTCCACCCCCACCGCGTTCCAGGGGTGAAACAGCTTCATAAATACCCAAATGATGGGATAAAGCACAGCGTATACCTTATTGCGGTGACTGCTTTGACTCATTCCATACCCTCCTTGATGCCCAGCCGGTCCCGGCTGAGCCCCAGCAACAGCTGGAAGCTCCCCTCCAGGTCCAGCCCGGTGGTGTCGGCCAGCACCGCGTCGGCCGCCTGTCGAAGGGGGGCGGCCTCCCGCTCCATATCACGGCGGTCCCGCTCAATCACCTCTTGCAAAACCTGGTCAAAATCGGCCTGCTGGCCCCGCCCCAAAAGCTCTTGGTAACGGCGCTGCGCCCTGGCCTCCGGCGCGGCCGTAAGGAATATTTTCAAATCCGCCTGAGGCAGCACTACCGTGCCGATATCCCGGCCATCCATAATGACATCGTGCTCACAGGCGGCCCTCCGCTGCATCTCCATCAGAAAATCCCGCACCACCGGAAGGGCCGCAGCCTTGGAAGCACAGGCGGAGATTTCATTCTCCCGAATGGCTTCCGTTACATCCTCGCCCCCCAGGTACATGTGTTGGAGTCCATCCTCCTCATAGGCCATGGTGATGACCAAGTCTGGCAGTATCGCCTCCACCCCGGCCGCGTCCGAAGGGGCCACGCCCCGGCGCCGGACCGCCAGCCCTACCGTACGGTAGATGGCTCCGGTATCCACATACAAAAACCCCAGCTCCTGGGCCAGACGCTTGGCCAGCGTGGATTTTCCCGCTCCTGAGGGTCCGTCGATGGCAATGCTGCGATAGCTCATAGGAAAGCCCCTTTCCATTATCAATTGCTCATTCGCTCCGCCGCAGCCAAACCGGCGGCATAACCGGTAGACCAGGCGATTTGAAGATTAAACCCACCGGTATAAGCGTCCACATCCAGCAGCTCTCCGGCAATAAACAGCCCCTTCACCTGTTTCGATTCCATGGTTTTGGGGTCTACCTCGCTCACAGCCACGCCGCCGGAGGTAACCACCGCCTCCTCCACCGGGCGTGTGCCGGACAGAGAAACGGTAAAATCCTTTAAACTCTCCAGCAGCCTGCGGCGCTGCTCCTTTCGGATGTCGTGGACCTTGGTGTCCGCCGGGATGCCGGTGCGTTCCACCAACACAGGCGCCATGGACCGAGGCACCAGCCCACCCAGAGCGTTGGCGTAATCCTGATTTGCCCGCTCCTCAAAATCCCGAAGAAGGCGGGCATCCAGCTTCCGCTCATCCAAAGCGGGCTTTAAATCAATGTGAGCGGTATAAACGGATTTCCCAAAATCCATGTGAGCGGAAGCGGACAATACCAGCGGGCCAGACAAGCCAAAATGGGTGAACAGCAGTTCTCCCTGTTCCCGGAACACAATCTTGCCCCTCTCGTTTTTCACCCACAGCTGCACATTCCGCAAAGACACCCCCTGGAGCTTGGCGCAGCAGGGGTCCTTCGACTCCAGCGGTACCAGAGAGCCTCGGATGGGCACAATGGTATGACCCGCTGACTCAGCCAACCTATAGCCGTCTCCAGTGGACCCGGTGCGGGGATAGGATGCTCCTCCTGTGGCAAGGATAAATGCCTTACAGCCTTTCAATTCCCCACTGTTCTCTGTTCTTACACCGATGAGCGCACCATCTTGGACGGTAAGGCCGATCACCCGATCCCGGCGCATTTCCACTCTCTGACGGCGCAGCTCAAGGAACAAAGCGTCCACAATATCGGCAGCTTTATCGGAAACCGGAAAAACTCGATTGCCTCGCTCTGTTTTCAGCGGCACACCCAGGCTTTCAAAAAAGCTCATTGCATCCGCCGGGCCAAATCGGTCAAATGCGCTGTAAAGGAATTTTCCATTACGCGGAATTGAGGCCATCAGCTCCTTCTTTTCACAGTTGTTGGTAACGTTGCACCGGCCTTTTCCGGTAATGTACAGCTTTCGCCCCACCTTTTCATTCGGCTCCAGCAGCAATACATCCGCCCCCGCTCGGGCGGCGGTAATGGCGGCCATCATGCCCGCCGCTCCGCCTCCGGCGGCCACTACCCTATTTGTCCGCATACTCCACCTTTTCATACACCTGGTACTCATCCCAGATGCTTTCCAGCCGCTCAAAGGTGGCGGTGACCTCGGCGGAGCGTTTCCGCCCTACCGCCACAATCAGCGCGTTGATGATGGACAGCGGCGCCACCAGCGAATCCGCAAAAGAGGCCATATCGCTTTTCGCCAGCAGACGGTAGTTTGCGGTGTCGTACAGCGGCGACATCTCGCTGTCTGTGACAGCCACCACTGTGGCTCCCTGATCCCTGGCAAACTCCATAGCCCGCACGGACCGGGTGGAATATCGGGGAAAACTGATGCCGATAACCACGTCGCCTTCCCCCACCCGGAGCATCTGCTCAAACATCTCGCTGGCCAGACTCGTCTGCACTTGACTGACATTGTCGAAAATCAGCTTGAAATAAAAGGTGAGAAAATCGGATAATGCCGCCGACGAGCGCACCCCCAGGATGTAAATACGCCGGGCAGATACGATGGCGTTCACCGCAGCCTCAAAATCCTTCCGGTTCAGTTCGTTCAGCGTCATACGCAGCTTCTCGATGTCCGACTGTACCACCTTATCCAGCACATCCTGGGAGCCCAGCCGGTCATAGGACACCTCAATGCGCTGTACGGTGGTAAGCTTTCCCCGGATCATCTCCTGCATGGCCTTCTGCATGGCGGGATATCCGTCATAGCCCAGCTCAGCGGCGAATCGTACCACCGTGGACTCGCTGATCTGAACCGCCTGCCCCAGCCTTGCCGCCGTCATGAAGGCAGCTTTGTCGTAATTATCCAGAATATACCGGCCAATCAGCTTTTGTCCCTTGGAAAACGTGTTCATCCTGCTCTGAATAGCGGTCAAAATATCACGGCTCATAGCGCGCACCCCTGCTCTCTTTCTATCCTCCACGGGCATGTTCCTCTCATGCCCAACAGACGTATCATACCGTCTTGCGGCTGAAAATGCAAGGGGTTTTGAAAGTTTTCCTGCTTAATCCTGCAATGCGGCCAGCTCCGCTACAGTGAGAGAGCGCCACTTACCCGTCTTCAATTCGCCCAAGCGCACTCCCCCCTCCCTCACACGCCGGAGACGCTTCACTTCCAGCCCGGCGGCGGCGCACATACGCCTTATCTGCCGGTTTTTTCCCTGGTGAATCACGATAGTGAGGTTATTCGGACCAGTCCGTTCCACCTTGTCGGCGGTAAGCCTCTCCCCGTTTGACTGCACAGGAGCTTCCAAAACAGGAAGTGCTTTGTCCACATCGCCGGCCACCCATACCCGGTACTCCTTTTCCACCTCGTGTGAGGGATGGGTGAGCCGGTGGGTCATCTCTCCGTCGTCGGTGAGCAACAGCAGCCCCTCCGAGTCCATGTCCAACCGCCCCACCGGCCATACCCGGCCGGGCGCATCGGACACCAACTGGGCCACTGTTTTCCGCCCTTTCTCGTCTGACAAGGTGGTGACATATCCCCTGGGCTTGTTCAGCATGATATAAATATGCCCCTCCGGAGCGGACAGTAGAACGCCGTCCACCTCCACCCGGTCCTGGGCAGGGTCCGCTTTGTCTCCCAATTGAGCCTGTCTGCCGTTGACGGTCACCCGCCCGGCCTGTATGTATGCCTCCGCCCGGCGGCGGGAGCACACTCCCGCCGCCGACAGCAGTTTTTGCAGCCGTTCCTCCACTGCCGCTCACCTCTTTTCACATTACGACGCCTCGCTCAGCGCCGCCAAGAGCCGCCCCCAAAAGCTCAGCGGCTCTTGGACATCCAGCCCCGCCCCGCTTTGAGACACCAGGGGAACCCGGGCCACAATTTCGCCGTTTTTTCTCCAAACCGCCTCGCCCAGCGGCTGCCCCGCCTCAACAGGGGCTTGTACAGCGGATGCCAGCTCCACATCCATGCTCAGCGCTTCCCCACCTGTCAGCGGATACCAAGCCTCCTCAGCCGTCACCGCCTCCACAGTGGGGATCAGACTGTCCCTCACAGATACGGCCCCCAGTGCCTCGCCCTGCCGGCACAGCACCTGCTGTGGAAACGTTTTGAAACCGTAATCCAGCAGCTTCATGTGGTCGTTCCAATCGTTTCCATCATTGAGCGTAACACAAATCAGTGTCTGACCATCCCTTGTGGCGGCGGACACCAGGGTTCGTCCCGCCTTCTCCGTAAAACCGGTTTTCATCCCTACGCAGCCCTCATAGCGATAGAGCAGTTTGTTGTGGTTCACAAAGGTACGGGTCCCAATGGTGATGGAGCGGGTGGCGCATATCTCCGCCACCGTCTCATTTTTCAGGCAGGCTCGGGCCGCCAGAGCCATGTCATAGGCACTGGAATAGTGCATGTCATCGTTCAGGCCGCTGGGGTTGGCAAAGGAGCTGTCGCGCATCCCCAGTTCCGTCGCCCGCCGGTTCATCAGGGCCACAAATTCCGTCTCGCTTCCCGCCGTGTGGCAGGCAATCGCCATGGCGGCATCGTTGCCCGACTGGAGCAGCAGGCCGTACAGCAGCCCCCGCAGGGTGATTTCCTCCCCGGCCTTGAGATAGATGGAGGAGCCTTCGCTCCCCAGCCACTCCCCTTTAACGGTCACCACTTCGTCCAAATCCTCCGCCTGCTCCACCGCCACCAACGCTGTCATCAGCTTGGTGATGCTGGCAATGAGCCTGGGCTGGTGAATGTCCTGCTCATAGAGCACCCGGCCGCTCTCCGCGTCCATCAGGATGGCGCAGGAGGCGTTGGTGCTCATGGCACAAGCGGGCGGGCACACCAGGGTCAGCACCATCAAAACGGCCAGTCCAGCAGTCAATTTTCTCACAAAAGGGTCACTCCCATCCGAATGCTCAGATGGGAGTAGTATGACCTTATTGAACGGGATTATCCTCAGCGGACTTCTTATCGATATAGCCGGTAACCCGCTCAAACATCTCAGGCACCAGATCCACCACCCGGCTGACGGTATCTCCCGGCGGCGGCGCCACGGGCAGCAGCCGGACGGAGCCGTCCTTCACCACCAGGAAAGCCACAGGGATCACATTGACGCCGGCCCCCGCGCCGCCTCCGAAGTTTTTGGCTACGTTCTGGGTCTTGCCAAAGTCGGAGCCGCCGGTGGCAAAGCCGAAGGACAGCCGGGACACCGGGATCAGCGTCACTCCGTCCTGGGTGGTGATGGGCTGGCCCACCACCGTGTTGGCGTCCACCATCTCCCGGATTTTGTTCATGGTGGTCTGGAGCACTTCGTTGATGGGATGGTTGTTTTCACTCATGACTCATTGCCTCCTGTCTTTTTCCGGCGGGTCTCCCGCTTTTGATCCATGTGAACAGCGCTTTCAAACCGTAGCGTATGCCCAAGGTGACAATCTGGCCCACAGTCAAGGTAACTGCCGCCTGAATCTCCACCGCAGGCTGGGTGCGCCCATAGTCCATTCCGATCTGGAATGAATGGCGCTTTACTCTAAAATTATGGTCAAAAATCGGCCAGAGCATACCCAGCACCGCGTTGGCCTGTCCATAGCCCAAGGCAATGGCGGCCGGGTCACTGCCGCCCCAGATCAGCTCCAAATTCAACTCGTTAATGCAAATCTTTCGCTTCAACGCCCCGCAGGCCTGTGCCGCCACCGGCAGCAACTTCATCAGCCGGGACAGGGTGCCGGGCTGCCCATCCATGGGTTCCTTTTTGTGCTTTTCCTCCTGTGGAGGCGGTTCTTTCTTCTTTTTTTCCTTTTCAGGCTTTTTTTTCTTTTTCGGCTTAGCAGGCAGCAGCTGAAGCTTGAACGGTCCCAGAAGAGCGGCGGCATACAGTCCCTCCTGCCCATAGCGCACTCTGCCGCCCACGCGAATAAGGGAGATGAGCCACAACACCAGCAGAACGATGAGCAGCACCTTTAAAAAGGTCATGTCCCCTCCTCCTCCGACGCGTCTGGTTCCCCCTCTGTCTCCGCCTCCCGGAGGCGGCGCAGGGCGGACTCCATCTCCATGGTGAGCTGAAGGTCCTCCTGGCTGGCAGAGGCCAGATCCGGCAGGTCGTCCAAGGAGGCCAGTCCAAAGGAACGCAGGAAATTCTTTGTGGTGCGAAACTGCATGGGCCGCCCCGGTACCGCCAGACGGCCCGCCTCACGGATAAGCTCCCGTTCCAGCAGAAGGCCCACGGTGTAAGAGCTGTCCACCCCGCGGATCTGCTCAATGTATGCTCTGGTCACCGGCTGGAAATAGGCAATAATAGCCAGCACCTCCAGAGCGGGCTGGGACAACTTGGCGGGCTTGCGGCTTTCCAGCGCCTTGCGGATATACGCCGCCTGCTCCGGCGCGGAACACATCTGCCAGCTGTTTTCCAGCCGCACCAGCCGGATGCCCCGGCGGTCATAGCTGTAAGAATCCGCCATGCGCTGGCACACGCTGTCCACCGTCTCCCGGTCCTGCCCCAAAGTAAGGCACAGGCGTTCCACGCTCATGGGGTCCCCGGCGGCAAAAAGGATACCCTCGATGGCGCTCTCCAGCTCTTTCAATTCCATTTCGGGCCTCCTCCCTCCGTCGAAGCAGGGTCCACTCAGTGTCGCTTCCGCCTGCGGCGAAAACGGCGTTCACTCCCTTGCTTCTTCTCCCCTCACAAAGCCAAGGGACGGCTTTGCGGGGTCCCATTTTTAGTAACTCTCCACCGTCACATCCACATCTTCCGGCGCGTCGTCCACCGTGCTGGTGACGGTGCAGTCCTCCGCCGTCCCCGCCAGATGGATGCGGTTGGCCTTGCACAGCTCCAAAATCGCCAGAAACGTGGCCACCACCTCGGAACGGCTGCGGCTGGTTTTGAACAGCGCTTTAAACCGGGCCACACCGAACTGGATCAGCCTGTCCAAAATAGACCGGGCTTTATCCGCCACCGGGTAGGGCTCCCGTCCCACGATACCCTCAAAGGCCGCCACAGACGGGGGCAGCTTGTTGTCCGTCCTGGCCAGCACAGAGCGGATGGCAGAAAAAATGTCCGCCTTATCGTGGACATAGCTGTAAGCCGTCTCCGCTTTCACCGGCTCGGGCTGCTTGGGCAGATAGTCCCGGCCAAACTCGTAGCGCCCGTTCAGCTGCTCGGTGACATCCTTGATTTTTACATAGGTCTCCTGGCTCCTGTGCTCCTCCAGGGCGGCCATCAGCTCTTCCATCTCGCTCAAGGCCACCTCGTCGTCAATGGACAGCAGCATCCGGGTCTTGATGAACACCAGATGGGCGGCCATGGTGACGAACTCGCTGGCCACCTCCAGGTTCAACTCCTCCCGCTGGTCCATCCAGGCCAGGTACTGGTCCAGCAGCTCAGAGATCTGAATGTCTCGGATTTCGATTTTGTTTTTGCTCAGCAAGTGGAGAATCAGATCCAGGGGGCCGTCAAAGTCCTCCATATCCTCTTGCCTAGCCTTAACCACCTTGTCCAGGTGGTAGATAGGGGCTTCCATGGCTCCCCTCCCTTCCGCAATAGGAATATTATAGCAAATAATGCGGCAAAAAACAAGGGCGGTCTGTTTTACATCCGCTCATTTTTGGTTCAAATCCTCATTATACCGGAGCAGATCCTCATTGGGCAGGAAATTTTTCCGGAATCTATCCACGATTTCCCGCTCCCTGGCCAAAACCATCACCAGTGTACTGTCCCAGGGAACAATTTCAATTTCTGCCAGCGGATGCTGGAGGGAGAGCGGATTCTTCCAAAATCCCTCATACCCGTCCGCATAAGGCAGCGGGTGCCTTAAAACTTCTTCCTTGGGAATGCGCTTGTCAACGCCTGAGAGAACGCCCCAAATCCACTGCAAGCCCGGATATTTTTTCAGCAGCATCGTCAGTTCACCGCCGGTCAGCCACCAATAATCACTGTCCTGTCTGCCCAGCCCATCCACCCGGCAGTTCAGCTCAAAATCGGTAATGAGCCAATTGTAATCCGCCTGGACCGTTCCTATGGCCGAGAAAACCTCGCTCATATCCGTATAATATCTCTTCCCGTACTCCGAAATTGCTCCATACACCATGAAGGCTCACCCGTTCAGCTTCTCCAGCGCCGCCTTTGCCGCCATCTGCTCCGCTTCCTTTTTCGTGCGGCCCGCACCTGTGCCGATGACCTTCCCGTCCACCGACGCCTCCATCTCAAAGCTGCGGCAGTGATCCGGGCCGCTCTCCCGCATTAGGCGGTAGCTCACCGACGCCCCAGGCGTGCGCTGTACCAGCTCCTGAAGGGCGGTCTTATAGTCCCGGTCGGCAGCCTTCTCCCGCTCCTTGTCCAGGATCAGCGCCCGGATGATGGGCCGCACCGCCTCCATGCCCCCGTCCAGATAGACGGCGGCCAGCATGGCCTCGGTGGCGTCCGCCAGGATGGAGGGCCGCTTCCGCCCCCCTCCGGCGTCCTCCCCTTTGCCCAGACGGAGATACCGGCCCAGGTTCAAGCTCCTGGCCACCTCATGCAGGCTCCCCTCACACACCAGCGCCGCCCGGGTGCGGGTCAGCTCCCCCTCCGGCATATCCAGGTGGGTGCGGAACAGGTAGTCCGCCACCACCACCCCCAGCACCGAGTCGCCCAAAAACTCCAGCCGCTCGTTGCTGGTCAGCCCAGCGCCCCGGTGCTCGTTGGCGTAGGAGCTGTGGGTCATGGCGTGCTCCAGCAATCCCCGGTCCCGGAAATGGTAACCCAGCTTTTCTTCCAGCTCGTTCATCTTCTTCCTCCACCACAGAAAAAGCCCCGCCATGGCGGGGCTTTTTCATCCAAAATCGTAAGCTCAGATGTCCAGGTGCTCCTGCATGTACTTGTACAGGTCACCCACCGTGACGATGGATTCGATCTCCTCGCTCTCCATCTCTTCCATGCCGAACTCGTCCTCCAGCGCCATGGACAGGTCCATCAAATCCACGGAATCCGCGCCCAAGTCGTCCACGAAAGCGGTATCCTTGGTGACGGTATCGGGCTCCACGCCGAATTGCTCGGCAATCAGCTTACACAGCTTCTCAAACATCTTCCAGCAGCTCCTTTTATGTTGCTTTAATCAACATCATAATAGGGGCTTTCCGTCCGGCTGTCAATAGTATTTTTGACAATTTTTTTGTCGTACTATCCTTCGCTTCCGTCAGGAGCGGCAGACCGCGACGGCAGGCGCATATGCTCCACGTTCTCCATGATGTCCTCAATGATACCGGAACGGCTGAATTCCACCGCCTGACGGATGGCGTTTTTCATGGCGTAACCGTTGGAGGACCCATGCGCCTTGATCACCGGCTTGGAAATGCCAACCAGCGCCGTGCCTCCCACCTCGTTGGAGTCCAGCAGCTTCTTGAAGTCCCGCAGGCCGTCCTTCATCAGCAGGGCGGCGATTTTCGTTTTGAGGCTGCGCATAAACATCTTTTTCATTTCACGGGTGAGGAACAATCCAGCGCCCTCCACCGCCTTGAGGAAGACGTTGCCGGAATAGCCGTCCGCCACAATGACGTCCACGGCTCCCTCCACCGCCTCTCGGGCCTCTACATTGCCCACAAAGTTGATGCGGCCCTCCTCCTTTGCCTTTTGCAGCAGCCGATAGGTCTCCCGCTGAAGGTCGGTGCCTTTGGAGGGCTCCGAGCCGATGTTCAGCAGCCCAACCTTGGGCTCGGGACGGCCCAGCACCCGCTCCGCATAATAGCTGCCCATAAACGCAAACTGAAGCAGGAATTCCGGCGTGCCCTCGGCGGTTGCGCCGCAGTCCGCCAGCACGGCCCCTCCGCCGCCTGTTGGCACCACAGGGGCCATGGCGGCACGGCGGATGCCCTTGATGCGCTTTACCAACAGGGTGGCCCCGGACAGCAGCGCCCCCGTGGACCCAGCGGACACAAAGGCGTCTCCTTCCCCGCTTTTCAGCAGATTCAGTCCCACAGTGAGGGAGGAATTCTTTTTCTCCTTGAACGCGGTGGCGGGATTGTCGCACATCTCCACCACCTGGTCGGCGTGGGTGATGGACAAGCCCTTGGGCAGTTCGCCCACACCCTCGCTTTTGAGAGCCTCTAAAATGTCCTCTCCCCGGCCCACCAGAACCACTTCCACCTCGTACTCCTTAATCGCCTGCAAAGCTCCCTGAACCGGCGCCAGCGGGGCGTTGTCGCCGCCCATGGCGTCCACGATAATACGCATATTCGCGGCCTCCTTATAATCTCTCTTTCAGCGCGTCCACAATGTCCAGCGAACGCCGTGACAGCTCCGCGTTTTTATTCCGCTTGCCCTTTACCTTATGGTCCAGCGGCGGCATAATGCCGAAATTGATGTTCATGGGCTGGAAGTCGGTGACGCTCTCGTTGCTGACGTATTGCGCCAGCGCGCCGATGGCCGTTTCCCTGGGAAAATCCATCGGTTCCTGTCCTGACAGGCGCCTTGCCAGCTCCACCCCAGACAGAAAACCGGAGGCGGTGGACTCCACATATCCCTCTACCCCGGTGATCTGCCCGGCAAAGGACACACGCTCGTTTCCCCGCACCCGGTAATAACGGTCCAACAGCCGGGGAGAATCCAAATAGGTATTGCGGTGCATGACCCCGTAGCGCACATATTCCGCGTTTTTCAGGGCTGGGATCATGGAAAACACCCGCTTCTGCTCACCCCACTTGAGGTGAGTCTGGAAGCCCACCAGATTGTACAGCGAACCCTGGGCGTTGTCCCGGCGCAGCTGTACCACGGCATAGGGCTCCCGTCCGGTTTTCGGGTCAGGCAGGCCCTTGGGCTTCAGCGGCCCAAAGGACAGCGTCTGCACGCCCCGACGGGCCATGACCTCCACGGGCATGCAGCCCTCAAACACACGCTTGTCCTCGAAGCCGTGGACCTCCGTCTCCTCGGCGGCGCACAGCTCCTTCCAAAAGGCCGTGTACTCCTCCTCGGACAGGGCGCAGTTGATGTAATCCGCCGTCCCCTTATCGTAGCGGGAGGCGAACCATGCGTGGTCCATGTCGATGCTTTCAAAGGTAACGATGGGGGCCGCCGCGTCAAAAAAATTGAGATAGCTGTTCTCTGGAAGCAGCCCCGCGACGGCCTGGGACAGGGCGTCCGAGGTCAGCGGGCCGGAGGCCACCACCACCTCCCCCTCCGGAATAGCGGTTACCTCCCCCTCCGCCACGGTGATATTGGGGTGGCTCCGGACCGCATCCGTGACGGCTTTGGAGAAACCCTCCCGGTCCACGGCAAGGGCTCCCCCGGCCTCCACACGGGTCTGGTCGGCGCAGCGCAGGATCAGAGACCCACACCGGCGCAGCTCCTCCTTCAGCAGCCCCACAGCGTTCTCCAGCTGGTCCGAGCGCAGGGAGTTGGAGCACACCAGCTCGGCAAAGCCGGGGCTGTGGTGAGCGGGGGTCATTTTTTGGGGCTTCATCTCCATCAAGGTAACAGAAATCCCCCGCTGGGCCAGCTGCCAGGCAGCCTCGCACCCGGCCAGGCCAGCGCCGATAACGGTTACATTCATGCTCATCGTCCTTTAATTTGGGGTATCTTTACGGCCCATCAGATAGCCGATGGACACACCATAGAAATCGGCTAACGCAATCAACATGGAAATTTTCGGTTCAGTTTCTTCGCGCTTATCATATTGAGCCGCCCATAAGCAGGAGGGTCATACCCCTCCTACGTGTTCTTTTTTGTGGTCTTTTTCGCCGTTGTTTTCTTGGATGTCGTGGTTTTCTTCGCTGCGGTCTTTTTCGCCGCGGCGCTCTTAGGCGCAGCTGCGGCTTTCTTGGCGGCGCTCTTTTTTGCCGCCGTTTTTTTGGCGGGCTTCTCTGCGGCTTCCGCCCCTTCCGCCGGGGCGGCGTCCTCCGCCTTTTTCTTAAACCCGCCCCGCTTGTCCTCCGGCAGGAAGTTGGAGCACGCCTCATTGATGCAGAAGGGCCGCTTGAACCCCCGCCCGGACAGCTTGAACATGGTCCAGCCGCACAAGGGGCAGTTGTCCTTGACTGGCACATCCCAGGTCATGAAATCGCAGCGCTTCTCCTCCACCTTGCTGTTAAGGTACTCACAGCAGTAGTAGGTGTACTGCTTGTTGTTCTTTTTGCTCACGCCGGTGCGCTTCACCAGACGGCCCCCGCACTTGGGGCACCGCCCGGGCATCTCCACCACCAGCGGCTTGGTAAAGGTGCACTCCGGCCAGCCGGGACAGGCCAAAAACCGTCCGAACCTGCCCATTTTCACCACCATTTTCCGTCCGCACAGGTCGCACACCTCGTCGGATTCCTCATCAGGCACCTTGATGCGCTCACCATCCAACTCGGATTCGGCCTTTTTCAGCTCCGCGTCGAACCCAGTGTAGAACTCGTTGAGCACGTCCTTCCAGGCCGCGTCGCCCGTCTCCACCTTGTCCAGCTTGTTCTCCATCTGTGCAGTGAAGTCGGTGTCCACGATATCGGGGAACTTTTCCTTCATTAGCCCTGTGACCACCTCGCCCAGCGGCGTGGGGCGCAGATACTTGCCCTCCTTCACCACATACTGCCGGTCGGTGATGGTGGAAATGGTGGGCGCATAAGTGGACGGACGGCCCACCCCCTTCTCCTCCAGCGCCTTGATGAGGGTGGCCTCAGTAAACCGGGCCGGAGGTTGGGTGAAATGCTGGCCTGGAGCCAGCCCGTTGAGCTTAAGGATCTCCCCCTCCTTCAAATCGGGCAACGGAGACTGAGGGGTCTCCTCGTCCTCATCCTTACTCTCCTCGTAAACCGCTGTAAAGCCATTAAACTTCACAGAGGAATGGCTGGCACGGAAGCGGTATCCCGCAGATTCCGTCTCAATGGTCACGCTGTCATACACCGCCCCCGCCATCTGGCAGGCCAGGAAACGGCTCCAGATCAGCTTATAGAGACGGTATTGATCGGCGGTGAGGCTCTTTTTCAAATCCTCCGGGGTCAGGTTCACATCGGAGGGCCGGATGGCCTCATGGGCATCCTGAGCGTTGCCCTTGGATTTGAACCGTCGGGTCTTTTCCGGATAATATTGTTTTCCATAGCGACTCTGGATGAAGGTTTTGGCCGCCGCCAACGCCTCCTCCGACAACCTCAGGGAGTCGGTACGCATATAGGTGATCAGGCCCACGGTACCCACGCCCTCAACATCGATGCCCTCATAGAGCTGCTGGGCGATGGACATGGTGCGCCGGGGGATCATATTGAGCTTTCGGGACGCCTCCTGCTGGAGCGTAGATGTGGTAAACGGAGGTGCGGGGGAGCGGTTTTTGTCCTGCCTCTTCACGCCAATCACCGTAAAGGCAGAAGACTTCACAGCATTTACAATGCCGTCCACCTGCTCCTTGCTGTGCAGCTCCATCCGCTTCTCTTTCCCATAGAAATCCGCCTTGAATCCGCCCAGGTTGGGCGCAATGCGGGACAGGTCCGCCGTGATGGACCAATATTCCTGGGGCGTGAAGGCGCGGATCTCCTCCTCCCGCTCCACCGCCAGCCGGGTGGCCACGGACTGCACCCGTCCGGCGGACAGCCCCCGGCGGATTTTTTTCCACAGCAGCGGCGAGAGCTGGTAGCCCACAATGCGGTCCAGCACCCGCCGGGCCTGCTGGGCATCCACCAGATCCTGGTCAATGTCCCGGGGATTGGCGATGGACTCCTTGACCACCTTCTGGGTGATCTCATTGAAGGTCACCCGGCAGGTCTTTTCTTTGGGCACGCCCAGCACCGATTGGAGATGCCAGGAAATGGCCTCCCCCTCACGGTCAGGGTCAGTGGCCAGATAGACTTTGTCGCTGGACTTGGCGGACTTGCGCAGGTCGCGGATCACGTCTGCTTTGTCCTTGATGTTCTCATAATCCGGCTCAAAGGTGCCCACGTCCACCCCCAGCTTGCTCTTGGGCAGGTCGCGGATGTGACCCATGGACGCCTTCACCTCAAAACCGGGCCCCAGATATTTCCCGATGGTTTTCGCCTTGGCCGGCGACTCCACAATGACCAAATTTGTGTTTGCCATGTTCCTCAACTACTCCATTTTCAATTTGACGGCAGCCCGGAACCGCTTGCCGCTCTCCTCGGCCACATAGCCCTGAATTTGCAGTACGGTCAGGGCGGACAGCACTCGCCGGGCAGGGATCTGTGTACGCTCCACCAGATCGTCCGCCTGGACCGTACCCCCGTCCATGGACAGCAGTACCGTGCGCTGGTCATCCGTCAGCTTATCTTTACAGTCTGCCCAGCGAAGATATACCTCATCATCCTTATTCTCCTGGACAGCCTTTTCCTTTGCCTTTCCGAGCTTCTCATGTTCCGGGACCACCGCGGTCCCTTCCAGGCGCTGCGCCTCCGTCCCTGGCGACAGAGATGCGCTTGGGCCCAGCCTCAGCTTTCCCGGAAACCTGTTCACAAGCTCACATAGTACGTCGTCCGCCTCCAGGATAAGCTTGGCGCAGCCCGCTTGAATAAGACGGTTGGTACCCTCGCTCTGCGGAGCGTCAATGGGCCCTGGAACGGCGAATACCTCACGGTTCTGGTCCAGCGCATGGTTGACTGTCAGCAGCGTTCCGCTGGCCCGTGCGCTTTCCACGGCGATGACGCCCACCGACAGACCGCTGATGATACGGTTGCGGACGGGGAAATGGTCGCCCCGGTGCTCCGTTCCCGGCGGATATTCGGAGATCAGCGCGCCCACCGCCGCCACATCTTCGTATAAGTCCTTGTGGTGTCTAGGATATACCCGGTCAATGCCGCCCACCAGCACGGATACCACCGGCCCGCCCACCTTCAGCGCGCCCCGCACACAAGCGGCGTCGATGCCCTGTGCCATGCCAGTGACAACAAGCGCTCCCTTCCTGGTGAGGTCGGCCGAAAGCCTGGACGCGGCCTGTACACCGTAGGGCGTGGCCTCTCTGGCCCCCACCATGCCGATGGCCGCCTCGTTGTCAAAAGCAATCTGCTTGCCCTTCCAGTACAGCACCATCGGTGGTTGGGCAATGCTGAGCAGCCGCTCCGGATACACAGCGTCCTGGCGGGTAAGCAGCTGGATACCCAACCGCTCGCAGTCCCCCAGCACCTCGTCGGCCAGATCCAGCGACTTGCTCATCAGCGAACGGATGGCCGTGCCGGACAGACCGCCCACCATTCGGTACGCCTCCTCATCGGCGGCGTGGACCAGCTCCGGGGTTCCGAAATGCTCCAGCACCCGCACAGCGTTTTGCCCTGCCAGCCCTTTGCGCAGGCTGAGCCAAATCCAATGCTTCAGGTTGGACATAACCGGACCTCCTCCCTGCTTCTCTCATTCAATCATTTCGCGCCATTTCCCACAGCACGACGGATGCCGCCACAGCGGCATTCAGCGACTCGCACCGGACCCGCATGGGGATTTTGATGGTTTTCTCACACAGCTCCAGGGCCCGTTGGGACACCCCCCGGCCCTCGCTGCCGATGATCACCGCCGCTCTGTCCATGGAAACGGACCGCACATCCACCGTGTCCTCCCGAAGGGCGGCGGCATACAAAGGGATACCCGCCTGGAGCAGCTTTTCCGCCGCCATTTCCAGTGTGCCCTCATGCACAGGCAGTCGAAACACCGCGCCCATGGTGGCACGCACCGTTTTAGGATTCCAGGGGTCGGCACAACCATTGCACAAGATCAGCCCGTCCGCATGAAAGGCGTCGGCAGTACGCCAGATGGTGCCCACATTGCCCGGGTCCTGGACCCCGTCCAGCAGCAAATAACGCCGGCCCTTCAACCGCTCCGGCATGATTGGGTCTTTCGCCTTGCAAATGAAAACAATCCCTTGAGGGCTTTCCGTATCCGCTATGGAGGTAAGCAGGCTGTCCGGAACCTCCGCCACCCGAGTCTGGGCGGGCAGCTCAGGAAGGACCGCGCCAGGGGCGGCAATCACCGCTTCCAATTCCCCGCCCCAGCGCAGGGCCTCAGCCAGTAGTTTTGGCCCCTCCGCAGCAAAGGCCTCCTCCGCCCGGCGGAACACCCGGCGGCTGTTCAGCTTTCGCACTCGCGTCAGCAGAGGGTTGGTCCTGCTGGTAATAGCTTCCCGTTCCACGGCGCTTCCCCCTCTTTCGATGCGCAAAAGCATACCGGCGGCCTGCCGGTATGCTTTTTGAGTCTTAATCCAGCGGCTTCATCGTGGGGAAAAGCAGAACCTCCCGGATGGAGTCGTTATTGGTGAGCAGCATGACGCACCGGTCGATGCCGATACCCAAACCGCCCGTGGGAGGCATACCATACTCCAGCGCGGTGAGGAAATCCTCGTCCATCATGCCCGCCTCGTCGTCCCCCTTGGCGCGCAGCTCCACCTGCTTCTGGAAGCGCTGACGCTGGTCGATGGGGTCATTCAGCTCAGAAAAGGCGTTGCCCATCTCGCTGCGGCAGATAAACAGCTCAAACCGCTCCGTCAGCCGGGGGTCCTTGGGCGAACGCTTCGCCAGCGGAGACACATCCACCGGGTGCATGGTAATAAAAGCAGGCTGAATGAGCTTACTTTCCACCCGCTGGTCAAATACCTCGTACAGAGCGTTGCCCCAGGTCTTGTCGGCGGTTTCAGGCAGCTCCACGCCGATGGACTTGGCGGCGGCCACCGCCTCCTCGTCGGAGGTAATCGCCATGAAGTCCAGGCCGGTGTGCCGCTTGACAGCCTCATGCATGGGCAGGCGGGGCCAGCCGGGGGCTAAATTGATCTGCTCCCCCTGCCACTCCACCTGATAGGTGCCTAAAATCTTCTGAGCGGCGGAGGACAGCAGGTCCTCAAACAGGTCCATCATATCATTAAAATCTGCGTAGGCCTGATACAGCTCAATGGTGGTAAACTCCGGGTTGTGCCGGTTGTCCATGCCCTCGTTGCGGAAAATGCGGCCCATCTCATACACTCGCTCCAAACCGCCCACGATCAGCCGCTTCAGCGGCAGCTCAGTGGCAATGCGCATGTACATATCAATATCCAGAGTATTGTGATGGGTGATGAAAGGCCGGGCGGTGGCTCCGCCGGAGATGGTATTGAGCACCGGGGTTTCCACTTCCATGAACCCGCGGGCATCCATGAAATCCCGGACATGCTTGATGAACTGGGAGCGGATCACAAAGTTCCGCTTCACATCGGGGTTGACGATCAAATCCACGTACCGCTGGCGGCAGCGGGTCTCCACGTCGGTGAGGCCGTGGAATTTCTCCGGCAGGGGCAGCAGAGACTTGGACAACAGGGTGATGGTTTTGGCCTTGATGGAGATCTCTCCGCGCTTGGTGCGGAACACCTCGCCCTCCACGCCCACGATGTCGCCGATGTCGTACTTCTTGAAGGCGGCCAGGGCCTCCTCTCCCACATCGTCAACGCGCACATACAGCTGGATACGGCCTGCTCCGTCCTGGAGGTCGGAGAACACCGCCTTGCCCATTCCCCGCTTGCTCATGAGACGGCCCGCCAGAAGGACAGACTGCCCCTCCATCTCCTCAAAGCGCTCCTTCACCGCATTGCTGCGGTGGGTGACGTCAAACTTGGTGATGACGAACGGGTCCCTCCCCTTCTCCCGCAGATCGCTCAGCTTGTCCCGCCGAATCTGGAGCAGCTCGGACAGGGAGGGCTCCTCCTGAACACCGGGCCGATTATTGGTCTGATCAGACATTGATACTCTCTCCTTTGTATCATAACGGGGCCGCCATCACCGCTGAATGGCGACCACCTCATATTCAATATTGCCTGCGGGGGCCTCCACCACGGCGACCTCGCCAATGGCCTTGCCCAGCAGGGCCTTGCCGAAGGGAGACTCCTCAGAGATGCGGCCATTCATGGGGTCGGCCTCCTGAGAACCCACCACCTGATAGGTCTCCTCGTCACCGGTGACCACATCCTTCACCGTGATCCTGCTGCCCATGCCCACAATGTCGGTGTCATCGGTGTTTTCCTCAATAACCACGTAATTTGCCAGGATGTTCTCCACCTCGGCGATGCGGGAATACAGCTTGCCCTGCTCATTTTTCGCCTCGTCGTACTCGCTGTTCTCGCTAAGGTCGCCAAAGGACCGGGCTTCCTTAATGAGGTCGGCAACCTCCTTCTCCTTCACGGTTTTGAGGTAGGTCAACTCCTTTTTCAGTTCCTCCAGGCGCTCCGCGCTCAGCTTATATTCCTTGGCCATCGTTGTTTCATCCTTTCTTCTTTCTGCCCAATCTGCCGGGCAGAGCCGTAAACCGCCATAGGCGGATGAATCTGACGCAACAGTTGTTCTATGGAATTATAGATATTTTAGCCGCCTTTGTCAAGTGCTTCCGGGCACGCCGAAATAAACCCGGTCATTTTTTTCGGCCGGACGCACGTTTTTTCTTTCCCCTGCCCCCCAGCATACCCGCCAGGGCGCCGCCGCACAGACAACCCGCCAGCTCAATGAGAGCCTGCGTCCCCAGGACCAGATCATCACTCATGAGCAGCCCAACCACCAGAATGAGCAGGTAGCATACCACTCCTGTAGCCAGTCCGCCCAGCATCCGCCGGGATTTCCACCGGGCACAGCCCAGCACACCACCCACAAAGCAGCCCAGTACACAGGCCGCCGCCGTCAGCTGGAGTGCGGCGTCCTCTTTAAATATACCATTGGACACCGCCAATGAGCCCAGCAGTAAAATCACCAGCTCCACTCCCAGGGCCAGCAGCCCGCCAAGAGCTACCCCCGTGGCCATCTGGATCGCATTGGTTCCCTGCATCTCCGACTTACCCATAAAAGCACCCCTTTTCACATGGCTCTCTATACCATATGCAAAAGGGGTGTTTGTCATTCCAGGTCAGGAGTGGATCACTTCTTCTCCTTCTTTTCGTCCTTTTCGGGGGCGGGAGCCTCCTCGGTGCTCTGGGTGCCCTTGCTGGAGATGGCCCACTTGGTGAACTCAATGCGCACACGGTCAGCGCCGGTCTCCATCACGATGGTCTGCTCCTTCACGGCGCAGATGGTGCCCACGACGCCGCCAATGGTGGTGATGGTATCCCCCACCTTCAAACTGCTGCGCATCTCCTCAGCGGCCTTTTTCTTCTTGTTCTCCGGCCGGATCAGCATGAAGTACATGATGGCAATCATGACCACAATCATAATAATTTCCACTCAACTTTTCCCCCAATGTAAAATTTTAAAAGAACCATGTAGGTGTATTATAGCGGTTTCCGGCAGGAAACACAACCCCTATTTTTTCTAGGGCTCAAAACTGCCTTAATCCGCCCGCCCGGACAGCCGCTCTGAATGCTCCGCCCGGAACGCTGCGAACTGCCCCGCGTCCAGTGCGTCCCGGATGCGCTGAACCAAGCTGTTATAAAAATGCAGGTTGTGCATCACCGCCAGACGCATAGCCAGCATCTCCCCCGCCACAAACAAGTGGCGAAGATAGGCTCGGGAAAAATTCCGGCACACCGGGCAGTTGCAAGCAGGGTCGATGGGCCGCTCGTCCAGCTTGAAGCGCTCGTTTTTGATGTTCAGCGACCCCTCCCAAGTGAAAAGCTTGCCGTGGCGGGCGTTGCGGGCCGGCATGACACAGTCGAAAAAGTCCACTCCACGGGCCACCGCCTCAATGATGTTGGAGGGCGTGCCCACCCCCATAAGATATCGGGGCTTGTCCGCCGGCATGTGGGGCTCTACCGCTTCGATGACAGCATACATCACCTGGGTGGGCTCTCCCACCGCCAAACCGCCGATGGCGTAGCCGCCGCAGTCAATTTTGGCCGTCTCCTTCATGTGCCATATCCGCAGGTCCTCATAGGTGGCGCCCTGATTGATACCGAACAGCACCTGTCCAGGGTTGACGCACCCTGGCAAGGAATTCAGCTTGTCATGTTCTTCCACACAGCGTTTCAGCCACCGCAGAGTGCGCTCACAGGACGCTTTGGCATAGTCGTAGGGAGCAGGGTTTTCCACGCACTCATCAAAAGCCATCGCCACGTCGCTGCCCAAATTGGACTGGATTCGCATGGACTCCTCCGGCCCCATAAAAATGCGTTTGCCGTCGATGTGAGAGGAGAAGGTGACCCCTTCCTCGGTGATTTTCCGCAGTCCAGCCAGCGAGAACACCTGGAACCCGCCGGAGTCCGTGAGCATCGGCCCATCCCAGCGCATGAATTTGTGGAGCCCGCCCATCTGCCGCACCACATCATCTCCGGGGCGTAGATGGAGGTGGTACGTATTGGACAGCTCAATCTGGCACCCGATATCTTTCAAATCAAAGGCAGATAAAGCGCCTTTGATGGCCCCTTGGGTGCCCACATTCATGAAAACTGGGGTCTGAACCACACCATGAGGACAGGTAAACTCTCCCCGGCGGGCAGTTCCTTCTGTCTTTATCACTCGAAACATGTCTTCTCCCTCACAATCCCTTAAACCACGCCTTCAGCTCCGATTTGCGTTCCTGCGGCAGCAGGCCCTTTTTGATTCCCTCCACCGCGCCAGCCAGCGCCTCCATCTGATGAAGGCAGGCCGTGGGATCTACCTGAGCGCGAATGCGCACAAACGCCTCCTCCGCCCCCAGCTCCTGCAGCTGTTCCGGGGTGGTCACACCGATCTTTTCCAGATTGTCCGCCAGCTTTGGGCCAATGTTGGTCAGGTCAGTCAGCTTTTGCATGATGGCTCCCCCTCGTCAAATTTTTTCTATTATGACACACACAAGCCCACAAGTCAATGCACATGATTCGATTGGCCCCCTGCATGGACCTGAGTCAGCTAAGCGGCGATGCTCATAGCGATCTCGGCTGGGGTTTCCGCATGGTTCGGCAGTCCCATCGGCGTTGTTACCTGTTTTAAATATGTAGCTGTAAAGTCCTCTTCCTTTAATGCTTGATTCGCCCAGGCTGCTTTTTGAGAACCGATCATACCGATATATCGGGCGGGCAGGGTCAAGGATACGGTCTCACACAGCATATCATTGGCATGGCCTCGGGTCATGATGCTCACATGGTCTTCCGGGCTCACAATCAGCGGCTGCCTCTCATTCAGCGCCCCATGGATGCCAAACAACAAATCATTTACCCTTTATATCAAATAAGGGCAGGGACCCCGTCGTCCCCGCCCTTTTCACGCTTTATGCCTCTTAGAAAACGGCTACGCACTCGATTTCCACCCGCGCGTCCTTGGGCAGCGCAGCCACCTGGTAGGCAGCCCGAGCGGGATAGGGCGCAGTAAAGAACTCAGAATATACCTCGTTCATGGCAGCAAAATCGGCAATGTCCTTGAGCATAACGGTGGTTTTGGCCACGCTGGACATGTCCAAGCCCTCAGCCGCCAGGATATTTTTGATGTTGGTAAGGGACTGTCTGGTCTGGACGGCAACGTCCTCTCCGGCAAAGGCCCCGGTGACAGGGTCGATGGGCAGCTGGCCGGACACATAGACAGTATTCTCCACCCGGATAGCCTGAGAATAGGGTCCGATGGCGGCAGGGGCATTGTCAGTGTGGATGGCTTTGTTCATGGTGATCAGTTCTCCTTTATCGTTTGATATACTCTCCGGCTATTGCGCCGGTGGGTCTGACATTTTGCACGGCCAGCGCACCGTTGACATACACCAATCCGGCGCGGCCAGTCATTTCTACGTCCTCATAGTATATCACAAATTTTGGCCCGTGAAAAGGATTACTTTTGAATCATGGTTTATATTTGTGCAACTTATTGTACCTTATTTACTGCCGGGACTATATCCTCCACCTAAAGTCAAGGAGTTTTTACATTCGCCAGAAAAAGATACGCAGAACAACGAGAGGGACAGGTCCATGCCTGTCCCTCCCCCGTTCACCGCAGCTCCACGGTATAGTTCAGCTTTTTCTCCCCGCCGGGGGCTAAGCGGATGACATGGGGCTTGTCCGCCAGTTCTCCGCTCTCCCCTTCCACCGCAGCACAGCCGTGCCACGGCTCCAGGCAGATATATGGGGCGTTAGCGTTAGGCATGGTCCAGAACGCCACCAAGGGAAACTCTCCGAACTCCATATGGACGCTCCGGCCCCCATCCTTGTGGCGGAGGGTGACCCCCTTGGAGCGCAGTCCCTCAAAAATGATGGTGTCCAGCCGGTCAAAGACGGCATGGTCCAGCGCGATGGTGTCCGTATGGTCCAAAATGCGCTCCCGTTTGGCGGACACGTAGCCCTGAGCGCTGGGCACGATGGATGGATCGTCCTCCACCTCATCGAACACCAAACGGTAGTCTTCAAACCGTTCCTCTTCCCGCAGCGGACAGTTGATACCGGTGTGAGCGCCAACACAAAACAGCAGGTCCTGCCTGCCGGGATTCCGCACCTCAAACTGGGTGCGGAACCCGTTGTCAATAAGCTGGTGACGCACCCGGAACACAAATTCAAAGGGATAGCGCTCCAGCGTCTCCGGAGACTGGCGCAGCTCCATCACCACATAGTCCCCACCCTGCTCCGCCACGGTGAACTCGGTCCGGCGGGCAAAGCCGTGGCGAGCCATCTCATAGGTCCTGCCGTTGACGGATACCTTTCCATCCGTCAAATTGCCCACCACCGGGAACAGGTTGGGGTTCTGCCCCGGCCAGGAGCTGGCGTCGCCGCCCCAGATATACTCGGCACCCTGTCCGTCCCGAAAAGACACCAGCTCACCGCCCATGGTGTTCACGGCGGCGGTAAACACTCCTCGCCTCAACTCAATTCTCATTGTTCATTTCTCCTTCAGGCCATCGGCCACAGCTCGTCGGGGTACAGCCCCTCTCTGGTCATGGCCGCGATGGCGGCGGTAACAGTGGGCTTGTCCTCACGATAGGTGATGCCGTACCACTTGTCCTCACTAGGCAGAACCCGGACACGGGCCTTGCCCTCCACAATCAGCTGGTCCACCACGCTGGGCAGAAAATACTCTCCCTTTAAGGGATTTTCCGCCAAAGTCTTGTCCAGAAAGGCGGGAAAACGGTCCTCCGCCTCCATCAAAAAACTGTGGGTAAAGCCCCACATGTTCATGGACACCTGTGTCTCCCCGGAAATAGACGCCCAAGTCCGGCCGCCGTCCTCGGTATAGCGGGCATCCTCCCCGTCCTTCTCTATGGTCGTGTATTCGCAGATATCCGTCAGGACACCATTTCCGTCCACGTCGCACACACCGCGGGCCACGGAGCCGTTTTCCGTCACTGTGTTTCTCAGCCGGTAGCCTACCATGGCGTACTCGTACACAGCTCCGTCCGGATTGGCACACAGGTAGTCGTAGATTTTCTGAAACGCCTCCGGGCCATAATAGTCATCGGCATTGATGATGGCAAAGGGCCCGTCCACCACGTGCCGCGCCGCCAGCGCCGCCTGAGCGGTACCCCAGGGCTTCACCCGTCCCTCGGGGGCGGCATAACCCTCCGGCAGGTCGTCCCTGCGCTGGAATACATACGTTACTTCCATGTGGCGCTCCACCCGGCGGCCCACCCGAGCCTTGAACTCCTCCTCGATCTCCTCCTTGATGACAAACACTACCGTCTCAAACCCTGCCCGGCGGGCGTCATACATAGAGTAATCCAAAATCACCTGCTCGTAATTTCCCACAGGGTCCAGCTGCTTCAAGCCGCCGTACCGGCTGCCCATACCCGCAGCCATGATAATCAAAACAGGTTTGCTCATCTCCATCTCTCCTTTTCGTTGTATGATAATATATCAGCGGCTCAAGCTATGATTTACAGCCCTCACGCACCGCCCGTAGCCGGTCCACCGCCTCCTGCACCAGCTGACCCATACCCAGGTCCCTTGTTCCCACCACCATGTTGTCACAATGGGCGATGGGCAGCAGGATGCGCTTGGCCGGACTCTGCCCCGCCGCCAAAGCCATGGCCGGAGTGATCTCCCCCAGCATGGCGTCGGCGATGACCACGCCGATGGGCGCCACAATCACATCGGCTCTGCGGCAGTTCACCACCACGGCATTTTCCCCCGTAGCCACGTGATCCGCTCCGGCCTTCAGCATGGCAGAGGCCGCTAAGCTGTTGGTGCCCACCGCCGTCACGATTTCATCGGGAAACGCCTTTTTCACGGCGGCCACCAACTGTCTGCCGATACCGCCGCCCTGGGCGTCGATGACAAGGATATTCATGTGTTCCCCTGCCTTTCTCAAGCTTTCCCAACAAATATACCATAGAGGCGGTCAAAAGTCACGCCTAAAATACCTGAAACAAAAATTTTGCCGATTTTTCCTGCGGCGCAAAAAGGACTTGCCATCGTCAGGAAAATGTTTATAATAATACTCATCAAAAATACAGGACGAATATTCCTCAGGAGGTATCTTTATGTTTGATTTTGAATACTATGCTCCCACCCGCGTGGTCTTTGGCCGGGGCGTGGAGGCCCGCAGCGGTCAGCTTATCAAGGAGCTCGGCGTAAGCCGGGTGCTCATCCACTACGGCGGAGGAAGCGTTGTTCGTTCCGGCCTGCTGGAGCGGGTGTCCGCCTCACTGGACGAAGCGGGCATCGCCCACACCCAGCTGGGCGGCGTGGTACCAAATCCCCGGCTGTCCAAGGTCCGGGAGGGCGTGGAGCTGGCCCGTCAGTTCGGCGCGGAGCTTATCCTGGCCGTGGGCGGCGGCTCAGTGATCGACTCGTCCAAGGCCATCGGCTACGCCCTGGCCGACCCGGAACACGATGTGTGGGACCTGTATGACCGCAAGCGCACAGCCATTGGCTGCTTCCCGGTGGCCTGTGTGCTCACCATCGCCGCCGCGGGCAGCGAAATGAGCAACAGCAGCGTCATCACCAACGAGGAGACCGGGGAAAAGCGGGGCTACCGGGACAACAAGTGCCGCCTCAAGCTGGCCATCATGAATCCCGAGCTCACCACCACCCTGCCCGCCTACCAGACGGCGGCGGGCTGTACCGATATCATGATGCACACACTGGAGCGATATTTCACCCAGGGCGGCAATATGGAACT
This sequence comes from uncultured Oscillospiraceae bacterium, assembly GCA_910587395.1. Lineage (GTDB taxonomy): Bacteria > Bacillota > Clostridia > Oscillospirales > Oscillospiraceae > Enterenecus. The sequence continues at coordinate 16,197 of CAJULJ010000013.1, read as the reverse complement.
TACCGACCAGTTTGCCGAGGGCCTGCTGCGCACGGTGATGAAAAACGCCCTCATCCTCCGGGACGACCCGACCAACTATGGCGCACGGGCGGAGGTGATGTGGGCCAGTTCCCTGTCTCACAACGACCTCACCGGCCTGGGCGCGGACGGCATGGATTTTGTCTCCCACGGTCTGGAGCACGAGCTGGGCGGCATGTTCGACGTAACCCACGGCGCGGGGCTGTCCGCCGTGTGGCCCAGCTGGGCAAGATATGTGTACAAGGATTGTCTGCCCCGTTTTGTCCGCTTTGCCCGGAACGTCATGGGCGTGGAGCCGGGGATGCTTGATGAAGAAACCGCCTTGACCGGCATTGCCGCTCTGGAGGACTTTTTCCGAGCTATCCGTATGCCTGTCACGCTGAAAGAACTGGGCATACAGCCCACCGAAGAGCAGATTTTAGCCATGGCTGCCTCCTGCGCCAAGGGTTCCGGCGGCAAAAAGGGAACGGCCAAGCTGCTGTATGAGCCGGACATGGCCGCCATCTACCGCATGGCTCTGTAGAGACAGGCCCATTGTCGACACAACTTTAAGAGCATTTGCGCGGATACCGGAGAATCCGTCAGCGATATGTTCCGCAAATTGGAAACAAAGAGAGGGTCGCAAAAGCGGCCCTCTTTTTGCTCATATTCCCCTCCAAATCACGCATACTACCGTTCAAAGAGGTGATGCGCTATGGAGTCTATTTGGGAAAAAAACGCCCGGCTGCCGGAATTTGAGCCGCTGCGCGGCGATATTCATGCTGATGTGCTGATCATCGGAGGCGGGCTGGCCGGGCTGCTGTGCGCCTATGAGCTGACTCAGGCCGGGGTGAACTGCGTGCTGGCGGAGGCCGGACGGATCTGCGGCAACGTGACAAAGAACACCACCGCCAAGCTCACTGTTCAGCACGGGCTGATTTACCACAAGCTGCTGAAGGAATTCGGCCGGGAGCGGACCCGAGCCTACCTGGATGCCAATCTGGAGGCGCTGGACAGGCTTCGGACTATATGTCAAGATATCCCCTGCGATTTTGAGGAGCAGTCCAATTACGTCTACGCCTTGGACAGCCGGAAAGAGCTGGACCAGGAGATGACCGCGCTGGACAAGCTGAGCTGTCCCGCCGAGCTGGTAACGGAGACTCCCCTTCCCTTTCCTGTGGCCGGAGCGGTGCGCTTCGATCACCAAGCCCAATTTCATCCGCTGAAATTTGCTGCCGCAATTGCGGAGGGCCTGCAAATTTATGAGCATACGCGGGTGCTGGAGGCCAAAACAGGCGAGGCTGTCACAGAACACGGCGCCATCAAAGCGGACCACATCGTCGTCGCAACCCACTTCCCCTTTCTCAGTAAATTCGGCTGCTATTGGCTGAAGCTGTACCAAAGCAGGTCTTATGTGCTGGCTTTGGAGGGCGGACCAAACATGAATGGGATGTATGTGGATCAAAGTGGCAAGGGGCTGTCTTTCCGCAATTACGGCAGCCTGCTTCTGCTGGGCGGTGGAGGCCACCGCACGGGCAAAAAAGGCGGCGGATGGTTTGAGCTGGAGGACTTCGCCCGCCGCCATTACCCGGATGCCCGGCCTGTATGCCGCTGGGCCGCCCAGGACTGCATGACCTTGGACGGCGCTCCCTATATCGGCCTGTACTCTCCGCGCCTTCCCAGACTGTACGCCGTTACCGGTTTCAACAAATGGGGCATGACCTCCTCCATGGCCGCCGCATCTTTGATCACCGACCTGATCCTGGGACGGGACAGCCGCTATCAGCAGGTCTTTTCTCCCTCCCGTTCCATTTTTTACCCCCAACTTGCCGCAAACGCCGGGGAAACCACCTTAAACCTGCTCACTCCAACCCGTCCACGGTGCCCTCACATGGGCTGTGCCTTGAAATACGACCCTCAGGAACACTCCTGGGACTGCCCTTGCCACGGCTCCCGGTTTGCGGAGGACGGGCGGCTGCTGGACGGCCCTGCCACCGGGGATTTGCTCCACGACCGGGCAAAGTGATTCCGCCCCGGAAAATTCCGGGGCGGCGTTTTACCAACCAATTTCGTCTAAAATTCCCATGTTTGGGTAGCGCTCTTTCAGCCAGCTGTCGGGATAAGCCTCATCCAGGAAGCGGGTCACCGCATCAGAGGCGGGCACGTCCCTGTGCCGCTGGTCCATCCGGCACAGAGCGGCGGCGGATAGCACCGTACTGCACACCAAAAACAGCACCGCCACCCGGATCATCCACCCGCCCCGCCGGCGGGGAATGCGGTCGACGAAGACACAAAGCGCCGGGAAAATAAGCCTCACCCACATCAGCGCCGTCAGTCCCCAGAACAGGCAGAACAGCAGATTGACACGTCCATTCAAATTGAACAGCAGATGGCGGTAATCCCAAAAGCAGGCCCCGAACAGCGCCTCCTGAACCCAGGAGCATATGTACTCGTAGGCGCCGCCCAGCACCGCACCTGTCATGATGATACACGCTGCCCCCTGATCATCCATGCGGTGGAACGCCAGTGTGAGCAGCACCCCACCCAGCCCCCACACCAGGCTGAACGGCCCATAAACCAGGCTGCTGCGGCTGGTAAGTTCTCCCCTGGTGACCAGCCAGAACACCACTTCGATCAAATCGCCCACAAAACCCGCAATGAGGAACAGCCAAAACACCCGGTAGACAGTCAGCGGCTTGGCCGCAGCCTCCCCTGCCTCATCCCATGCCCGGCTTCTGGATACCTCCACTGCCGTCTCTCTCGTCATGCTTACCGCCTCCTTTGTTATGCCACAGCATATCATAGGCAGCCGACAAAAATGCGAAAGAAATTCTAAAATTTCCATAAAGAAAGCCCGTCCATTCCTGTGAAGTGGACGGGCTTTACAGAAATCAGCCCCCAAACGATCAGCCGGGAGGCCAGGTCATGTCACGGCCCGCCAGCACATGGAAGTGCAGGTGAGGGACGGACTGGCCCGCCTGGACGCCGCAGTTGGACACCACCCGGAAGTCGGTCACGCCCAGCTCCTTTGTCACCTTGGAGATGACCTCAAAGCAGCGGCTCACAACCAGAGAATTGGTTCCGTTGATCTCCCCGCAGGAACCAATATGGACCTTAGGAATCACCAGAAAATGGGTGGGCGCCTGGGGATCAATATCGTGGAACGCCACACACTTTTCGTCTTTGTAGATGATCTTGGAAGGTATCTCGCCCTTGACGATCTTACAGAACAGGCAGTCAGGATTTTGTGTCTGGAGCATAAGTCGGCCTCCTTTCATTGATTCGGGACGACGGCAAAGAACTCCAGCGGCCCGTCGCTGTTGTTGATGAGGGAGTGGCTGTGGCCTTTGGGACAGTAGTGGCACTGGCCCGCCTTCACAGACTCCTCGCCGCCGTCGTATTTCACCTTGCCCGTACCGGACAGGATGTAGATGATCTCACTGCTGGTCTCATGGGTGTGGTAACCGATGGAGGAGCCGGGGTCCAGCACACCTTTCAAAATTTTGCCCAGCTCGTCCACCCGCATCTGGGCGTGAATAGTGCCGTCTCCACCCAAAAAATTCGGAATATTGGTTGTTTCTATGGCAGAATAGTCCAAAATCATATCAATTCTCCTCTCAAACAGCCTTGAATTGGTTGGTCTCTTCATCGTAGGCATAGCCCAGGCCAGCCAGCTTTTCTACCAGCTCCGTCTGGCTGGCATCCAGGCCATCGCACAGGGCCTCCAGACTGGAATACTCATCTCGGAGCTTGGTGTTCACAACACTCAGCAAAATATTAGGGTCTTGCGGTAACATAGGTACCTCCCTGGTGGCTGTTACGGTTGCAGCCACCGTTCCTTGAACGATCTCTTCTTCCGGGCGCTCATAGCCCACCACATCATAATATTCCTCGGAAAAATTCAGCACCGCCGGATCAAATTTCGCCTGCATCGCCTTGACCTTCTTAAACGGATCAACAGCAGTCAAGCTAAATTCCTTTACGATTGCCGCCAGGGCCTTGTCCTTTTGCTCAAAAAACTTTGCTTGGTACTCATTCTCCCGGGCTGAGGCGTCCTCTTCCGCCAGCTCCTCATACTGCTTTCGGGTCATCCAAAATATCTGACTCAAAGGATTGGCATCCTGACAGTACAGGACAAAAGAGAGGAACTCCCGAAAATCGCCCGCTACAGGGAGAACATAGCTCCCCCGCTCCCCCATGGAAGGGTCCACGCAAAACACCCGCTCATCTTCTGGCAGAAGAATGAAATGGACGCCGTCACAGCCGACGCGGCCCACAAATTCCGAGTCCATCGGAGTGCAGAAGTAAGCGAAGTCGTCCGCCCCGCTTTGGAGCAGCCCAATGGAATCAAAATCGATGTCCAGCGCCCGAAAGCGCTTCAAATCGTCCCGCGTCATGGCTCACAGTCCCAGCTTCATGGCCACTACGTTGTCCACCATGGCCAGTGCGTTGTCCAGCATGAGCACATCCTTGCCGCCGCCCATAGCGGAGTCGGGCTTTCCGCCGCCGGAGCCGCCCGCAATGGCGCACACCTGCTTGATGATGTCTCCAGCCTTGACGCCCTTCTTCACCGCCTCCTTGCCGCAGGCGCACAGGAAGGTGATCTTGCCGTCGTTGACGCTGGCCAGCACCGCCACCACGTTGGAATCTTTCTCCCGAAGCATATCGCCCATCTGGCGCAGGCGGGCGCTGTCCGCCTCGGGCACTGTGGCGGTGAGCACCTTCAAACCGCCCACGTCATGAGCGCCGAACAGAATGCGTTCAGTCTCCCCGGCAGCCTCCTTGGCCTTGAATTTTTCCACCATCTGGTGCAGGGACTTGACCTCGCCCATGACGGCCTCGGCCTTTTCCCTCAGCTCACCGGGCTTAGCCTTCAGCACCGCCGCCGCCTGAATGGCCATCTGCTGGATGCCGTCGAAGTGGCACAGGGTCTCCTTGCCGGTGGTGGCCTCGATACGGCGCACGCCGGAAGCCACAGAGAACTCGCTCTTGATGCGGAAGGGACCCGCCATAGCGGTGTTGGACAGGTGGGTACCGCCGCAGAACTCCACGGAGAACCCGCTTCCCATGTCCACCACCCGGACAGTGTCGCCGTACTTCTCGCCAAACAGGGCGATGGCCCCCCGCTGCTTGGCCTCCTCAATGGGCAGCACATCGGTGCGTACTTCGTAGCCGGACAAAATCGCGTCGTTGACAATACGGCTGACCTCACTGATCTCCTCAGGGGTCATGGCGTTGAAGTGGGTAAAATCAAAACGCAGCCGGTCGGGCTCCACCAGCGAACCGGCCTGATGGACGTGGTCGCCCAGCACCTCCCGCAGGGCCTTGTCCAGCAGGTGGGTAGCGGTGTGGGCACGGGCCACAGCTTTTCGGCGCTCCAAATCGATCTGGGCGCCTACAGTGACCCCCACTTTCAGCACGCCTTCCGTCATCTTGCCGTAATGCATATATTTGCCGCCCTTGTTCTTCTGCACGTCAGTGACCTCAAAACCCACCTTGTCGGCAAAGATCACACCGTGGTCGGCCACCTGACCGCCCATTTCGGCGTAGAAGGGGGTCTTGTCCAGCACCACAATGCCCTCCACGCCGGGCATCAGCTCCTCGGCCAGCTCGTTCTCCACCACCAGAGCCACCACCTTTACCCCGGTGACGGCCTTGACCACGTTCTCGCTGTCGTAGCCCACAAACTGGGTCTCAGGCACGTCCTTGCCAAACTCCACGCCGGCCCAGCCCAGGTCGCCCAGGGCCTCGCGGGCCTTGCGGGCGCGCTGGCGCTGCTCCTCCATGAGCTGCTTGAACTCAGCCTCATTCAGGTCCATCCCCTGCTCCTGCACCATTTCTATGGTCAGGTCGATGGGGAAGCCATAGGTATCGTACAGTTTAAACGCATCCGCACCGGAGAAGGTCTTTTCCCCTTTCTCCTTGTGCCCGGCAAGCATCTCGTTGAAAATCTTGATGCCGCCGTCGATGGTCTTGGCAAAGTTCTCTTCCTCCACCCGGATCACTTTGGTGATATAATCCTGCCGCTCCCGCAGCTCGGGGTAGTGGCCCTCGTTCTCGTGGATAACGGTATCGCACACCTGATACAGGAACGGTTCGTTGACGCCCAGCAGCTTGCCGTGGCGGGCGGCCCGGCGCAGCAGGCGGCGCAGCACATAGCCCCGGCCCTCGTTGGAGGGCAGCACGCCGTCGCAGATCATGAAGGTGGCGGAGCGGATGTGGTCGGTAATCACACGCAGGGACACATCCTTCTCCCTGCTCTCTCCGTAGTGGGCGTTGGTAATCTCGGATACCTTGTTGGTGATGTTCATCACGGTGTCCACGTCAAACAGGGAGTTCACCCCCTGGCACACGCAGGCCAGACGCTCCAAGCCCATGCCGGTATCGATGTTCTTCTGTTTGAGCTCGGTGTAGTGGTTCTCGCCGTCGTTGTCAAACTGAGAGAACACCACGTTCCACACCTCAATATAGCGGTCGCAGTCACAGCCCACCGTGCAGCCGGGCTTACCGCAGCCGTGCTCGGGCCCGCGGTCATAGTAGATCTCGGAGCAGGGCCCGCACGGACCGGAGCCATGCTCCCAGAAGTTATCCTCCTTACCGAATTTGAAAATGCGCTCGGCGGGAATCCCAATGACCTTATTCCAAATCTCAAAGGCCTCGTCGTCGGCGGGGGTAGTCTCGTTCCCGGCAAAGACGGAGGGATACAGACGGTCCGGGTCCAGTCCCACCCACTCCGAGGAGGTCAGAAACTCCCAGGCAAAGGGGATGGCCTCCTTCTTGAAGTAATCGCCGAAGGAGAAGTTACCCAGCATCTCGAAATAGGTGCCATGGCGGTCGGTATGGCCAATGTTCTCAATATCGCCGGTGCGGATGCACTTCTGGCAGGTGGTGACGCGGCGGCGGGGCGGCTCCTGCTCCCCGGTGAACCAGGGCTTCATGGGAGCCATGCCGGAGTTGATGAGCAGCAGGGACGCGTCGTTCTGAGGAATCAGGGAAAAGCTGGGCAGGCGCAGGTGGCCCTTGCTCTCGAAGAACTTCAGGAACATCTCCCGCAGCTCGTTCAGGCCGTAGGGTTTGGGATCACGCATGGTATTACCTCCAAAATATATGATAATTAATGTGATAACAGATTTGGTTGGGGGCGTTCAGTATTTTTCCAGGTAAAAGCCCCAGACACAAGCACTGAACTCCCCGGCGGCAAATTCATACTGCCGGCCGTCGATGGTCACAGTGTATACGGTAAAATTGCGCTCCTCTCCATGAGTGTCACGGACCTTTACCCGCTTCCCGGTGCTCTCCCACTCATAGTTGAAGATATTCACGCCAAACAGGATTGTATTTCCGTCCACGCCTGTCTTCTCATGCTGCCAGGTCTTTTCCTTCCACATTTTCATGGCACCAGCTCCTCATTCCTCCGCACAGCAAAAACGCCCCCAGCCAAAGCCAGGGGCGGAAAATCCGCGGTACCACCCTGATTACGCCAAAACGGCGCATCTCATTACGTCCTTAACGCGGACATACGTCCCGCTCATCACGGAAAGCTCGGGAGCGGCGCGCCCATCCGCTTTGCGCGAGGGCTTTCACTCTCCCCTCTCGCTTTTGCGCAGCAGGTTGGACTTGACTCCGTCACAGCTTTATTATTTTACCACATTTTCTTCCCTTGTCAATATAAAAACGCAAAAAAGCCTCCGCCGGAAATGCCGGCGGAGGCTGAACAGCGTTGGAAAAATCAGAAATCCACCTCAGTGTCGTAATAGCAGCACTTGAGCAGCTTCTCCATCTCCTCCACGGAGGGCTGGCGGGGATTGGAGCCGGTGCAGGCGTCGCCGATGGCGTTGACGGCGATGTCATGGAGCCGCTCCAGGAACACCTCCTCGGGCACAAAACCCTGGTCGCAGGGATAGCTGTCCGCGCCGTACTTGCCGATGCAGTGGGGGATGTTCAGGTCGTCGTTCAGCTTGCGCAGGAACGCGATCAGATTGGCGATCTTCTCATCCAGGCTGTCGCCGCCCAGGTTGATGAAGTCGGCAATCTCGCCGTACCGCTTGGCGGCGGTCTCGTCCTTGGCGTTGAAGGCGATGACCTTGGGCAGGTACATGGCGTTGGCCGCGCCGTGGATGATATGGGCGCCGTGGTCGGCGAACGCCGCGCCGGTCTTGTGGGCCATGGAGTGGACGATGCCTAGCAAAGCGTTGGAGAACGCCATGCCGGCCAGGCACTGGGCGTTGTGCATGGAGTCGCGCTTGGCCATGTCGCCGTTGTAGGAGTCCACCAGGTCACTCTGGATCATCTTGATGGCGTGGAGGGCCAGCGGATCAGTGTAGTCGCAGTTGGCGGTGGACACATACGCCTCAATGGCGTGGGTGATGGCGTCCATACCGGTGTGGGCCACCAGCTTCTTGGGCATGGTCTCAGCCAGATCGGGGTCCACAATGGCCACGTCGGGAGTGATCTCAAAGTCGGCGATGGGATACTTGATGCCCTTCTGATAGTCGGTGATAATAGAGAACGCAGTCACCTCAGTGGCGGTGCCGGAGGTGGAGGAAATGGCGCAGAAACGGGCCTTCTTGCGCAGGGCGGGAATGCCGAACACCTTGCACATCTCCTCAAAGGTGATGTCGGGGTACTCGTATTTGATCCACATGGCCTTGGCCGCGTCGATGGGAGAGCCTCCGCCCATAGCCACGATCCAGTCGGGCTGGAACTTCAGCATGGCGTCCGCGCCCTTCATGACGGTTTCCACAGAGGGATCGGGCTCGATACCCTCGAACACCTCAACCTCCATGCCGGCTTCCTTTAAGTACTCAATGGCGCGGTCCAGGAACCCGAACTTCTTCATGGAGCCGCCGCCCACACAGATCATCGCGCGCTTGCCGTCGAAGGACTTCAGGGCCTCCAGGGCGCCCTTGCCGTGGTACAGGTCACGGGGAAGAGTAAAACGTGCCATAATAAAACCTCCAATATATTTTGGGCAATCGGTCCGCCCAAAGACTGTTAATAGTTTAACATTATCTCTGCCGGATTGCAAGAGGCGATTTGACATTCCCTAGATATTGTCATACAAGCTGCCTTAATGAAATCTTTCGATTTTCCCCTCTGGCTTCTTAACCCTTTTTCTGTATACTATGTGTACCAACACAGGTAATACAGTTATCGCCGCACCGCAGCTCTGCGCCGTGTGACGACAGTTCGGAGGTAATCAATTATGGCAATCCTTGAAGTCCGTCATTTGAAGAAAGTCTATTCCACCCGCTTTGGCGCTCAAAAGATAGAGGCGCTTGCCGATGTATCCTTTGATGTGGAACAGGGCGAATATGTGGCCATCATGGGCGAGTCTGGCTCCGGCAAGACCACCCTGCTCAATATTCTAGCGGCATTGGATAAGCCTACCGCCGGGTCGGTGCTGCTGGCGGGGCGGGACCTCACCGCAGTCAGGGAGAAGGAGCTGGCGGCCTTCCGCCGGGACCACCTGGGCTTCGTATTCCAGGATTTCAACCTGCTGGACACCTTCAGCCTGCGGGACAATATTTTCCTCCCCCTGGTGCTGGCGGGGAAAAAATACCCGGAGATGAAGCGCCGCCTCGCCCCGCTGGCCGAGACGCTGGGCATCGAAAAGCTGCTGGACAAGTACCCCTATGAGGTATCCGGCGGACAAAAGCAGCGGTGCGCCGTGGCCCGTGCCCTCATCACCCAGCCCCAGATCATTCTGGCCGACGAACCCACCGGAGCTCTGGACTCCCGGTCGGCGGACAGCCTGATGGACCTGTTCACAAAAATCAACATGGCAGGCCAGACCGTGCTGATGGTCACCCACTCCACCGCCGCCGCCAGCCGGGTGGGCCGGATACTGTTCATCCGGGACGGCCGGGTGTACCACCAGCTCTACCGGGAGAACCGCACCGACGGCCAGATGTACCGCCTGATCACCGAGACCCTCACCCGGCTCACCGACGGAGGTGAGAAGCGTGCGTAACGGACTTTATCCCAAACTGGCGGCCCAGGGGATGCGCCAGAACCGCCGGTTCTTTGTCCCCTATTTGCTGGCCCTGGCGGGACTCACCGCCGCCTTTTATGTCATGTGCGCCCTGTGCTTTGACCCGGGCGTATTGACCATGCGGGGCTTTACCTATGTGCTGGTGATGATGCAGATCGGTATGATTGTGGCGGGGATTCTATCCACCGTACTCCTGCTCTACATCAACAGCTTTCTGATGAAACAGCGGAAAAAGGAGCTGGGCCTGTACAACATCCTGGGCATGGGAAAAGGCAATATCGCCCTCATTCAGTGCTGGGAAAGCCTGTACACCGCCCTCATCGGCATTGTGGGCGGACTGGTGCTGGGCGTGGTCCTCCACAAGCTGGCTACCATTGCCCTGGCCTCCCTGCTCCAGTTCTCCATCCCGTTCAGCTCCTCCCTGTCCCTCCCTGCCGCCATTGTCACCGCAGTGTTTTTCGGTGGGCTGCTGGCGCTGGCCTTGTTCCTCAACCTGGTCCGGGTACGGGTGTCCAACCCCATTGAGCTACTTCATGACGGAAATGTAGGGGAAAAGGAGCCGCGGACTCGCTGGCTGCTGGCAGTGGTCGGCGCAGTCTCTATGGGTTCGGGGTATTTCATCGCCGTCACCACCAAGGACCCCGCCCTTGCCATGCTCTTCTATTTTCTGGCGGTCATCCTGGTCATCATCGGCACCTACTGCCTGTTCACCGCCGGAAGCATCGCCCTGCTAAAAATTCTTCGCAACAACAAGGGCTTCTATTACCAGACCAGCCATTTCATCGGAGTGTCCGGGATGCTGTACCGTATGAAGCGCAACGCAGTGGGGCTGGCCAACATCTGCATTTTGTCCACCATGGTGATGGTGATGATTTCGGGAACCCTGGCCCTCTACCTGGGACAAGGGGAGATCATCGCCGCCCAGTACCCCGCCAACCTCAATATGACCATCAGCTTTGACCCCAGCCAGGGGCAAAGCCCTGACCTCAACGGTGCGAAAGCGATGGTGGAGCGCTTTTGCCAGGAACAAACTATTCCCATCACCAACCTGAGCGCGGCGGAATACCTGCATTTCAACGTCCTGGCCAATCCGGACACCGTTCGCCTGGAGCCGGGGGCCCAGGGGGAAAACAACGACCGCCGCGCCCTCTACCTGCTCACCGCGGAGGGCTATGCCGCCCTCACCGGAAGGGATGCTCCCACTCTTCGCCCGGGTGATGCCGCGGTGTGCGGTCAGCTTCCCACCGGTTTTGGTCCAGAGCTCGTTGTACAGGGCATCTCAATCTCCGAGGGCAGCGAGGTGGGCGTGCCTGCCAGCCTGACTGTCGTGGACACCCTGCCCGAAATTGAGTATTTCCGCACCACCTTTGACATGAACGAAACGCTGTGCCTTGTGGTGCCGGACCGGGCTGTGCTGGATGAATTTTGGGCCCTCCAAAGCGCCGCGCTGGACAACTACGCCGCTAACCCCACCGCCGTCCTGCTGGTGGACCTGGACTGCACCAACGACCAGGAGTTGGACCTGATGGATGCCTGGTCCGACGCCGTTATCAATGACCAGCAGTTTTTCGAGGGCACCGGGAGCTGGGAATACTGGCGGGTGAACAGCCGGGCCGAGATGGCGGTGGACGGCTACGCCATGGCGGGCGGCTTCCTGTTCCTGGGCATCATCCTGGGAATCGTTTTCCTCATGGCCACCGTACTCATCATCTATTACAAGCAGGTGTCCGAGGGCTATGAGGACCAGGGCCGGTTCGAGATCATGCGCAAGGTGGGCCTGAGCCAGCGGGAGGTCAAGTCCTCCATCCGCAGTCAGGTGCTTATCGTGTTCTTCCTGCCCATCGCCGTAGCCGCCGTCCACATCCTGTTCGACTTCAACCTGGTGGCCCGCATGCTTACCATGTTCGGCGTGCGCAATGTGCTGACTGTGGCGCTGTGCACGGGAGGAACGCTGGCAGCCTTCCTTGCCGTGTATGCAGTGGTGTATCTGCTCACCGCAAGGACCTATTATAAAATCGTCAAATGACCCTTCCGACCTCCTCCGTATGACCGGAGGAGGTTATTTTTCCTCTTTTTTTCGTCAGCCTCTTGACGGCCCCCCGCCCACCGGTGTTATACTGACCCTTGCGCGACAATGACGCTGTGAAACGAGGACTGAGTATCATGTCAATTTTCAAGAAGCATTTCGGGGGGCGGAACGAACCTCTCACTCAAGGGCCCATCGCCCAATGTATTCTTTCCTTTGCTCTGCCGCTGTTTTTCGGACAGCTGCTTCAGCAGCTCTATAATCTGGCCGACGCCTGGGTCCTGGGCAATTTTTCCACAAACGAGGCCTTCGCCGCCGTCAGCTCCGGGGGAAACCTCACCTTTCTCATTATAGGCTTTTTCAGCGGCATCGCCGTAGGCGGCGGGGTGGTCATTTCCCGGTATTACGGGGCCGGAGACGAGGAAAACGTGGTCCGGGCCATCCATACCAACTTTTTGTTCGGTATCATCGCCTCGGTGCTGTCCACAGTGGCGGGGCTGCTATTAGTGCCCCGGCTCCTGTTGCTGATGAACACACCCGAGGCGGTACTGCCCTATTCCCTGCTCTACTTCCGCATCTATTTTGGCGGGGTATTCACCGTCATCCTCTACAACATCTGCATGGCCATTATGCAATCCCTGGGGGACAGCCTCCATCCATTGTACTATCTGATGGTGTCTTCCGTGCTGAATATGGCGTTGGATCTGCTGTTTGTGGCGGCATTCCGCTGGGGCGTGGCGGGAGCGGCGGCAGCCACTGTTCTCACCCAGGGCTTCAGCTTCCTGCTCTGCCTGTGGCGGATGTGCCGGCTAAGGGATTATACCCGGCTGGATTTCCGCAAGCTGCAGCTCTACCCCGGCATTCTCTCCCAAGTGCTCCGCCAGGGCCTGCCCACCGGAGTGCAGAACGCCGTCATCAGCGTGGGAAACATCGTGGTGCAGAGCAACATCAACTCCTTCGGCCAATACGCCATGTCCGGCCAAGGGGCCTATGCCAAGATTGAGGGGCTGGTGTTCCTGCCCATCACCAGCCTGTCTATGGCCCTGCCCACCTTTATCAGCCAAAACCTGGGAGCCCGACAGTATGACCGGGCCAAAAAGGGCGCGGCCTTCGGCCTGCTGTCCGGCATGACGATGGCGGAGCTGATCGGCGTGGTGTTTCTCTTCGCCGCGCCGCCCGCTCTGCGCTTCTTCGTGGACGAGCCGGAGGCCATCCAGTTCGGCGCCATCCATGCCCGCGTGGTGGCTCCCTTCTTCTTTCTGCTGGCCTTCTCCCACTGTGCCGCCGGAGTGCTCCGAGGATGCGGAAAGTCCTTTGTGCCCATGGTCACCATGCTGGCCTTCTGGTGCTGTGTCCGGGTAACCTATGTCACCCTGGCGGTGCGGGCTTTCCCCGTGTTCCAGACCATCTCCTGGGCCTATCCCCTCACCTGGTCTCTCAGCTCGGCGGTGTTTTTGCTGTTCCTGCTGAAATCGGACTGGCTCCACGCCTTTGACATCGGAAAACAACAGCTTTGAATTGAGGGGCGGTCATTTGACCGCCCCTCTTTTTGAACGTTTTCGCCGTTTTCTTCATAGAATAGGGTCAAAGGAGGGCATGACCATGAAAAACACCTGTCTGCTCAGCGAGGACTCAAAAACTTACTTATGCTGCTTTTACCAAATTTTAGACGAGATGGTCCAGGGCATGACCACCGCCGGACTTACCCAGAGCATTTCCCACAACTTTATCGTTCAGATGATCCCCCACCACCGGGCGGCCATCAAAATGTCCACAAACATCCTTCGCTTTACTGAAAACAGCGCTGTCCGGCGTATGGCCCAGCGCATCATCGACCAGCAGACCCAGGGCATCGGACAGATGGAGGACGCGCTGGCCGCCTGCAATCAGCTCACCAACCCCCAAATGGATCTGCGCCTGTATCAGCGGCGGATAGACCTGATCTATCGAGAAATGTATGCCCAAATGGGCTCGGCGCCGGAAAATAATGCCCTGGCCGCTGTCTTCATGCGGGAGATGATTCCCCATCGCCAGGGAGCCGTCCGCATGGCGGAAAACGCCCTGAAATACGATGTCTGCACTGACCTTGTGCCCATTTTACGCACCATTGTCACGCAGCAGCGGCAGGAAATGATCCAGATGCGCTCTCTGCTCAGCCGCATGAACTGCCGGCGGGGTTAGCTTGCTTTTTTCGTTGCTTTCTGCTATACTGGCAGCCGTGGGCGTCCCTTGCCCAGAGTACGAATGCCAGAAAGGAAGTGACGCCCATGTGGGCGGAACACAGCGTATTTTATCAAATCTATCCCCTGGGCTTCTGCGGAGCTCCCAGAGAGAATGACGGCGTTCAGGCCAGCCGCATCGGCAAGATCGGCGACTGGGCAGAGCATATCCGGAAGCTGGGCGCGGACGCGGTGTACCTCTCTCCCATCTTCGAGAGCGACCGCCACGGCTACGATACCCGGGACTACCGTAACATTGACTGCCGTTTGGGTACCAATGAGGAGTTTGCCAAGGTATGCAAAACCCTCCACACCCACGGCATCAAGGTAGTGCTGGACGGGGTGTTTAACCACGTGGGCCGGGGCTTCTGGGCCTTCCGGGACGTGCAGGAAAAGAAATGGGACTCCCCCTATAAGGACTGGTTCAACATCAGCTTTGACGGCAACTCCAACTACAACGACGGCTTCTGGTATGAGGGCTGGGAGGGCCATTTCGAACTGGTGAAGCTGAACCTGCGCAATCCCGCTGTGGTGGATTACCTGCTGGACTGCGTGAAATTCTGGGTGGATGAGTTCGACATCGACGGCCTGCGGCTGGACGTGGCCTACTGTTTGGACAAGGATTTTCTCCGCCGCCTGCGTTCCCTCTGCAACGGGCTGAAGCCGGAATTCTTCCTGGTGGGCGAGACGCTACACGGCGATTATAATCAGTGGGTCAACGACGAGATGCTCCACTCCTGTACCAATTATGAGTGCTACAAGGGGCTGTACTCCGCCCTGAATTCCATGAACCTGTTTGAAATTGTCCACAGCCTGAAGCGGCAGTACGGGCCCGAGCAGTGGACGCTGTACAAGGGCAAGCATCTGCTGTGCTTTGCCGACAACCATGACGTGACCCGCGCGGCCACTATCCTGCAAAACCCGGCCCACCTGCCCTTGATGTACGGCATCCTGTTCGGTATGTCCGGCATCCCCTGCGTCTACTACGGCAGCGAGTGGGGCGTTGAGGGCGACAAATCCCACGGGGACGACGCCCTGCGGCCCAGCTTTGACAAGCCGGAATGGACTGAACTGACCGACACCATCGCCGCCATGGCAAAGGCCCACCGGGAGAGCGAGGCTCTGTGCCAGGGCGACTTCAAGGATCTGGTGCTCACCAACAAGCAGACGGTGTTCCAGCGCCGCTCCGAGCATGAGCGGGTGCTGGTGGCGGTGAACGCAGACAGCGAACCCTACTGGGCCCACTTTGATGCCGGATGCGGCAGGGCGGTGGACCTGCTCACTGGAAAGGAACACGATTTCGGCGGCGGCAGTGAGCTGCCCCCTTACAGCGTGGCCTTCTGGAAGTGCGAAAGTTGATTTGATTCCATGAGGAAAGAACCCGGGAGCGGCGCTCCTGGGTCCTTTTTCATTTGTCAGGGTGGCATATTCCTTTCGAGGGACAATCTCCGCAGCCGCAGCCACAGCCCTTACCCTTTTTTTTCGTTTGCACATGCTTCGCACAACGACGGCCACCACCGCCAGCACCAAAATAGTGCCTCCGTTTTCACTCAGAAATTGAACCATAATTTACACCCGTGCCGCTTCCGTGCTGCGGAGGCCGACGCCCTCGGACGCCTTGGCGGCAGGCCGGAACAGCAGGTACAGCAGTCCGGCCAGCAGCAGGAGGGCCACGATGGTAAACACGTTAAGCGTCACCGCGCCGGTGAGCAGTCCGCCGATCTGATACACAATCAGGGCAGCCACATAGGCGAAGCCGCACATATAGCCGATGGCGGCGAAGCAGGGAGCGCACAGCAGATTGAAGATCATGAAGGAATAGGCCGCGATGGCAGTGTAGGCGCCCTGAATATTGGTGGTCAGATTGGACTGCCCCCCGTCAAGTAGACAGTGAAATAAAATGCGCAATTTTGTCAGGCAGCCCTGCATTGGGTGTAGACCTCCATGGGCGTATGAACCCC
>CAJULJ010000012.1 GCA_910587395.1 uncultured Oscillospiraceae bacterium | reverse complement strand
CAAAACTACATTTTTTCCTCGGCGTTTTCTTTCATTTTATCACTGGCGCTGACAACATTGTCTTTCCGCATCTGCTCAAACTCCTGCTCCCGCAGGGCACGGCTCTTGACCGCTTTCTTACGGTCTGCCTTTGTGAGACGTGAAGCCACAACCTTTTGCCACTTTGTCAGGAACTTCTTTGCCTCCTCAATATCGCTGTTTTGCCGGTCAAACTTGGTCCGCTTTTGCCGCACTGTGCCGTTTGGCTCAATTTCCAGCGTATAATACGGCGTTTCGGGGCACGAAACCTTACGTAAAAACAGAATGTAAGTCTCGTGCCGTTGGATACGGTCCCAGTAGATATCACTGCCGCCAATGCAGTGGCACAGCATAGCTCCCTCCACGAGGATGTCCACGATCCCGGCAGGGGCGATGATAGCGTAGGTCTCATCCGCGTATTCATACTTCTTTTTCAGGGACCGGCAGATTTTCTCCACGTTCGGGAATTTCTTCCGCACAGGCACTGCCCGCCGCTTATAATCCTTCTGCTGGCAGCGCACCACCAGCTCATCATGCCGCCGGCGCAGCAGCTTGACCCGGTAGATGATGGGATCGTTTGTATCCATTTTCAGCTTCTTAGCCATGGAGAGATAATCCTGCCATGTGGTCAGCACCTGTTCGCAGTCCATTCCGCTGTCCGCCATCTGGCGGAGCAAATAGTTGCGTACCTGGACTGGGCTCATCCGATCCAGGATGAAGGACAATTTACCAGGTGTGATCTCCCAGCGGCAAAGCTCCTGGAGCGCAGTATCATCCACTTGTGTATCCTGTCCCTTTTCCCATTGAAGCCAGGACAGGAAGCACCGCCCGCCGTTGTACTGGCGCAGACGCCCCAGCCGCTGTGTGTCAATGCCCAGCGCCTTGGCCAGTCCATGCCCCAGGTCCATTTTGAGCAGATCGTCCACACTGCCAAAGCTGGCGATGCTTTCTGCCGTCAGCCTGGGCAGGCCGGCCTTGGCAAGCTGCTCCAACTGGGGCCGCTCCTTCAAAATATAAAAGTAGTCATCGGGATTTACCACCATCCCATTCCCCCGGAGAAGCTCCATCAGTCCAGTCCGGCCAAGCGGACCCGCCAACAAGTGGGGCAGGGTCTTGCCATACACACGGCCTGGCTTATCGCCGTGAAAATAATAGCTTGCCTCGGGACTGTAATAGGAGGTGCTGGGCATCCCGGCGATCCAGCGGTACGTCTTGTTTTTATAGAGTCCCATGTAGTAGGTGCGCCGGTTCAACTGGAGGTCCAGAATGACACGCTTTTGCTCATGGCAGCGTACCTCCGGACGGTTGCAGGCATCCTTGCGGTAGAATCGCTCCGCCCAAAACTCGCGGATCACGAAGCCATCCGGCCTGGGCTGAAGCAGGTAGACACAGTTTAAGCCAGTGGAGAGCCTGCTTTGCTTTCCTGCCGCCTTGAACGTGATCTCATGGCGGCAGCACAGACAGCGCCCCGTTTTATTATGCCGGGGCTTTACCGTGAGGGGCACTTCCTTCCCGCAATAGGTGCAAAAGCCCTGTTTTGCGCCCCGCTTCCGATAATGGTAGAAAATATAGTTTTGCGGGATGCCCACCTTGTCCACCCAGCGGTCCCAGTCCCGGGGCAGGCCGGGCGTCAGGCTGAGGTCGGCATCCCAAGGATCGGTCTCCTTCCTGTGGCGGCGCTCCAGCGCCTCCTCCCGAAGCTTCTCCTGGTATTCGAGGACGCCGCTATAGCCAGCCTTCTTCCCGCCCAGATATGCCTTGACTGTTTCCTTATCATCCGGGGACATCCATGTGCCGTCAGACGAGCTGATATATCGGGGCCATTTCAAGTGGTCTGCTGTGGCCTCGCGCCATTTGTCCTCCATTCGGTCGTATGTGATAAATTTCTTCTCGGCGCGGTTAAGGAACACCTCGTAAGACGGCAGCTGACCACCTGTGCGCAGAGCGTCCGGGAAAAAAAGCGCCACTTTAAGGACGTCCTGTTCCACCAGGCACCGGGCAAACAGGGAATACTTGTATCTCGGTGCGGACCATTCGCTCACCTTCTGAGGAATGTCCTCCCGCACGGTTTTCCGCATGGCTTCCGTGGCATTCAATGGCTGCATTGCCATCAGATCTTTTTTGTACACGGTCAGGCCACCATCCTTTCCTTCAAATCGGCGTCATACCACACATTGGGCCTGGCGCGCTTTCCATCCACACAGGTCAGGGTGACCTGCGTGATCGTCTTGCCGTCCGGCCCTTCTTTTGCAAAGGCCAAAATACTGCCGCGCTTCCCTCTTGCAACAGGGTCAGCTCCGCGCACCACCACATAATCCTTTTCTCCGGCCTCGCCTTGGTTTCTTGTCACATGGCGGCTGCATTTCCGCCCGGGATGGTCCATCATATACGCCAGGGCGTGGAGGAAAAATTCTTCCCTGTCCAGCTTTTTGAGAATGGTCAGTTCCGTGCAGGAGATCTTGCTGTCGCAGCCGTCCTCGTCCATGTCGCCGCCAGCATTGACCAAGCAGTATTCCGAATGCTCCATATCGGAGTAGTAGCTCAGGCAGTCCAGAGGGTCTTCAGCGCAATGAAATCCGTTACTGGCACAGTTGGCCTTATCCGTCACATTCAGGCCCATCGTGAACCGATAGCCCAGGCAGACAAGGCCGCGTCCAAATCCTTTGTATGCAATCATCCGGCTTTCTCCTCCGGCATGGCAAAACCGCCAAAGCTGATCTGGCCGCTGTCGTCCTGCTCTTTCGGCGCGGCGGGCTTGGTTTCCTTCCCCGCCGCATCCTTTGCGGCACCGGCCTTGGCTGTCGCGGCACTTTTGGCCGCGGTGGACTTCGGGGACGTGGAGGATGTGCCGCGATACGGCTTTGGCACAAATTTTTCCTCCTTTTCCACGTCCTCTTTCACATCCGGGGTGTTGAAATAGTCCACAGCCCATTGGTAGCAGACACCCTCCGGGATGGCGCTTCCATAAGGGTTCTCGCGGCTGGGCGCAATGCCTTTGGCCTTCAGCTCGTCCTGCACATACTCCCATGCCTTCCGGTTGATATACTGACAGCAGCGGATCATGTTTTTGCGGGGGTGCATCACTTTCCGGGCGAAGGCAGGGTCATCCAGGCACAGGGTCTGGATGTGCTCCATGACACATTCCATCATGTGCCGGCGGGTCAGCTTTTCAGTATCGGCGCTCACCCGCTCCAGAGACTTTGCCGTCACCTCGTCGTTGCTCATATTGTCGATTTGGGCAATCAGCAACTTTTCCGCCTCTTTCCGTTTCTTTTTCTCGGCTTTCCACTCGGCCTTGCGCTTGGCCTCGGCCTCCTCGTGGGCCTTCCGCTTGGCATCTTCGTCCGCCGCCTTGTCCACAGCAGGTTGTACGGTGGCATTGTCAGAAGCCGTGGCCTGATTGGCCTGGGGCTGAACAGCGGGGGTGTCCTCCGCCTGCTCCGGCTCTGCCGTCACGGCGGGCACATCGTCAGCGCCAGCCGGGGCCGACGCATCGCCCTCCACAAAGGGGTTATCCCCGGCAGGGGCGTCCACCTCCACAAAGGGATCGTCCTCAACGAACGGGTCATCCTCGGCGAACGGCTCATCGCTGTACTGCCGCTCCAGATCCAACTCAGAATAAACTCCCATGATAAAATTCCTCCTGTTCATTTGATAAAAAGGGAAGGGGCGCAGTCCGGCCATAGCCGGATCGCGTCCCTTCCTCATATCTGCTCACACCGCGTAGACCAGCGTGCTGAATGGGTCGAAGCAGCAGCACGCCAGCCCCGGATATTGAGCGGTCTTCCGTTTGATCTCCCGCTGGACGGCCAAAGCAGGGCCATCGTCATAGGGCCACGTCCAGTCGTCCCATACGGTTGCGGTGAAATATCGGTTTCCAGGGGAGCGGCGCACCTCCGCGCCCAGCTCCCGGCAGGCGGCGCACACGGCGTCCAGCTGCGTTTCCGTCCGGTCAGCCATCCTCGTCCACATCCTGCATGGGTTTAGCCTGCTCCGCGTCAAAGCGCACAGGAGTAAACCCAACATCGTTACAGTAGAAGAACTCCCGATTATCCCCGTCATACAGCTCCACGATGTCGGACACAGACAGGCTGTGCCCCTGGTAGCCCTCGGGCAGGTCATCGTTGCAAGCGCTGAAAATGCGCTCCAGCACATTGCTCTCCGTCCACTCCCTGGGGTGGGTCAGCTCTCCGTCGTACACCAGCTGATAGCTGTCCGCCGGGGGCTGCTCATAGCCCGCCTTGTGCATGGTTTTCAGGTCCCGGAACGCGAAGGGCAGGGTCTCGATGCCCTTGAAGTCCAGCTGGTACACCCGGAACTTCTGGGTGCCGCGCTGGCCGTCCAAATGCTCCTTGAGAGAGGTGGGTTTTTGCCTGAACATCTCATACTCATCATGGGTCAAGCCCAGAAATACCGGCGCGCTCACCCTGATGTCGCGCCGACTGCGCCACTGGTCGGCACAGCTGTCGATGTAGTCGAACGGGCACATCCCGTTGAGGTACATCTCCTTGAAATTCATCTGTTTTCGCTCCTTTTTCTTCAATTTCTTTTGATGAAGCGCCAACTGCCAGTCGTCGATCCCCTTGTAGTTGGGGTTCCACACCAGCCTCCGGCACGTCAAACCGTTCTTTACCGCCAGCTTGTGGACCTTGGAGGCCCCCCGGCTGACATTCGGATTGCTGTACTTGTCCATATCCTCGGCCTCGATAATCTCCGCAGTCCCGTTACGGTGCAGAAACGCAAACAGCTCGTCCATCCCCGTGGTGTTGTTCACCCCCATCGTGGCCGCGAAGGTCCGTCCGGTGAGGGCATGGGCGACGTCCGCTTTCAGCGCGCCCTCCGTCACATAGACCACTCTGGAATTGGGGTCACCCACAAAATGGATGGGGCTCCCCGACGTGACGCCCATGAGCTTGCTCGTGGAGCTGAACGGAAGGTACTTGGCTCCCGCTTTCTCCGGCGGGTCGTCCTTATCCCGGATGGGCCGGTCCAAGCGGATCTGTAACCCTTGGAGCAGACCGTCCACGCCCCGGAGCGGGATGAGGATGCCAGCGGTGCGCTGGTGGAATTTTGGCCGCCACTTGCCGCCGCTGTCCAGATAAAAACCGGGGACGCCCTGCACCACGCAGCCCTGCTCCATGAGCCGGGCCGCGATGGCGCGGTACAGACAGGCCGGGGGCGTACTTTTGAACCCGAAGTGTTCGATCTGCTCGTCTGTCAGCCCCCGTTTGGTGCGCAAATGCTCCCGATGAGCGGGGGAGAGGGTGAGCATGGCCAGCAGGGCCGTCAGCGTCCTGTGGATGTCCTGGGGGCTGGCCCGCTGGGGCTGGTCGGCTTCTCGGACCGAGACCGTCTTGGCTGTCGGCGTGTATTCCCGTCCAGGAGCGCCCACCTTCAGCGCTTCACAGATTTCCCGGTACGCGTCCGAATTGCCGATCCCGTGAATCTGCCCATACAGAGGAAGCATCCCGCCGTGCTCACCGCAGTGATAGCAATGCCAGGTGTCGATCTGAGGGTAAAGCGCCAGCTTGCCCCGGCGGTCGCCGCAAATGGGGCAGTCCGCGTAGACCACACGGGAGCCGCCTCTCCGCCTGATATTCAGGCGGAGGAGGGAAGCCACGTCCATGATGTCAAAGGGAAAATCCGAACCAGCCACAGGGGGTCAGCTCCTTCCATATCGGGCCAGAGCGGTTCATCCGGCCTGCTTCAACTCCAGCTCTTTCAGCATGATGGCGGCCCCCGCTTTCAGCACGTTATCCGCCGATGGGGCGGTGTATCGGAGCCATTTGAGGCTGGGCGGCCGGTCTGCGGCCACCTGCTCCAGCGTCCAGCCCTTGCAGGTGCCCTCCAGCACCTTGAGCTTCTTCGCCTGCTCCAGCGTCATGCGCTCACAAATTTCCTCCACCGTCATGTCGGGGGTGTAGGTGACGGGAGCCGGGGCCTCCTGGGTGGAAGCGCTCTCCGCTGTGGCCTGAGCCGCCACACCCGCCTGTTCCTGCTGGCCAACAGGTTGAACCTTCTCCGCCGGTTTGGCAGTCGAGATATCCACCACAGACGCACTGGCAGGTTTACTTCCGGTATCGCTACGAATCTGAGCGCCCCCAGCAGAGGCGGTCAGTACCCCCGGCGCATGGGGCGGAGGGCCGACCGGGGCCGGACGGGGCGCGGTGTCGGTGACAGACTTGAACTGCGGCGCGGTCGGGGCCGCTTTCGGTGCCGTCTGCACAGCCTGGGCCTTCTCCGCCGTCTTTACAACGGATTCATCGGCCTGCTGGGGAACGGCCACAGGAGGCGTTTTGTTTTCCTCCGGCGGCGCTGTTGTGGGCTTGCCAGCATTGACTGCGCCGTTGGCATCCGGCGCGGGCTCCCTGGGGGACATAGACCAGGTCTGGAGGCTGAATCCGGCGCGCTCCAGAGCCTCATCCAACGCGGCGTCCTGGGCGGTGCGGATGTATGCCGTATCCTTGGCCTTGTCCGCCGTTTGGGTGGCGGTGAAGCTGGCCAGGGGGTTGCGGTCCTCCACATCGGCAAACACCCGGGCCTCAAAAATGGCCATGGTGTCCGTCACCCGCAGGGCGTTCAGCGCCAGCCCGCCAGTGGGGCAGGCCAGCCGGAACCAGGTTTTCTTGCCCTCCAGGGACATCTTCAGCGTCTGCCCTCTGCCCTCGGCTTGTTCCACCACCTGGGTGAACTTCATGAAATCGAAGCTCGGAATTTTGTTCAAGTCCCAGGGGATATGGACCGCCATGCTCTTTTCGTTGTTCATTGTGCAAACTCCCTTCACATAATAAATAGGAAATGACCGTGCGTTTTTTGCACGTCATCCCACTTTTTTAACTGGCATTTTTCAGCTGCTCCCCCTCGGTGGGGATATCCTTACGGGTCAGCGCCTGGTGGTACAGCTTGACGCGCTCCCCCAGCAGGGTGTTGCGCTTGCCGGTGCCGCACTTGGACACCGCCATGTAGACGGCCTGCTTCATCCCCACCAGGATCACCCGCCGCTTGGCACGGGTGACAGCCGTGTAGAACAAATTTCTGGACAGTAAGATCTTATGGGCCGGGAGCATGGGCACGATCACCGTGTCGTACTCACTGCCCTGAGACTTGTGGATGGTGGTGGCGTAGGCCAGCTCCAGCTCGCCCAGGCTCTCCAGCGGATAATCCGCATAGCGCCCGTCGAAATTGACGGTGAGCGTGCCCGGCTGGACGTTGGACACGATGCCCACCTCGCCGTTGAACACACCGGCGGCGATCTGCTCGCCGTCCCGGTCATACAGCGCGATGTCGTAGTCGTTCTTCACCTGCATCACCCGGTCGCCCAGCCGGAACAGCCGCCCGCCGTTGGACAGCTCCGGCTTCTCCAGCGCGGGTGGGTTGACCTCCTCCTGGATGGCCGCGTTCAGATGGTTGGCGGACGCGGCCCCGGTGGAACGGTAGGGCGTCAATATCTGCACCTGCTCCATGGGGGTGTGCCGGAGCGCGCCCCGGTAGAGCACCTGGATCAGCGCCGCCGTTTCCTCCTGGGACAACGCTTCCGTAAAGGTAAAGTCTCGGCCATAGTTCAGATTGCCGCTGCCCTCTTTGATGAATTTGGCGTTGCAGGGAATAAGGCTGTCCGACCCCTGGCGGAAGATCTGGTCCAGCACCGTCACCGGCACTAAACCGCTTTGAATGAGTTCCCGGAACACACTGCCCGCGCCCACGCTCTCCAGCTGGTCCGCGTCGCCCACAATCAACAGTTTGGTCCCCTTTTTCAGCCGGGAAAATAGCTGATGGGCCAGCCACATATCAATCATGGACGCCTCGTCCACAATGAGGAAGTCGGCGTTCAGTTCCCTTTTCTCCTGCCACCCGGCGTCCTCGCCGTGGAGCTTCAGCAGGCTGTGAAGGGTCTGGGCATTTTCAATGCCGGTGGTCTCCGCCATGCGGCGGCTGGCCTTGCCGGTGGGCGCGCCCAGGGCGATGGTATTGCCTGGGTACAGCACCCGGTACGCCTCGATCACCGCCTTCAAAATGGTACTCTTGCCCGTGCCGGGTCCGCCTGTGATGATGGACAGGTTATGCCGGAAGGCCATCTCCACTCCCTCGTACTGCCTGGGGGAGAGGCTGATGCCCAGTTTGTCCCGGATGCGCTCCATCACCGGGGCCAGAAGGACAGGCTCCGGCGTTTCCAGCAGCATCTCCACCACCTTGTGGGCGGTCTCGTTCTCCTGGCTGAACACATGGGGCAGGTAGATATTGCCTTTCTTGGACACCACCACGTTGGCCTTGATAGCCGTCACCAGCTCCCGGGCGGCCTCGTCCCGGCTGATCCGCATATCGGCCTGGGGGATCTGTTCATTCAGCAGCGCCAGCGTTTCCCCCAGCAGCTTTTCCGCCTCCATATAGAGGTGGCCGCGCTCGGTGCGGGATCTCTCCAGGGCATAGAACAGCGCGCCCTGCACCCGCATGGGGTCGTGGAGGTCGCCGCCGGATTTCTGCACGATGGCGTCCACCCGTTTGAACCCGAAGCCGAGGATCTGGCACAGCTGGTAAAAGCTCTGGCGCAGCAGGGCCGCGCCGTCGGGGCCGAAATGCTCATAAATTTTCATGGCGGTCTTGGGCGTCAGCTTGAAGGGGGACAGCACGGTCATCAGGTCACGGATGGCTGTGCTCTCGGCGTAGCCCGCCTTGATCTCCTCCAGCTTTTCCTCCGTGATGCCCTTGACCTCCAGCAGCCGCTCCGGGTGGTGCTCGATGATGTTGAGGGAGTCCGTGCCGAACCGCTGGACGATCTCCCCGGCGGTCTTGGGGCCGATGCCCTTCAACAGCCCGGAGGACAGATAGCCCAGGATGCCCTCAATGGTGGGCGGCACCTGCTCGTGCCACACGCTCACCTGGAACTGCTTGCCGTATTTGCCATCCACCCAGCTGCCCTCCAGCTCCATCTTGATGGCGCCGGTCCGGGGCAGGTCGTAGCCCACGGCCACGAAGCGGATGAGGTGGTCGCTGAACCTGTACTTGTCCCGGGCGTCCTCCGGGATCATGGGGTCCGCTGTTTTCAGACGCAGGACGCAGTATTTACTGGCCTCGTTGCAGAACAGCGTCTTGTCATATGCCGCGACAATGCTCATGTCGCACCTCCTATGCCGCCGCTTCGGCGGCGGTAAATTTCACTCGGAACGTCCGGCTCTCGGACGCCGTGACATACTGCGCGTAGATGTCCGGGTGGCCATCTTTCAGCCTCAGCAGGCCGTCTTTGGAAATGCCCTCTCGACGGCTGGGGTTGTAGGTCACGGTGTAGCTGCCATCCCCGCCCTTGTAGACGGCGGAACACCCGCCGCCCATATCGGCCACGATCAGGGCTTTCAACCGTTCCATCTCGGCGTCCAGTTTTTTCGCTACTGCCGCCAAGCCGCTCTTTTCCTCCTTCAGTTCCAGGTAACGGAGGACTTTGGCGGACTGAGCCTGGGTGAGCGTCACCGGAGGCATATCCAGGTACGACGGCCCCAAACAGCGGCGCAGGCTGTCCAGGATGAGCCCACCGTCCCGCTCCACATAGGGGGGAAGCACCTTCGCCTGGACGTGGTTCATCCAAAAGTTTTCCTCCAATGCGATCAGCTCGGCCTCATAGTCCTTGTCCCGGTCGATGTGTCGGATGATCACCTCGTCCTCGTTGTTGCCGTAAAGACAGCAGTAGTAGGTGCGGTTCAGGTCCAGCACCGCCATATAGTGCCGTCCCTGGGCCTCGTAGTACGGGGGCACGATGGGCTTGCCGTCGTACTCCCACTTGCCCCGGGCGTTGTAGTTGGTGGTCTTGATTTCCAGGATGGCCGTGGAACCGTCCGGTAGCGTTGCCAGCCGGTCAATGTCGGCCAGCATCCAGGGATGGTCCGGGTGCTGGAACATGAATTTCATGGGGCAGACCGTGAGCCCGGTCTTTTTGGCAAAGATGCGGGCCACCAGGTCCTCCAGCAGGTTCCCCATCTCCATGGCCACCCAGTTCTCCTCGCTGTCCTCCACAGGGAGGCCCAGCTTGTCGTAGTAGAGGTCTACTCCGGTGCGGAAGGGCGAGATGCCCAGCACGGAGGCCGCGTCGCTGCCGCCGATTCCTTTGCGCCGGAACTCCAGCCATTCCGCACGGCTGAGACCGGCGGTGGGCGTCAGCACATCAGGCGGCCTTCTTTTGGTCTGAGCCAAGGGTGTCCACCTCCTTCACAAGGACGACTCCCCTAGGCTTGAGGACCTGGACCTGCCTGCGCCTTGATTTCATGGAACCCATCCCACGGCGGGGACGGCCTCCTGGCTTCCAAACTGCGTGATACTTCATTGACTGCGCTCCTTTCACTTTTTGATATATCCTCAAAGCCTTTCGGCGTTTGGGCAACAAAAAAAGCGAGAACGACTGGACACTGTTTCATCAGTGCCGTTCGCTTTTTCAGCGAACCTCAGTCGTTCTCGCAATCGGTGGGGAAGCTCCCCCAAATGGAAAAAGCCAGCAGTTTACCCGCCATTTAGGCGCAGTAATCCCGCTGGCATACATACAAACTTAACAAACGTGTGCAGTTCGGATTTCTCCGATCACCGGGCAATGCCCGACTATCCTCAAAATTGAGGCGGCGCACAAAAATCAATTACAGATGGAGTGTACCACAATATATAGTGGATGTCAACATAAAAACTCTATATTTTGGTTCAGAAAAATTTTTCAAAAAATTTTTGCAGAAATTGAGGGGATATCTGGATGTTTTTTAGTAGGAGGACAGCCAAGAAGCCCTCGCGCCGAACCTTGACAAAGGGCCTGACATACCAGGCTTCAAACCCTGCTCCGGCAGTTATACAGGAGCGGCGGACAGTGTGCATCATGCGCGCCCGCCGTAGAATCAGCGCACAGCGCGGCCTGACATACGCGGTCTGAAGGAGAGCGCAGGAAATGGGCCGGGAACAGCGGGAAACATAATTTTTCAGAGAGGGTAAAGTCAATATTCTTTGGCAAGGACTTTGCCTCTTGCTATAGGAGGGAAAATGACAATGCTGGAACAATTTCCAGACATTTTAACAGTAAAGGATTTGCAAGGCATTTTGTCCATAGGCCGCAGCAAGGCATATGCGATTTTACATAGCGGAGAGCTCCAATACATCACCATAGGAAGGCAGATCCGCATCCCTAAAAAGTATCTGCTGGACTATTTACAGAAAATGCGCTATAATACTGACTTGAAGAGTGGCATAGACCCTACGGAGGGACATGCCTATGTCAGTTAGTCTGCAAGAAAAGAAAGGCGTTTACTATGCCGTGTTCCGCGTCGTCGATATTAACGGCGAAACGAAACAGAAATGGGTATCGACTAAAGTTCCCGTAAAGCGGGGCAATAAAAGGGAGGCGCAGAGAGCAGCGCAAGAGATTGCAAGCAAGTTTGAAGAAGGTAAAATCGTAGCCTATCCGAGAACTCCATTCTGGCAGTGGCTTGAGACATGGCTGGAGCAAAAGGAGAACGAGGTTGACCGGATCACATTTCAAGGATATGCCAGCTACTACAGGAACCATATCGGTCCGTATTTCAAGCAGCACAACGTAACCTTGAATGATATTTCTCCCCAGGATTTGCAGCTGTACTATAATCGCAAAGCACAGAAACCAGGAGAGCATATCAAGGGGAAGCTGTCCGGGAAAAGCCTGCATGACCACCACATCGTGATCCGGGGGGCTTTGCAGGATGCCGTCAAAAAGAATATCATCCCATATAATCCCGCGGACCGGGTAACGCTGCCAAAGAAACACAAGTATGTGGGCAGCTTCTACACGAAGGAACAGGCCAAAGCGCTGCTGGAAGCAATCAAGGGAACCGTCATTGAAAACATTGTTATGCTGACGATCATCTATGGTTTGCGAAGAAGTGAAGCGGTCGGGTTGAAGTGGAGCGCTGTCAATTTTGAGAACGATACCTTCACGATTGAGGCGACCGTTGTAAGGTTTTCTGAAATCCTTGAAAAGACGACGACCAAAAATCAATCAAGCCATAGAACCTATCCAATGACACCGGAGATCAAGCAAATGCTCTTGTCCATCCGGGAGCGGCAGCAAGAGATGAAAGAAATCATGGGCAATTCTTACGTTGACAGCGGATATGTGTTTACCTGGGAGGACGGCAGAATTTTGAACCCGGATTATGTGAGCAGAAAATTCTCTAAGATCCTTGAATCGAACGGTTTGCCGCATATCAGGTATCATGACCTTCGGCACACGACAGCGAGCCTGCTGATCGCCAAGGGCTACGACCTGAAACGTGTCTCAGAATGGCTGGGGCACAGCGATATAGGGACTACGGCTAACATTTATGGACACCTGAGTTTTGAGAACAAAAAAGGTACTTTAGCGGCCATGTCGGACTTGCTTTCCGATGACAAAAATGAGGGTGCGTGTTAGAACTTTTGTTAGAACAGCGATGTTCCAAAATCTTATTTTTCTTAAAAAGTTAAGAAAAACCGCCAGTTTCGCAACAAACCAGCGGTTTTGATGGTCGGAGTGGCGGGACTTGAACCCGCGGCCTCTTGGTCCCGAACCAAGCGCGATACCAAACTTCGCCACACCCCGGTATGAAGTTGAGAGAAAGAACAGAGGGTGGGCCGCAGCCCGCCCTCTCGTTTGGAGGCGCCACCCAGATTTGAACTGGGGCATCAGGATTTTGCAGACCCTTGCCTTACCACTTGGCTATGGCGCCGAACACTATATTATATTCAAAAAGAAGTGCATTAGCACTTCTTTTTGAAATTTTTTTGGAGCGAGTGACGAGGCTCGAACTCGCTACCTCCACCTTGGCAAGGTGGCGCTCTACCAGATGAGCTACACTCGCATTTGGTGCCCAGGGCCGGAGTTGAACCAGCGACACGCGGATTTTCAGTCCGCTGCTCTACCAACTGAGCTACCTGGGCATAAGATGTGGCGACGCGGAAGGGACTTGAACCCTCGACCTCCGGCGTGACAGGCCGGCGTTCTAACCAGCTGAACTACCGCGCCACATTTGTCATGCTATGGTGGGAACAACAGGGCTCGAACCTGTGACCCCTTGCTTGTAAGGCAAGTGCTCTCCCAGCTGAGCTATGCTCCCCCATCGTTCCGCCGCTCGTCACACGGCGAAAGTCATTATAGCAAACAAAACCAGCTCTGTCAAGAGTTAAATTAAAAAAGTTGGCGTTACTTGGCAGAGGCCTCGTCCCGAAGCTTTTCCAGCTCACCGGCGGAGAAGCGGTACACCTTATCGCAGAACTGGCAGGTCAGCTCCGCGCCCCTCTGCTCCTCAATCAGCGAGGTCAGCTCCTCCCGGCCCAGGCTGATGAGCGCCCGGCTCACCCGTTCACGGGTGCAGTAGCAGCGATACTCCACCGGAGCCGTCTCCAGCTCCTCCAGCTCAAACTCGCCCAGCACTTCCCGCAGAAGGCCCAGAGGGTCCATGCCCGCGTCCAGCCGGGCGCTGACGGCCCCCAGCCTGGCCACACCCCGCTCCACGGCAGACACAACTTCATCGTCCGCCCCCGGCAGCAGCTGGATGAGATAGCCCCCCGCCGCCTGCACCGTCTGATCCGGCGCGATGAGCACACCCAGGGCGCAGGCGGTGGGCACCTGCTCGCTCTCCACAAAATAGGCCGCCACATCCTCGGCGATCTCGCCTCCCACCAGCCGCACCGAGCCGATATAAGGTTCCTTCAATCCCAAATCCCGAATCACGGTCAAATCTCCGTCCGCGCCCACGGCCGCCCCTACGTCCAGCTTGCCCTTGGCTTTTCGGGGTACGTCCACAGCGGGATTCTGCACATAGCCCCGCACGTTGCCGTGGTGATCGGACACGGCGGTGAGAGAACCCAGCGGCCCGCCGCCCTTCACCCGCAGGGTGACGGAGGCGTCCTCCCCCTTCATGGCAGCGCCCATCATGGACGCAGCCATGAGCAGACGGCCCAGGGCCGCCGCGGCCACCGGCCAGCAGTCATGGACGGCACGGGTCCGCTCCACCGTATCCCGCGCGGAGATGGCCATGGCTTTAACAGGAGCGTCCTTGGCAATGACGCGAACGATTTGATCCATTGCGCTACAATTCCTTTCTCGCGGCGAAAAAGACCCGCTGCGCCCCCTCTCTGGGCGCGGACATGTTCTTGTCGCCATATCGTTTGACGGCCTGGAACCCCGCTTCCCGCAGGAAGCCGTCCAGCTCATCCATCGTATATGCAAATTCCTCGTGATACTCTCCGCCCCGGCTCCAGCTTCCGTCCTCCTCTTGAACAAACAAATCCAGGCCGTAGCCGCACACCCGCCGCCTGGGGCTGTACTCCCCCCGCCAGACGCAGAACAGACCGTCGTCCTCATCCAGGAAGGTCTGGCCGTCCGCGCTTTCCAACGCCAGCGGAGTCTTGACGTCAAAGAGGAACAGCCCGCCGGGATTCAGGGCCTTGTACACCCGCCGGAACATCCGCTTCGCAGCGGCTGGACGGGTAACATAGTTCACACTGTCCAAACAGGAAATCACGGCGTCGGCAGGCTCCAAAA
This sequence comes from uncultured Oscillospiraceae bacterium, assembly GCA_910587395.1. GTDB lineage: Bacteria > Bacillota > Clostridia > Oscillospirales > Oscillospiraceae > Enterenecus. Next base: position 46,032 of record CAJULJ010000012.1, on the reverse strand, counting down.
GCGCCAGCCTGGACATGTCCTGACATAAAAACAGCACACCCAGCCCCTCACACTTCTGGTCGGCCACAGCCAGCATGTCCGGAGACAGGTCCACCGCCGTCATGGCATATCCGCGCCGGGCCAGCAGCATGGTCAGGCTCCCGGTGCCGCAGCCCAGCTCCACCACGGTGCGGACCGGCCGCTTGGACCTGCGGAAATGCCGCTCCACATAGTCCGCCCACGTTTCGTAGCCCACATCGGCGGTGAGCCGGTCATAACACCGGGCCAGTACGGTATAGGCGTCCGTCATTCGCTCAGCCGGGGCAGCACGGTCTTGTAGCCGTCCGCGCCGTATTGCAGCGCCCGGTTCACCCGGCTGATGGTGGCGCTGGACGCTCCCGTGCGCTGGAGGATGTCGTTGTAAATCAGCCCCTGATCCAAAAGCTGAGCCACCTCCAGCCGCTGAGTCATGGCCCGCAGCTCAGCCACGGTGCACAGGTCCTGGAAAAAGGCGCGGCACTCGTCCCGGTCCTTCAACGTCAGAATGGCCTCAAACAGCAGCGCGTTCTGCTCCGATATCTCTTTTTGCATGGCGCATCCTCCTTAACAATGAGGATATTTTAGCACGCCGCTTTATGGAAGTAAAGAGGGAAACGGAAAAAGCGTGAAAAGGACTTGCGAACCAGGGGGAGCTTGATTATAATAAGTATGTCGGGCCGCGGAAGCCGGTCCGCGCGCACTGGAAAAGGCAGACCGGATCACACCGGCTGCGAATCCCGGAGCGCGGAGGTACATTATGGTAAAAGCAATTGTGGGCGCAAACTGGGGCGACGAGGGCAAAGGCAAAATCACCGATCTGCTGGCCGAGACATCGGATGTGGTGGTCCGCTTCCAGGGCGGCGCCAACGCGGGCCACACCATCATCAACGACTACGGCCGTTTCGCCCTGCACATTCTGCCGTCCGGCATCTTCTACCCCCACATCACCAACGTCATCGGAAACGGTGTGGCTCTGGACGCGGCCAAGCTGGTGTCGGAGCTGAAAAGCATCACCGGCCAGGGCGTGCCCGCACCCAACCTCATCGTATCTGAGCGAGCCCAGCTGCTCATGCCCTACCACATCCTCCAGGACGCCTATGAGGAGGAGCGCCTGGGCGGCAAAGCCTTCGGTTCCACTAAGAGCGGCATTGCCCCCTTCTATTCTGACAAATACGCCAAAACAGGCATCCAAGTGTGCGACCTGTTCGATGAGGGCCATTTGTGGGAGCGGCTGAGCCGTGCCGTGGAGATCAAGAACATCCTCTTTGAGCACCTGTACCACAAACCCCCTCTGGACGTTAAGACACTGTACGACCAGCTTTTGAGCTATCGGGAAATGCTGCGTCCCTATGTGGGCGACGCGGTGAGCTTCCTGCATCAAGCGGTGAAGGACGGCAAAACCGTATTGCTGGAGGGCCAGCTGGGCTCCATGAAGGACCCCGACCTGGGCATCTTCCCCCTGACCACCTCATCCCACACACTGGCGGGCTACGGCTGCGTGGGCGCTCCCGTGCCCCCCACCGCCATCAAGGACGTCATTTGCGTCACCAAAGCGTACTCCTCCAGCGTGGGCTCCAATACAGAGCCTTTCGTCAGCGAGCTGCCGGGTCCCGAGGGCGACGAGCTGCGCCGCCGGGGCGGCGATCAAGGCGAGTTTGGCGCGACAACAGGCCGCCCCCGCCGTGTGGGTTGGTTTGACGCGGTGGCAACCAAATACGGCTGCATGATCCAAGGCGCCACCCAGGTGGCGCTGACCTGCCTGGACGTGATGGGTTATCTGGACGAGATCAAGGTCTGCACAGGCTATGAGATTGACGGAACCGTAACGGATCAATTCCCCACCACCCCCAGACTGATGAAGGCCAAGCCGGTGTTTGAAACCCTTCCCGGCTGGAAAAGTGATGTGCGGGGCATCACAGATTACGACGCCCTGCCCGCCAACGCCAAGAGCTACGTGGAGTTCCTGGAAAAGCGCATTGGCGTGCCAATCAAAATCGTGTCCACCGGCCCCAAGCGCCACGAAATCGCAATGCGCTGAACAACCCGCATTTCAAAAAATTAGGAGCACTAGAACAGAGACCGCCCCGCACACATGCAGGGCGGTCTTTTTTCGCCCCCACTCAGGCGCAGCCAAAAAACCGCAGAACCCCAACAATACCTGCCCACAAGCGGCAGCACAAATCAAGGCGGAACGGGTCGAAGGCCGCTCGCGCCGGAAAGATTCAACCCACAAAACGTATCAACCTCCCCCGTAAGCAGGGGGTTCTTAGGGGGTATCCCGCCTGAGGACGCGCAGCGTCCAGTCGGCGGGATACCCCCTAAGTGTGTCTTTGCCTACTTTCTGCACAAGCAGAAAGTAGGTCGCCGAGGGCCCGAGCGGCCTTCTCCCACTTGGGGCTTGAAATTACTGTCATGACAGCTTATAATGGGAGTCACCTATAATAAGGAGGAATTCTCCATGAAGCACGACATCAACTACACCATGCTGACCGATTTCTACGAGCTGACCATGGGCAACGGCTACTTCCAAACCGGCCTGAAAGACCGCATATGCTACTTCGACGTCTTTTTCCGCAACGTCCCCGACGGCGGCGGCTTCGCCATCGCCGCAGGCCTGGAGCAAGTCATCCAATATATCCAAAACCTCCACTTCGACGAGGAGGACATCGAATATCTAAGAGGCAAGCACTGCTTCTCCCCCGAATTCCTGGACTACTTGAAGGACTTCCGCTTCACCGGCGACATCTGGGCCGTCCCCGAGGGTACCCCCATCTTCCCCCGCGAGCCCATCCTCACCGTCCGCGCCCCCGCCATCGAGGCCCAGTTCGTGGAGACCTACCTCCTGCTGGCCCTGAATCATCAATCCCTCATCGCTACCAAGTCCAACCGCATCGTTCGCGCCGCCGAGGGCCGTCCCGTCTCCGAATTCGGCTCCCGCCGGGCCCAGGGCGCAGACGGCGCCGTGCTGGGCGCCCGGGCCAGCTACATCGCCGGGGCAGGCGGCACCGCCTGCGCTATGGCCGACGAGCTGTACGGCACCCCCGCCACCGGCACCATGGCCCACTCCTGGGTGCAGATGTTCCCCGACGAGTACACCGCCTTCAAAACCTACTGCCAAGTCTACCCCCAGGCCGCCACCCTGCTGGTGGACACCTATAACGTCCTCCACTCCGGCGTGCCCAACGCCATCAAGGTGTTCCGTGAGCTGGGCATCACCTCCGGCGGCATCCGCATCGACTCCGGCGATTTGACCTACCTGTCCAAGCAGGCCCGGATGATGCTGGACAACGCGGGCCTGCCCGGCATCAAGATCGTGGCCTCCAACTCCCTGGACGAGTATATCATCCGGGATCTGATCACCCAGGGTGCCCGCATCGACCTGTTCGGCGTGGGTGAGCGGCTCATCACCTCCAAGAGCGAGCCGGTGTTCGGCGGCGTGTACAAGCTGGCCGCCATTGAGGAGGACAACGGCACGATTACGCCCAAGATCAAAATCAGCGAGAACGCCGGGAAGGTAACGCTCCCCCACTTCAAGAAGGTGTACCGCCTGTTCGAGAACGCTACCGGAAAGGCCATTGCCGATTATATCTGCGTCCACGACGAACAGCCCGACTTCACCCAGCCCCTGGAGCTGTTCGACCCAGAGGCCACCTGGAAGCGTAAAACCGTCACGGATTACACTGTGCGTCCCCTGCTGGTGCCAGTGTTCAAGGATGGCCAGCTGGTGTACAAGGTGCCTACCATCCAGGAGTCCCGGGCCCACTGCCAGCGGGAGGTGGACAGCCTGTGGGACGAGGTAAAGCGCTTCGAATACCCCCACAACTACTACGTGGACCTGTCCCAGAAACTGTGGGACGTGCGTGCTCAGCTGCTGGCGGCCAAGCATTGGGCAAACGGTTAAGCCAAATGAATGCGCTAGTAATGAATTGCAGTCCTGTCAGGAATGGGGCAACTGCCGAAATCGCGCACATCATTTCCAGCAGCTTATCGAAAAAATATGATGTTACCAGCATTTGTATTGATGATTTTACGATAAATTGCTGTAAAGGATGCAGAAGCTGCCATCACACGGCCAAGTGCGTCCAGCATGACGATGTCGGTTTGGTCCTGAAGCTGTATGAGCGGGCAGATGTTATCGTGAGCGTATCGCCGTCATACTGGGCAGACATTCCGGGGCAATTTAAGGTTTTTATCGACAGATGCACTCCATGGTGCAATACGCATGAGCCGCACGCATCCATCCCCCATGGGAAAAGAGGATATTCGGTCGCATTAAGAACAGGGCCAAGCATGAAAGAATGCAATCGGATCATTGAAAGCATCGAACATTTTTATGGGCATTTAGAAATCGGCTGCTACGGCAGCCTGGGATTGTGTTCAGTGGAATGCAAAGAGGCGGCTGCACAGCGGAAAAATGAGATTCTGGAATTTTGCAGCAGGATATAGGCCACTTGCAAAGGTTTCGCCCCTGTGATATACTGGCTGTACAAAATCATGTTCGAAAGGGAGTATATACATGAGCATCATCCGCGACCCCGCCCTGGCCCCCTCCGGCCACCGCAAAATCGACTGGGTGCGCAATTTCATGCCCGCCCTGTCCCAGATTGAGGCCCGTTTCGAGAAAGAGCAGCCCTTTGCGGGCCTGCGCGCCGCCGTCTCCGTCCATCTGGAGGCCAAAACCGCCAACCTGGCCCTGGTCATGAAGGCAGGCGGGGCCGACGTCTACCTCACCGGCAGCAACCCCCTGTCCACCCAGGACGACGTGGCCGCAGGCGTGGCGGACCGGGGCGTCAACGTGTTCGCCTGGCACGGCTCCACTCCCGAGGAGTACGAGGCCCATCTGGTCGAAACCCTGAAATGCCACCCCCACATCGTCATTGACGACGGCGGCGACCTGGTGAACCTGCTCAGCGGCAAGTGCAAGGAATACGCCGACTGCCTGATCGGCGGCTGCGAGGAAACCACCACCGGCATCCTGCGCCTGCGCGCCCGGGACCGGGAGGGCACCCTGCCCTGCGCCATGATGGCGGTGAACGACGCCAAGTGCAAGCACTACTATGACAACAAGTACGGCACCGGCCAGTCCGTCTGGGACGCCATCATGCACATGACCAACCTGGTGGTGGCGGGCAAGACCGTGGTGGTGGCCGGTTACGGCTGGTGCGGCGCCGGCGTGGCCCTGCGGGCCGCGGGCATGGGTGCCAACGTCATCGTCACCGAGGTGGACCCCTTCAAGGCCCTGGACGCCACCATGAATGGCTACCGGGTCATGACTATGGCGGACGCCGCCGCCCTGGGCGACGTGTTCGTCACCGTCACCGGGTGCAAAGACGTAATCACGCCGGAGCATTTTGCCGTGATGAAGCCCAACGCCCTGCTGAGCAACGCGGGCCACTTCGACTGCGAGGTCAACGTGAAGTGGCTGGAGGACAACGCCGTGGAGAAGTGGGAGCAGCGTGAGGGTATCACCGGCTACAAGCTGGCGGACGGCAAGGTGCTCAACGTGCTGGCGGAAGGCCGTCTGGTGAACCTGGCTGGCGGCAACGGTCACCCGGCGGAGATCATGGACATGTCCTTCTCCGTCCAGGCGCTGGCCGCCGAGTGGCTGGTCAAGCACCGGGACAGCCTGGAGCGCAAGCTCTACGACATTCCCGCCGAGATCGACGACCAGATCGGCTGGGCCAAGCTGGCCGCCCTGGGCCTGACCATCGACAGGCTGACCCCCGAGCAGGAGGAGTACCTCAACAGCGCCAACGCGTGATAAAATAATTCAAGAGCGCCGTGCCCCTGTGGGTACGGCGCTCTTTTTGTAAAAACCCGGCTTTACGCAGAGGTCCCGTTCAGGGAAATGCGGTCCGCGATCATGGCGATAAACTCGCTGTTGGTGGGCTTGCCCTTGGCGTTGGACACGGTGTAGCCGAAATACTTTTGCAGCGTCTCCAGGTCGCCCCGATCCCAGGCCACCTCAATGGCGTGGCGGATGGCCCGCTCCACCCGGCTGGAGGTGGTATTGTATTTCTTTGCCACCGTCGGATACAATACCTTGGTCACGGCGTTGATGATCTCCATGTCGTCCACCGCCAGACCGATGGCCTCCCGCAGGTACTGGTAGCCCTTGATGTGGGCGGGCACACCGATATCGTGTATGATGGCGGTGACCTGCCGCTCCAGGTCCCGGGAGGAGGCCTCCTCCTGGATCTGGGTACCCGTTTTTCCTCCGGCCAGCTCCCGGGTCCGGCTGACCACCGACTGAATCCGGCAGGGCTTAAGCATACAATAATCCCCGCCCTTCTGGGCAACCTGCCCTGCCAGCGAAGGGGTGTTGAAGGAGGACAGCACCAGTATCCGGGGACGGTTCTCTCCCAGACTGCCCAGCTCCTCCAGCGCGTCCATCCCGTCCATTCCAGGCAGCGTCAGATCCATGATCACCACATCCGGCTTGTGGATGGCCACCAGGTCCAGCAGCTCCTCCCCGCTGCCCGTCTGGGCGCACACGGTCAGGTCGTCCTCCTCCTGAATCATATCCACCAGCATGTGACGGAATTCCTCTGAGGCGTCTGCCAGCACGATCTTCTTCTTATCGCTCATCTTCCCTATTCCTTTCCGGTCCTCGACCTGAGGTTTTAGAGCCTGTGTTCCGCAGGCCCTTAACTTTCTGTTTTACCAAAATTTGGTGTATCCTTAAAATACCACAGATTCCCCCAGATGGCAAGAAGGTTTTCCACATTTTCCCAAAGTTTTCTTCGACATCCGCTGTCGAAACCGGGCTTTCGTCGAATTTTGGAATCAGAAAAACAGATATTACATTTAGTATTCACCCGCCATTGAGATACGCATGAAAGACCTGTAAAAGCAAAACCCGTTCCTATTGATTTTATCTGTTGAACGTGGTAATATATAAAATAATGTAGAAATATGCCGAAAAGCAGGAGGGATTCATGTGGGACGAACAGATATCGGAGCCTGGTACGATCAAAATCACTCACAGTATCAAGATTTAATCACCACCGTAGAGCGGCTTCTGACCACGCTGTTGAAGGACGAATCCATTCCATATCACAGCGTGGGCGGCAGATTGAAAGAAAAACGCAGCCTTTTAGCAAAATGGGAACAGAAAGCCTACACAGCCCCCGAACAGATCATGGATGTGGCCGGACTGCGCATCATCACCCATACTACGGAAGAGGTCCAGAAGGTATGCGCACTTATTGAGCAGGAATTTTTGATCGATGAGAAAAACTCGGGGGACAAGGCTCAGAAAATGGGCGTGGACCAGGTCGGTTACCTCTCTGTCCATTACATCGCCAAAATCGATGATGAACGTCTGAAGCTGAGGGAATATAAACGCTTCAAGGGCCTCTGCTTTGAAATCCAGGTGCGTTCCCTGCTCCAGCACGCCTGGGCGGAGATCGAGCATGACCGCAGCTATAAATTTGCCGGTGTGCTCCCCCTGGAAATCAGGCGGAAATTTTATCTGGTAGCCGGGACGCTGGAGCTTATGGACCAGGAATTCAACGCACTGTCCCAGGAGATCGACCATTATGCCACACACGTAAAATCTCAAACCAAAGAGGGAAATCTGAACATCCCCATCGACTCTACTTCGCTGCTCCAATTTTTGAAGGAGTATTTTAAAGATTACGACCATGAAAAGCTCTCACGTCATTACTCGACAAACGACGTGGAACTGGTCGCCGAACTGTCCGATTTCGGCATCAAAACCCTTCAAGGTCTAAACGAGCTGCTTGCTCAGAAAACTCCGGCTGAATGGGCTGGGGCATCGTCTACAAATTATGTGGGAATTCTGCATGTTGCCATGATCTTAAAAGATACAAAGAAATATTTTGACTACGCCTGGAAAGCCCATTGGACGGTGCTTAATAACGCTGCTCTTGAACACTGGAAAAATTTAGGCGTCAGCAAAGATCATTTGGAACAATATATAACCCTCAAAGAATACAAGCCCGGTCACTTCGACATCGAGAAGCGGCACCCTAATTAATTGTCCCATCAACCCAAATATTGGCCGGGGGAACGGCGTCAGCCGTCCCCCCGGCTGTTTATATTTTATCCGACTGCGGCCTGTTGGAGCATCCGCCCCACATAGATACCGTAGCCGCTGGCGGGGTCGTCCACCAGAACGTGGGTCACGGCGCCCACGATTTTCCCATTTTGAAGGATCGGAGAGCCGGACATACCCTGCACGATGCCGCCGGTTGCGTCCAGCAGCCGCTGGTCCGTGACCTTGATGAGATAGTCCCGGCAGTCGTCGGGGTTCTCAGCAAAAACTTTGGAAATCTCAATGCCGTACTCCTCCACCCGGTCGCCGGAGATATTGCACAGGATGCTGGCCTCGCCGGACTGGACCTCACTGCGCTGGGCCGCTTCCACGGGAGTTCCCTCCACCCAGCCGCTGTCCGCCATCACGCCGAACACGCCGCCGCTGGTGTTGGCGTGGAGCAGCCCCAGCGTGGAATCGGTGTCAAACACCCCCTGAAGCTGGCCCGGGTCTCCGGCCTTGCCCTTCTCCACCCCCGCGACGGTGGCGGGCAGGATGGAGCCGCTGTCCAAGGGCATGAGCAGGGCGGTATCCACGTCGTTGATGCCGTGCCCCAGCGCTCCGAAGGCCCCGGTGTCCGGGCAGTAGAAGGTCACCGTGCCGATGCCCGCCATGGAATCTCGAATCCAAGCCCCCAGCTTGTAGGCTCCGTCCGCAGAGCACAGCGCCGCCGTGGCGGTGAGCTGCACCTGCTTGTCGTCCCGGATGGCCCGGATGCTCATGGCCTCCCCCTCCAGCTCCTGGAGCAGAGCGGAGACCTCCTCAATGGTGTCCACCTCAGTGGAATTGATGTGGGTGATGATGTCGCCCTCACGCAATCCACAGGCCTTGGCCGGGTTCACATTGCCGTTTTCGGTGGCAATTTCGGAGGTTCCCACCACCACCACGCCGTCGGAAAAGAGCTTGATGCCCACCGCCTTGCCCACCGGCACCACCGTGACCGCGCCGGCCCGGGCCACGGTCATAAGAGGACTCATGGTCAGCACCGCCGCCAGCAGCAGTCCCAGCCCCCGAAGGACCGCCGTCCCCATAAATGGTCTTGCCTCTTCATTCAAATCCATTCACCGCCTTTTTGAAACTGGCGGGTATCCGGGCGGCTGCGGAACAATACTCCACAAGCGCCCCAACGCCCGCCTTGTTAATATGGCGGCGGAGCCGGATTTTCATCGTGGCAAAGTAAGGCGGGTTTGACAGGGCCGCAGCGGCGGATGCCGCGCCGCAAAGCGTTCCCGCCTTTATACTGGGAAATACCGGCGTTTCTGGTTAAATTTGGACAACATTCGACAAAACGCGCAGAAAAAATGGGACCAGTTCAAACATAGTCTGCCCAAACCGCAGCATACCTTGTATCATGAAATGAGGTGTGGCTATGGAAAAATCGACCAAAAAACTGATTCTATACTACTTGACTGCCGCTGCGGCAGGAATACTGCTTCACTTTCTGTTCCAGTGGCTCCCCAACCCCGTCCTGGCCCTCGTTTCCCCGGTGCGGGAGAGCGTCTGGGAGCATGTGAAGCTGCTGTACGTTCCCCTGCTGGGGGCGGCGCTGCTGCTGGGCCGGGGCGGCGGGTCCGGCCGCACACCCTGGCTGCTGAGCGGCCTGGTGACCTGTCTGGCCATGCTGGGAACGGGGTACCTCTACCACATCATCCTTCGGGGGGAGAGCCTGTATGTGGACCTGACGCTGTATTTCGTGCTGCTGGCGATGGGGTTCCTGCTGCCTCGAATGCTGTGGCCGCTGTGCGAGTGGCCGGGGACGGACAAGGCGGCGGTGGCGCTGTCCGCCCTGCTGGGGGCCCTCATCGTGTGGTTCACGTTCTTCCCGCCGGACACGGCGCTGTTCGCCGATTTGAGCGGCGCGGTGAGGACGTTTTTGACCATTCCGGTCTAGGTCAGCGCACCTGTCCCGTTCCCTTGACGATATATTTATAGGCGCACAGCTCCGCCAGCCCCATGGGCCCCCGGGCGTGGAGCCGCTGGGTGGAGATGCCCATCTCACACCCCAGCCCGAACACGCCCCCGTCGGTGAACCGGGTGGAGGCGTTCCAATACACGGCGGCGGAGTCCACCAGGGTGGTGAACCGGCGGGCGGCTTCCTCACTGGCGGTGACAATGGCCTCCGAGTGCCCGGTGGAGTGGGCGGCAATGTGGGCGGCGGCGGCGTCCACGCCGCCCACCACCTTGACCGCCAGAATATAGTCCAAAAATTCGGTGTCGAAGTCATCCGGCCCGGCGGGCGTGCCGGGAATGATGGCCGCGGCCTTTTCATCCAGCCGCAGCTCCACCGGCGGCAGGCCCTGAACGGCGCGGGCGTCCACCAGCAGCTCCTTCAGCCGCGGCAGAAAGGCCCCGGCCACGTCCTCATGCACCAAGCAGACCTCGGCGGCGTTGCACACGCTGGGCCGGGAGCACTTGGCGTTCTCCATGATGGACAGCGCCATATCCAAATCGGCGTCCTGATCCACATAGACATGACAGATACCCGTACCCGTCTCGATCACAGGCACGGTGGCGTTGTCCACACAGGCCCGGATGAGCCCCGCGCCGCCGCGGGGGATCAGCAGGTCCACCAGCCCGGAGGCGGTCATCAGCTCGTTGGCGCTCTGCCGGGTGGTGTCCTCCACCAGCCACAGCGCGTCCTGGGGCAGCCCGGCGGCGGCCAGCCCCCGGCGCAGAGCCGTCACAATGGCGGCGGCGGAGCGGTGGGCTTCCTTGCCGCAGCGCAGCACGCAGGCGGAACCCGCCTTCAGCGCCAGCGCTGCCGCGTCGGAAGTGACGTTGGGCCGGCTTTCGTAGATGATGGCGACAACCCCCATGGGGACAGCGGTCTTTTCAATCACCAACCCGTTGGGCCGCACCTCCCGGCGCAGGACCAGCCCCACCGGGTCGGGCAGAGCCGCCACCTCCCGCACGCCGCCGGCCATGCCTTTGATGCGTTCCGGATTAAGGGCCAGACGGTCCAGCATCACGTCGGACACGGCGCCCTTCGCCGCCTCCAGGTCCAGGGCATTGGCCGCCAGGATGGCCTGGGTATGTTCCTCCAGCGCGCCGGCCATGGCGGCCAGCGCGCTGTTTTTCACGTCGGGACTTGCCAGCGCCATGGCGCTCTTGGCGCGTTTCGCGTGCTGAAGCAGCTCTAACGTAGTCATTGGACCTCTCTCCTTCCGATGAAGCGGGTGCCGGTGTGCTTTCCCGCAGCGATGTCATACAGCAGCTCGGGATTCTGGCCGTTGGCAATGACCATGTCGCAGCCGCGGGCCATGACGATCTCCGCCGCCTTCAATTTGGTGGCCATCCCTCCGGTGCCCAAAGCGGAGCCGGGAGCGCCCGCCAGCGCTTTCAGCTCCGGGGTGATCTCCCGCACCTCGGGGATGAGGGCGGCGTTCGGGTCCTTTCTGGGGTCGCTGGTGTACAGCCCATTGATGTCGCTGAGCAAAATGAGCAAATCCGCCCCCACGCACTGGGCCACAATGGCGGACAGCGTGTCGTTTTCCCCGATGGTGGTGGACACGCCCACCTCATCCGTAGCCACCGCGTCGTTCTCGTTGACGATGGGCAGGGCGTTGAGCTCCAGCAGGCGGTTCATGGCGTTCTCGAAATTCTGCCGCCGCTGGGGATAGTTCACATCCTCCGCCGTCAGCAGCAGCTGGGCCACGGTGTGGTTATACCCGGCGAAAAGCTTGTCGTAGGTGTACATCAGCTCGCACTGGCCCACGGCGGCGGCGGCCTGCTTGGTGGGCATATCCGCCGGACGGCCGGGCAGGTTCAGCTTGCCCACCCCCATGCCGATGGCCCCGGAGGATACCAGGATGAGCCGGTGCCCCGCGTTCTTCAAATCGGACAGCACCTTCACCAGCTCCTCCACCCGGCGGATGTTCAGCCGTCCGGTGGAGTGGGCCAGGGTGGAGGTGCCCACTTTGACCACGATCTTCATAGTGTTCCCTCACAGTCTGGTTTTTACCATTATATCACGCTGAAGCAGAAAAGGGAAGCCAAAAACCCGGCTTCCCTTTTCCCATTCCGTATTCATTTTTCCGCCAGGTACTCCCCCAGCTGTCCCAGGGTCTTGGGCGTGCACACGGCGGTGACCTCAATGGCCTCGCCGTACTCCACCTTCTCCACCTTGGCCTCCCGGTAGAGCTGGTCCAGGATACCGCCCTTGTCGTAGGGCAGGCGCAGCTCCACCCGGCGCGCCCCCGCGTCCAGCCGCTTCCCGATGGCGGACAGCAGGCCGTCCACCCCCGCCCCGGTCTTGGCGGAGATGGACACCATGTCCTCTCCGTGGGGCAGGATGTCCCCCACGAACCTGTCGCACTTGTTGAACACCTCCAGCCGGGGCGTTTCCGCCGCGCCCAGCTCCTGAATCAGCTTGTCCACCACCTCCGCCTGCTCCCGCCAATTGGGATCGGAGGCGTCGATGACGTGTAAAAGCAGGTCGGCAAAGGTCAGCTCCTCCAGGGTGGCCTTGAAGGCGTCCACCAGCTGGTGGGGCAGCTTGGAGATAAAGCCCACCGTGTCCGAAATGAGCACCGTGCAGGTATCCGAGATTTCCAGCATTCGGGTGGTGGTGTCCAGGGTGTCAAAGAGGCGGTCGTTGGCGGGGATGTCCGACCCGGTGAGGGCGTTCAGGAGGGTGGACTTGCCTGCGTTGGTGTAGCCCACGATGGCGACCACAGGGACTTCGTTTTTCTCCCGCCGCTCCCGCTGGGTGGCCCGGACCCGGCGGACATCCTTCAAATCCTCCTCCAGCTTGTCAATCTTCCGGTGGATGAGCCGCCGGTCGGTCTCCATCTGGGTTTCGCCGGGACCGCGGGTGCCGATGGCACCCTCCTGGCGCTCCAGGTGCTTCCACATGCCCGTCAGACGGGGCAGCAGGTACTTGTACTGCGCCAGCGCCACCTGGAGCCGTCCCTCGCTGGTGCGGGCCCGCTTGGCGAAGATGTCCAGAATCAGGGCGGAGCGGTCCATGACCGTCACGCCCAGCTCTTCGGTGAGCACCCGCTGCTGGGAGGGGGACAGCGGGTTGTCAAAAATCACGATGTCCGCCCCCAGCTGGTGGACCAGCTCCTTGACCTCCTCCGTCTTGCCCTCGCCGATAAAGGTGCGCGGGTCGGGAGAGGGCTTGTTTTGCAGCACCGTCCCCAGGCAGACACCCCCCGCCGTGTCCAGCAGGGCTGCAAGCTCCTCCAGGGATTCGTCGGTGGCGTTTTCCTCTCGGTTCAGGCTGGGGGCGTTCAGCCCCACCAGCACCGCGCGGTTGATTTCTTTTACTTCGGTTTTTTCAAACATATAAGCTATATATCCTCGTTTTCATCTGTATTTTGCGGAGCACAGCCCCCAAGCTCCTCCAAATGGTCCTCGCTCCAGCGCAGCATAGCGTGGAGCAGAGGCGCAAAGCTTTCCCCCAGCGGGGACAGCCGGTACTCCACCCGGGGCGGCACCTCGCCGTACACCGTCCGGCACAAAAAGCCGTCCTCCTCCAGCTCACGCAGCTGGCGGGTCAGCGTGGTATGGGACGCCCCCGCCAGCCGCCGCTGAAGCTCGTTGAACCGCTGGACTCCATAGGCCGCCACGTACCATAATATGAGTATTTTCCACTTGCCGCCGATCACCGACTGGAGGCGGCTCATGGGCTCGCACCGGGCCAGTGCATCTGGGGCCGTAAATTTGTTGTCTGCCATAGGGAAGCCCTCCCAATGGTATCAAAAATGGGTGTATTGCTCAAAAAAGACCGTACTTGTGCGTGCTTTTCTTCCGGTGTATGCTGAGCTCATCACAAAGCCCCAACGGGCGAAAGGAGCGTTTACCATGCACTTTACCGGAACCATCTGGCGGCCCCCTTACGAGGCCGCGTCCCTTCTGCTGGAGGTCACAGCGGGCTGTACCCACCACAAATGCAAATTCTGCACGCTTTATGCCGGCCTGCCCTTTTCCTTCCGCATGTCCCCGCTGGAGGACGTGGAGGCCGATCTGCTGGAGGCCCAGACCATGGCCCATTCCCCGCTGGACCGGCTGGCCGCCGCTTTGCAGGGCCTACCCGCGGGACGGACCTACTCCCGAGCCTTCCTGACCGGGGCCAATCCCTTCGTATTGAATGCGGGTCGGCTGCTGGAAATTGCCCGGCTCATCGGCCAGTACTTTCCCACCATCAAAACCATCGGCTGCTTTGCCCGCGTCACCGACGTGGGGCTGAAAACCGACGAGGAACTGGCCCGGCTGAAAGCGGCGGGCTATGACGGCATCACCATCGGCGTGGAGACGGGGGACAGGCAGGCCCTGGACTTCATGGACAAGGGCTATGGGCCGAAGGACATCCTGACCCAGTGCCGGAGGCTGGACCGGGCAGGCATCGGCTACAGCTTTTTCTACCTGGCCGGCATCTCCGGCGCGAGACGGGGCCGGGAAGGCGCCCAGGCCAGCGCCGCGCTGTTCAATCAGCTTCATCCCCAAATCATCGGCTCGTCCATGCTCACCATCTACCAGGATTCCCGCCTGTATAGCGAAATTCAGGCCGGAAACTGGCAGGAGGCCGGAGAGCTGGAAAAGCTGGACGAGCTGCGCGCCCTCATCTCCCACTTGACCATCCCCGTCACCTTCGCCGCCCTGGGGGCGTCCAACACCTTCAACTTCCAGGGAAAGCTGCCCGAGGACTGGGAACGGCTGTTGTCCGATCTGGACCGCATCTGCCGGGAGACGGACGAGAAGGAGCTCCGCCTGTACCGCGAGAACCTGCCCCACCTGTAAAACGTCAGGCCTTTTTCAGCGCCTCCACGATCTCTCCCCAGTAAATGTCGTGGAAATCGTCGTGATAAGATTTTTTCTTCACGTCCTCCGGGACCGCGGCGGGGTCCATGGGCATGGCCATGCGCTTGCGGCACACCAAAACCAAATCGGCTTCCTCAAAATAGGGCGCATTCCCCGCCCCTGCCGCAGCTGTAAAGCCGCATTCCTTCACCTTATCCGTGTCCCGCCCGCTTTTGGAGCCGCACAGGTTCAGCTGGGGGCGGTAGTCCTCCGAGAAGAAGGACAGGGTAAAGTATTCGCTCTCTTTCATGAACTGGTTGGTGTACCGCTGGGGACGCACATAAGCGGTGGCCATGGGCACACCCCATAGGATGCCCAGACCGCCCCAGGAGGCGGTCATGGTGTTGCATCGCTCCGGCGTGCCGGCGGTGACGAGCATCCACTGGTCGTCCAGCATGGAGAAGGGGTTAAGGTTCAGGCTTTTCGGATCAACTGTTTGAAACATGGCGGGATACCTCCTCATTGATAGCTTAGTATATGCGTCCGGCGGAAAAAAGAGAAAGACCCGCCGCAATTGCTTGCAACGGGTCTTTGAACTGACAGGCATTAGCCCAGACCGAACTTCTTGTTGAAGCGGCTGACACGTCCGCCGGTATCCACCATCTTCTGCTTGCCGGTGTAGAAGGGGTGACACTTGGAGCAGACTTCCACCTTGATGTCCTTCTTCGTCGAGCCAGTCTCGATCACGTTGCCGCAGGCGCACGTAATGGTGGTCTGCTGATACTTGGGATGGATGCCTTCCTTCATGGGGATTCACCTCTTTCTGTCGATACCAAAAGTCCAGGAGCGCAAAATCTCCTTGTAAACGCAAATCGTATGATATCACGCCCGCCGGGAAAAAGCAAGGATTTTTTTCAAATTCTCAAATCTTTTTCTTTTGCGGACCGCGCCCTACAGCTCCACCGCGCGGCCCACGCTGTCGTCGGGGCAAAGTCCGCTCTGTTCCGCTTCCGCCTCCGGCGAAAGCTCCACCCGCTCCCTTGCCCCTCCTCTCCCCACAAAAGCTGAAGGACGCTTTTGCGGGGCCCCTATACTTCCATCTCGTGCCCCACGCTGAAAAACCACAGGTATCGATGCCTGACCGCCACCCCCGCCGCCTGGGACAGGGCCCGGGTATAGGCGTCCAGCTGGGGGCGGTAGTCCTCCGCCCTGCGGCCCACGGTGCTAGGTGTGACATGGTCGGTCTTGAAGTCCACCACCGTGGCGCCGCCGTCCTCCTCCACAAACCAGCAGTCCACCACGCCCTGGAGGAGCACCTCCTCCCCCGGCCCGGCCTCTGGGTAGTAGTCCGCCGCCGGGGCCAGCAAAGAGAATTTGAACTCCCGCTCCACCCGCGCCGAGCGGCGCAGCCGCAGCCCCAAATCCGAACAGAAAAAGACCAGGATATCCATAGGGTTTACCGCCTCCCCCTGCTGAGGGGTGATGTACTGCCCCGCCACAAGGCGGGCGATCTCGTCCGAAATCCCATTCAAATCATTGGCGCGGTCATAATTGAGATACTGCATCACCATGTGCAGAGCGGTGCCCCGCTGGGCGGGAGTCAGGGGCCGATTGCCCTCGAACACCGGGCGGCGCAGGGTAGTCTGGGGGGCGGCGGGGCGCAGCTCCACGCCGTTTTCCGCCGCCTCGGCGTCCTTCTCCCGGCCCTTGAGCTGGGTGGCGGTCAGCTTGGAGGCAATGGCGGCGGACGCCTGGTGGGGATATCGCCAGCTCAGCCGCTCCGCCAGCCCCTCTGGCACGTCGGACGCGGGAGCCTCCGCCTCCCCGGCCCCCGGCCCCTGGGCCCGCTCGCAGTCCGCCCCGGACAGCAGGCGGATGTCCCAGGGATACCCTTCGTTCTCAGGCAGCTTGGGCCGGGGGACGTCCAGCTCCGGCCAAAGGGCGCTGCTGTCCCTCCGGCACAGCACCGTTGTAAGCACCCACTCCGCCATGGACCGGGCCGACCCCATCTGCCGGGGGGGCGGAGGACACCGGGCCTGTCCCGCCAGCGTGGAAAGCTGCCCGCCCCGCCCGTTGACGGCGCAAAACAGAATCAGCTTGTGCTCGGCGCGGGTCATCGCCACGTACAAAAGCCGCATCTCCTCCGCCCGCAGCTGCCGCCGCAGCTTCAGCGCCACCGCGTCCCGGGCAATGGTGGTGTAGCGCACCCCCCGCTCCCGGTCGGTGCGCTTGGGGCCCAGGCCCAGGCCGGGGTGGAACAGGATGGTGGCCTTGGCGTCCGACTCGTTGAACTGCCGGTCCAGGCCGCACACCAGCACCACCGGGAACTCCAGCCCCTTGGACCTGTGGATGGACAAAACGCGCACGCCTCCGGTCTCGCTGCCCGGTACGGGTACCGTCAGGCCGTTCTCCGCCATCCGGCTCAGGTGGAGCAGGAAGGCCATCAGGCCCCGGTGCCCGCCGCTCTCGAAGCGGCACGCCTCGTCGTACAGCGCCATCAGGTTGGCCCTGCGGCGCTGGCCGTCGGGCATGGCGGCAAATACGGCGGGCACGTCCAGCCTGCCGTAGATGTACCACAGCAGACGGTGGCTGCTCTCCTCCGCCGCCAGCTCCCGCAGCTCGGACAGGAGGGCGAGAAAAGACACGCAGTCCTCCTCCCCCCGCCCGGCTCTTGCGGCAAGGCAGTCGTACACCGTCCCCTTGCTCCCCGCCCGGAGGCGGGCCAGCCGGTCCGGGGTGAAGTGGAACAGGGGAGAGCGCAGCGCGGCCAGCAGCGCCACATCCTGCCGGGGGTTGTCCAGCACCTGGAGCAGGGCGGCGGCCACGGAAATCTCCGTGGTGCCGAAAAACTCCTGCCCGCCCTCGGCGGACCAGGGAACTCCCTGCTCATCCAGGGCGGCGGCGTAATACCGCAGCACGGGCCCCGGCGAGCGCAGAAGTATGACGATATCCTCCGCCCGGACCGGCCGGTCCCCAATGGGCAGGCCGCTGTCCAGCAGCTCCCGAATCCGTTTGGCGGCGGCCCGTGCCGCCACAAGGTCCTTGTCCGTCTTTTCCTGCTCCTCATCGCCGGTGAGGGCGGACAGGTCCACGCAGTTCAGCTCCACCCGGTACCGCTCGTCCGGAGCCAGGTCCGTCCGTCCCGGCCGCAGGGCTTCCGCCTCGGTGTAATCCAGCTCCCCGGCGGTTTTGGTCATCACGTTCCGGAAGATGAAGTTGGCCCCGTCCAGCACCTCCGGCCGGGAGCGGAAGTTTTCCGACAGCAGGATTTTCCGCCCCTGGCCCGGTTCGGCCTGCTCCGCTGGGGAAAAGCGCTGGTACTTGTCCAGGAAAATCCCCGGCTCCGCCAGACGGAAGCGGTAGATGGACTGCTTCACGTCCCCCACCATGAACAGGTTATCCCCGGCGGACAGCGCCCCGAAAATGGCGTTCTGCACCGCGTTGGTGTCCTGGTACTCGTCCACCATGATCTCCCGGAACTGCCTGCCCACGTCCCGGGCCAAATCAGTGGGGGACCCGTCCGGATTTGCCAGCAGCCGCACCGCCAGGTGCTCCCCGTCGGCAAAGTCGATGAGGCGTCGGCGCTGCTTGAGTCTGGCAAACGCCGCGTCAAACTCCGCCGTCACCTCCAGCAGGGCGGTCATGGCGGGGCCCACCGCCCGCAGGTCCTCCATGGCCTGGCCCGCCGTCACGTCAAACCGCTCCCCCAGCTTTTTCATCTGCTTCCTGCACTCGTCCCGCAGGGCGGTCAGGCGGGTTTTCAGCCCCTCGTCATACTCCCCCCGCTTCGCCCCAGGCCGGGGGAAGGACACCGGAAAGCAGGCCGCCGCGTTGTCCCAGCCCTCGCCAAGCGCGGCGCGCAGCCGCTCCAGCCCGCCGATGGTCTCCCCCAGGGTAGGGGTGTAATTCTTGTTCAGCAGCTCGTCGAAATAGATCTCATCCCGCAGGGCCTTCAGCGCCCCCAGCCAGTAATCCGCCAATTCCAGCCCGTCCTCCAGCAGGGCGCGGCCCCAGGGGGTGTCCTCCGGGCATGCGCCCTCAGGCAGCACAAAGTCCCGCTTCCGCTGCCCCAGCCAGCCGATGGGGCCGGCCTGAGCCTGAACCCGGCGGTGCACGTCCAGGATCACGTCCTCCAGCGTCTGGTCGTCCCGCTCCCCCGCCAGGGCGTCCACCAGGGCGGCAAAGGGGGCGTCGTCCGCGATTTTCGCGTACCGGGCCTCCAACGCCTCCTCCAGCGCCCGGCGGCGCAGCTCATCCTCCTCGGCCTCGTCGCACACGCGGAAATCGGGGTCCAAATCCGCCAGATGGCCCCATTGGCGCAGAAAATCCAGGCAGAAGGCGTCGATGGTGCAGATGGGGGCCTTGTAGACCAGGGTGGAATTGCGCCGCAGGTGCCGGTCTCCCGGCCTCTGGGCCAGCCGCGCGTGGATGGCGGAGGCAATGCGGTCCCGCAGCTCGGCGGCGGCGGCCTTGGTGAAGGTGATGACCAGGAAGCGGTCGATGTCCTCCCCCCGCTCCACATAGCCCATCAGCCGCTCCACCAGCACCCTCGTCTTGCCCGACCCGGCAGCGGCGGACACCAGCAGATCGCCTCCCCGGTCCTCCACCGCAGCCAGCTGTTCCTTTGTCAGCTCAATGGCCATGCTCATCCTCCTCCCGCTCCCTCATCCACTGCCAGAATTCCTTGGCGCTGACCCCCCGGCGGAACCGCCGCAGGTCGCCGCAGCCCTCCTCAAAGTGGCAGGCGGCACGGTAGTCGCACCAGCGGCAGGGATTCTTATCCGCGCTGTGCCAGTAAGGGTCGGCGTCGATATTGCCCTGGGCCAGCTCCCCGGCGGCGCAGCGCAGGGAGGCGGTGATATACCCGTCCAGCGCCTCCATCTGGTCCGGGGTGACCAAGTAATCCGCACCCCCCCGGCCCGTGCTGACGGGCAGGAATCGGTATCCTCCCTCCCCGTGCTCCATGGCGGACAGCACCTCGGGGTCGTCCAGCACCAGCCCCTGACGGCGCAGCAGCCTGTCCCGGGACTTTTGGATCTCCTCGTCCGTCATGCCCCGCTCGCCGTCCACCAGGGGGGTGCGGGCCGGAACGTACAGCACCCCGGCGGGGACGATCTCTTCCGGGCCCAGCACCCGCTCCCCCTCCCGGCTGAGGGCAAAAAGGTACAGCAGCATTTGAAGGCCCCGCCCGTCCTCCACGTCGGCGAAGTCGAAGCTCTTTTTGCCCGTTTTATAGTCTACGACGCGCAGATAGCGCCTGCCGTTGTGAAGCCACTCGTCCACCCGGTCCACAAAGCCGGTGAGCCGCAGGCGGACCCCCTGCTCCACCTCCACCGGGGGCAGCTCCTTCCCCGGCCCGAAGCCCAGCTCGAAGGCGGCGGGGACGAAGTCGGAGACGGACAGCTCCGCCGCCACGCTCTGCACCACCGCCAGCGCGGCCTGCTTCATGCGGCCGAACAGATAGCGGAACCGGGCCGGTTCCTCCTCCAGACCAGCGAGCACCTCCTGCTCGTAGCGATCCGCGGCCCGCTGGGACAGGCGGCGCACCTCGTCCGCGTCGTCCAGCGGGACGCCCTCGCTTTTTGCCGTGCGCAGGGTGTTTTCCAGCACGTCGTGGACAAAGGTGCCGTAATCCGAGGGCCGAAAGGCCGCCTTCTGCCGGGGCTTGGCCTCCAGGCCAAAGCGGAGAAAGTGGCTGAAATGGCAGGAGTTCACCAGGTCCAGCCGGGTGGCGGACATGGGCACCACCGGCCCGAACAGCTCGTTCACCGCCAGCCGGGACAGCCGCCCCCGCCGCCATTGGGAGGCGTTTTGAATACGCTCCACTCGGGGGGCCAGGCCGGGCACCTGCCGCAGGGCGCAGGCCACGGCCGGGTCCCGCCCCGCCAGCTCCAGCGCCGCGTCCGGGGCGGACAGGCGGACCATGGGTTCGCCCCCGTCCGCCACGGGCGCGTCGGGAAACAGCTCCGCAAGCCGCTCCCAGAGGAAGCAGGGGGTGCGCTGGCCCTCTCCCGCCCCGGCGGCATAGCTGACGTACAGCCGCTGGGAGGGCCGGGCGCAGGTCTCATAGGCGATGGTCATCTCCCGGCGCAGCTTGTCCTCCTGCCGGGGGGCCAGCTCCACCTCCATGGCGGACAGCGCGTCCCGGTCCTGGTCGGAGAACAGCCCCGGCGAGGGGGCGCAGTCGGGGATGGAGCTGCTGTCCGCCCCCAGCAGGAACAGGACCTTGACCTCCTTGTGGGCCATACGGGGGGCGTCGCCCACCGTCACCGCGTCCAGGGACACGGGGATGGCCCCCACATCGTACTGGCTCAGCACCAGGGAAAACAGCCGGGAAAACTCCTCCAGCTCCAGCTCGGTGTCCTCCAGCAGAAGGGCGCACTGCTCCAGCCCTCCCACCAGAATATCCCACAGCTGGCGGTACTGGGCGGCGGTGTTCCGGTCCCCCCGCGTCTCCAGGCTGTCCGCCCGCTGGGCCAATCGGGTGGGCAGGTCGATGTCGTCCAGCAGCTGGTACAGGGCCAGGGCGCGGCCCTTCCCTGTCTTGTCCGTTCCCTTCCGCAGCTTTTCCAGCGGCGCGATCACACGGCGGCGCAGCTCGTCCAGCCGCGCCACAAAAGCGGCGTCCTCCTCCTCGAGTTTCCTGCCATAGCCCTCCGGGTGCATGTCCCAGGGCTTTCTGCGCGTCCAGGCGGAGCCCTTCAAGTCCCAGGTCAGGGCGTAGTTTTCCAGCAGGTCCCGCTCCTCGTCCGTGATGCCTGTCAGCCCGGTTTTCAGGTAGCGGAACAGCTCCTCATAGGGGTAGTCCTCCGCCGCGGCTGCCAGGGCGGAGGTCACCAGGGCCAGCACCGGCTTTTCCAGCACGTCCTCCATGGCGGACAGGAACACCGGCACCCCGTACCGGGCAAAGGTGCTCTCAATCAGCTCCCCGTACCCGTCCAGCTTCCGGGCGCACACGGCGATGTCCCGGCAGCGGCAGCTTTCCTCTCTCAGCAGGCGCAGAATCTCCGCGGCGCACCACTCCACCTCCTGGCGCGGGGTGGCGGCGGCGGCGCGGACGACGGCGCAGTCCCCCTCCCAAGGGGCTTCCGGCACAGCCCCAAACAGGCTCCGCTCCAAAAAAGCCAGGGACGGATGGCGTTCCAAGGGGCGGTCCAGCGTCTCCTTCAGAAGGAGCACGCCGTTGTCCTTTGCCATCCGGCTCAGCCGCCGCGCAGCCCGGAGGGCTGGCTGGAAAATGTCCGCCGGATCGTCCTTGTCGCCGCATACAAAGGCCACCGTCAGCTCCCCCTGGGCCATCAGGGCGGACAGCACCTGCTCCTCCTGAGGGGTGAAATCGGTGAAGCCATAGACATAAAACGACATCCCCGCGCCCCAGCGGGTGTCCTGAAGCTGCCGCGCCAAGCGGTCCAGCCTGCCCCGGGGATCGGCGGCACCCTGGGACTCCAGCGCCTGATAGGCGGCGTAAATCAGCCCCAGGTCCTTCAGCTTGTCCCCCTGGCGCCCTCCCAACTCCTCCCCGGCGGAGATCAGCGGCTCCGGCTCCACCCGGTAGGAGCGGCACTCGTCCACCGTGGCCAGCAGGCCCGTGAGAAACGCGGGCTTCCGGGAGGCTGCGCGGTAGGCGGACAGCGCGTCCGACACCCTCCGCAGCGCGGCGTACATCAGCAGCATCCGGCCCCCGGCGTCCAGCATGGGCGCGGCCCCGCCCCCGGCGGCGTCGGTGAGCCGCCCCGCCAGGCGGGTGAAGGACAGCACCTCGCACTCCATCAGTGTCCCGCCGCCCAAAGCGGAGCACATGGCCCGCTCGCTCTCGTGGGAATACTGCTCGGGCACGATCAGCAAACGGCGGCGGGCGGGCGAGCGGCCCATCCGCTCCAGCAGCTCCCTCCGGATGTCCTGCCCCGCCCGGGCGTACAGCAGGTCCAGCATGGCGGGACCCCCCTTTCGCGGTTTTTCTACATTATAACAAACGTCATCTTTCGGGGCAACCACGGAAAACCGAAAAACACTGTTGACAAACCCTTCCGCATCTGGTATGATACTTGGGCAAAAGGAAGCAGGAATGGCGCCGCCGTCCTCACCTCCCGCCGCGGGCGAAGGGGTTAACATGGTGAAATCCGCACAGATGAAGTGCGCGTTTCGTTGTGGACGTGGGTGCCTTGCCGCATTCACGTTTTTATTTTGGAGGTGCGTGACCATAGCTAATACGGCTCATCAGATCAACGAGGAAATCCGCGACCGGGAAGTGCGGCTCATCGGCGCCGACGGCGCCCAGCTGGGCGTCATGTCCGCCCGGGAGGCTCAGGCCCGCGCCGACGAGGCCGGGCTGGACCTGGTCAAGATCTCTCCCACCGCCACTCCCCCCGTGTGCAAGCTCATGGACTACGGCAAGTACCGCTTTGAGCAGGCCAAGCGGGAGAAGGAGGCCAAGAAGAACCAGCATGTGGTGGAGATCAAAGAGGTGCGGATGTCCCCCGGCATCGACATCGGCGACTTCAACACCAAGCTGCGCAACGCCCAGAAGTTTTTGGGCGAGGGCAACCGGGTAAAGGTCACCGTCCGTTTCCGGGGCCGGGAAATGGCCCACACCGACATCGGAAAGAAGCTGCTGCTGGACTTCGCCGGGCAGTGCGGCGAACTGGCCGTCATGGACAAGGAGCCCAAGCTGGAGGGCCGGCACATGAGCATCTTCCTGTCCGCCAAGAGCGCCAAGACCAACAAGCAATAAGTAATGCCCTGCGGCGCATGCCGCACGATACAACCACGAAAAGGAGATAACCGTCATGCCTAAAGTCAAGACCCACAGCGGCGCCAAGAAGCGCTTCAATTTGACCAAGAACGGAAAGGTCAAGCGCGCCCACGCCAACAAGAGCCATCTGCTCAACGGCCACGGCAAGACCCGCAAGCTTAAGAGAAGCCTCCGCAAGGGCGGCTACGCCGACGTGACCAACGCGGCCACCATCAAGCGCATGGTTCCCTATAAATAAGGGACGGTATCATATTTTACTCAATACAGGAGGCTGAACAACAATGGCACGAGTCAAAGGCGCGATGATGACGCGCAAGAGAAGGAATAAGATCCTCAAGCTGGCCAAGGGCTACTGGGGCGCCAAGAGCAAGCACTTCAAGATGGCCAACGAGCAGGTCATGAAGTCCCTGCAGTACGCCTACGTGGGCCGCCGGCTGAAGAAGCGCGACTTCCGCCAGCTGTGGATCGCCCGCATCAGCGCCGGCTGCAAGATGAACGGCATGAATTACTCCACCTTCATGCACGGCCTGAAGCTGGCCAACGTGGAGATCAACCGCAAGATGCTGGCCGAGATGGCCGTCAACGACAAGGCCGCCTTCACCCAGCTCACTGAGCTGGCCAAGGGCAAGCTGGCCTGAGCCAAATCATCAAAGCGCCCGGTCCAGCGGACCGGGCGCTTGCTTTCCTTGACAAACCGCTCGTGACGCCCTATAATAGATTATAGAAAGGGCGCTGCACATACGGCGGTTAGTCCTGTGGGTTAACGAAGTTTAAAGCAAAGCCTCGAAACCGTCACCGTGCAGGGGGGCGGTTTCTGCTTTTCACGATGATCGAGACTGTGAAGTCCCCACCGTAAAACGTGATCGTGATGCGCAAATGCAGTCACCCCCTTTCGGGGCAATGTGACTACCCGCCCTAACTCAATGTGCAGCGCCCGGCCCCTTTCGGGGTTATTGTCATTTTAACACAGATTTTGTCAAAGCACAAGGGGGGCTGTTCAAGCCCTCCTTTTTTTGCTATAATAGCACGTAACCTGTCCAAGGGAGTGACATAGCCATGCATGAAAATCAACTGGCCGCCCAGGTGGTGGGCGAAGTGAAGAAGGCCGTGGTGGGCAAGGACGAGGCCGTCGTCAAGACCCTGCTGGCCATTCTGGCCCGGGGCCACGTCCTGCTGGAGGACATTCCCGGCGTGGGCAAGACCACCATGGCCATCGCCTTCTCCAAGGCCCTGGGCCTGAAATACAACCGGGTGCAGTTCACCCCCGACGTGATGCCCTCGGACCTGACCGGCTTTTCCCTCTACAACAAGACCACCGGGCAGATGGAGTACCAGCCCGGGGCGCTGCTGTGCAACCTGTTTCTGGCCGACGAGCTGAACCGGGCCACCAGCCGCACCCAGTCCGCCCTGCTGGAGGCCATGGAGGAGGGCCGGGTGACGGTGGACGGCGCGGCCCATCCCATCCCGGAGCCCTTCCTGGTCATCGCCACCCAGAACCCGGCGGGGGCCTCCGGCACCCAGCTGCTGCCCGACTCCCAGCTGGACCGCTTCGCCCTGCGCCTGACCATGGGCTACCCCGCCCCGGCGGATGAAATGGAGCTGCTCCAGCGGAAAATGCGGGGCGGCGTGATGGAGTCGGTGGCCCAGACGACAGACCGGGAGCAGCTGGCCCGCATGCGGGAGCTGGTGGACCGGGTGTTCGTGGACGACGCCATTCTGGATTACATCCTCCGTCTGGTCCGGGCCACCCGGAGCCACCCCCAGCTTGCCCAGGGGGCCAGCCCTCGGGCGGCCATATCGCTGGCCAACCTGTGCCGGGCCTCCGCCTTCCTGCGTGGGCGGGACTACGTGGTCCCCGAGGACGTGAAATATGTCTGGGCGGACGCCATCGCCCACCGGCTGGTCCTCCCCGCCGGGGCGGCGGGCGGCGTCCATCTGGCCGCCGCCATCGCCGGGGAGGTGCTCAACACCACCCGCGCCCCCCGCCTCCGGTAACCGCCATGCTGTTTCGCCGCTTCGTCTACCTGCTCACCCTGACGGGGGTGCTGCTGTTTCAGATCACCAACGAAAACTATCTGGCCCATTTCCTGCTGTGCCTGTGCGTTGCCCTGCCCCTGCTGTCCCTGGCGTTGTCCCTGCCGGGGATGCTGGGGTGCAGGCTGGAGCTGTCCGCCGCCCCCGCCGCCCTGGAGCGGGACGGGCCGGGCCGGTGGCTGGTGTCCATCGAGTCCCCCACCAGCCTGCCTCTTTCCCGGCTCAGCGTCCGCTTCACGGAGGAAAACCTGCTCACCGGCCAGGGCCGGTCCCACCGCCTCCTCCTGTCCGGCATCGCCCGCCGCCGCCCGGTGGAGCTGGCCGCCTCCACCAGGCACTGCGGCCTTTTGCGGCTGCAGGCGGACAAGGCCAGGGTGTGCGACTATCTGGGGCTGTTCTCCCTGCCGGTGGCCTCGCCCCGATCCGCCCGGATGCTGTGCCGCCCCGTCCCGGCGGAGGTGGAGCTGCCCGCCATCCCCGAGGGCCGGGGCGCCCGCCCCTCCCCGCTCAACGCCGTCCGCGCGGGGCCGGGAGAGGACTACGACCTGCGGGACTACCGCCCCGGCGACCCCATGCGCTCAATACACTGGAAGCTGTCCTCCAAGTGGGACGAGCTCATCGTCCGGGAGCGGGCGGAAGCCTTCGTCCCCCTGCCCCTGCTCACCCTGGACCGCTTTGGCCCGCCGGAGGTGCTGGACAAGCTTCTGGACCGGACGCTGGGGACGAGCCGCGCCCTGCTGGGCGTGCAGCGTGCCCACAACCTGCTGTGGCTGGACAAGGACGGTCAGCCGCAGCTGCACACCATATCCGATGAAAAGCAGCTCACCGACTGCCTGCTGGCTCTGCTGGGCGCCCAGGCCCCCCTCAAGGGTCCCGCCCTGGACGATTTCCCAGACCTGCTGCGGGGACCCGACGGCCCAGTGTTCCGGCTCCACATCACCCCGGAGGGAGGCGATGGCCGTGGCTGATCGTGAAACCCGGGTCTCTCCCCTCACCTTCGCAGGGGACGGCCTGCTGCTGCTGTGCGCTCTGGGAGGCTTAACCTGTTCCTTCCTGACCCTGTACGGCGACCGGGACCTGGGCAGGTACGCCTCCTACCAGGCCACTCCCCTGGACTGGTGCGCCGCCCGGTGGGACACCTTTCTTCTGCTGGCGGCCCTGCTCGCCCTGGTGTCGCTGTCGGCCTGGTCGCTGCCCCGGTTTCGGAGCGCGGCGGCGGGCGGGTTGACCGTCCTGACGGGCACAGCGGCGCTGCTGAACTGGGAAATCTTCCTCCACGGGGCCGGACTCACCGTCCGGACCGTCACCGATATCTTTTGCCGGCGGGTGTCCTGGGGCTGGGCCTTCCAGTACGACCCCGGCCTCACCCGCTCGGAGGAAACCGCCGCCGTCCGGCTGTTCCTCCTCCTGACCCTGACCCTGCTGGCCCTGGCCCTGGGCTGGGGCGTGGTCCGGGCGAGACGGTGGTGGGTGGCGGCGTTCCTCACCCTGCCGCCACTGCTCCCCGGGCTGCTGGCCGACCTGTACCCCAGCTGGCCCGCCTTCATGGCGCTGTGCGCCTGCTGGTGCGCCATGCTGCTGTGCGACCTGTGCAAGTGGGCCGCGCCCTCGGGCCGGGGGAAGCTGACCCTGACCGCGCTGGGCTGCGTGTTTGTGGTGCTGGCCGCCGTCAGTCTGGCCTTTCCCCGCGAGGGCTACTCCCGGCCGCAATGGGCCCTGGATATGGAGACGGAGCTGTACAACACCGCCAACCGTCTCTCCGGCTATTTCTCCCGGTGGGAGGGCCCCTTCAAAAGCCCCGTCACCTACGTGGGCTCGGCTGGGGAGGCGGATCTGGCCGACGCCGGACCGCTGAACTACACCGGGAGGACGGTGCTGCGGGTGACCACCGACTTCCCCACCCGGCTCTACCTGCGGGGAACCTCCCTGGCGGTCTATGAGGACGGCGTATGGACCGCCCTGCCCGAGGGCGCCTATGAGGATTATTATTTGGACCTGCTGGACACCGGCGAGGACACCCCACACCCCCCCTCCCCCCTGCTCTTTCCCGCCTTCCAGAGCCTGCGGGGAGAGCAGTACGCCGCCACGGTGGAAAATGTGGGGACGTCCGGGGCCTGCGTCTACGTCCCCTACTTCCCCGACGACCAGGAGTGGGCGCAGCTGGGGATGCTGCCGGTGGAGGACGCCTATTTCGCACGCCTCCAGGGCCAGCGCAGCTTCACCATGACCTTCCACGACTGCTATCCCGCCAACGGTGCCCCCCAGGCGGAGCAGGCCTACCACAACCTGCTCCGGGAGTGCTATCTGGACGTGCCCGAGGAGCTGCGGGAGCCGCTGGCGGAGCTGTACCATCAGAACGGGCTTTCTGCCCGGCCCATCCACGGGCCGGCCCCCGACGGGACCTTCAGAGGCCAGGATACCGTCTTGGACACGGGTGGAATTTACGCCATACCGGACCCGATCAGGGTTGCCCAGCAGGTCGCCGGGATTCTGGACGGACTGTGCGAATACGACCCCCAGGCCCCCGCCGCCCCCAGCGGCACGGACCCGGTGCTGTATTTCCTCAACGACAGCCAGCGGGGCTACTGCATGCACTATGCCTCCGCCGCCGCGCTGATGCTGCGCACCATGGGCGTCCCCGCCCGGTATGTCAGCGGCTTTACCGCCGACGGCCAGCCGGGCCAGCAGGTGAACGTGCCCGACCGGGCCGCCCACGCCTGGGTGGAGGTCTGGGTCAACGGCTTCGGCTGGTATCCCGTGGAGGTCACCCCCGCCGCCGCCTTTGAGTGGTATGACCACGGGGACGCCGAGCCCTCCCCCACCCCCTCCGGCGGCGCGCGGGAGAGCGAGACCCCCGAACCCGAGTCCTCTCCCACCCCGGAGCCCGAACCCACCGCGGAACCCAGCGCCAAGCCTTCCGAGGCGGTCGGCGGTCCGGCCAGCGGTCCCGATCTGACCGCGCTGTTTGCCGTCCTCAAGTCCCTGGCCGCCATCGCGGCCGCCGCCGCCCTGCTCTGGACGGGACAATGGCTCCCCAAAAAGCTGCGGACCAAGCGGCTGGCCTCCCCGGACCGCAACCGCGCCGTCCTGGACGGCTACGGCTGCCTGCTGCGCCTGGAGCGCTGGGGCGGACGAGTGGACGAGCGGGCCGTGGAGCTGGCGCAGAAGGCCCGCTTCAGCCAGCACACCCTGACGGATGAGGAGCGGAACGAAATGCTGCTCCTGCTGGACCGGGAGCGGGCCCGGCTGTACGCCGGACTGAGTCCGGTGAAGCGGCTGGCCTTCCGCTACCTGTGGGGGAAGCCAGCCCGGACCAAACATCGGGAAAACACGGAAAAATCCGAGGAAAGCACCCCCTAACCCCTTGACAAACGCTGGTTTTCGTGTATAATAATTTAGTCTGCGCCATCATGCGTACGACAGTAACATCCTTGCCTCCGGCGAGACCGGAGGCCATAAGACCATAAGGAGGTGCAAACACAATGGCAAAAGTGAGCGGCAATTACGAGGTGCTCTATGTCCTCAACCCCACCCTGGGCGAGGAGGAGACCGCCGCCCTGGTGGCCCGCTTCAAGGAGCTGGCCGAGGGCCGCGGCACCGTGACCGAGGTGGACGAGTGGGGCAAGCGCCGTCTGGCCTACCCCATCAACGACCTGGAGGAGGGCTACTATGTCCTGATGACCTTCTCCGCCGATCCCGCGTTCCCCGCCGAGCTGGACCGTCTGATGCGCATCAACGTCAGCGTCATGCGTTCCATCATCGTGGCCAAGGACGCCTGAGAGGAAGAACAACATGCTCAATCATATCGTCATCATGGGCCGCTTGGCCCGTGATCCTGAGCTGCGCCACACCCAGTCCGGCACCCCCGTCGCCAGCTTCCGTCTGGCGGTGGACCGGGATTTCAAGGACAAAAACACCGGTGAGCGCACCACCGACTGGATCGACGTGGTGGCCTGGCGCGGCACCGGCGAGTTCGTCAGCCGTTATTTCTCCAAGGGCCGCATGGCCATTGTGGAGGGCCGGCTCCAGATCCGGGAGTGGACCGACAAGGAGGGCAACCGCCGCACCGCCGCCGAGGTGGTGGCCGACAACGTCTATTTCGGCGATTCCCGCCGGGACGGCGACGGCGGCGGCAGTTACAACAACAGCTACGGCAACAACGGCTATGGCGACCGCGGCGGCTACGGCGGCGGAAGCTATGGCGGACGCCCCAGCGCTCCCTCCGCCCCCGCCGACTACGGCGTCCCGTCGGGCGGCGACCAGTTCGCGGAGCTGGCTGACGACGACGGCGACCTGCCTTTCTAACACAGGAAAGGCCATCTCAACATAAGGAGGTCTGCCAATATGGCTATGGATAATGTGAAGCCCCGCGGCAACCGCAAACGCCGCAAGGTGTGCGCGTTCTGCGTGGATAAGGTGGAACAGATCGACTACAAGGACGCCCAGAAGCTCAAGCGCTATCTGTCCGAGCGCTCCAAGATCCTGCCCCGCCGCACCACCGGCACCTGCGCCATGCACCAGCGCCAGCTGACCGACGCCATCAAGCGCGCCCGTCATGTGGCCCTGCTGCCCTATGTTACCGACTAAGAGCCCGTCGGATATATTAACAGGCATAAGGTAATGAATAAAAAGGCCGTGACTGCCAAGTCACGGCCTTTTTTCACACCTTGAACCGTGCGCCGCCAGCCATCGGCAGAAATAAAAAATGCCCCGCCGCACAGCAGAGCAGCCGTCCTCCGAAAACACTGCCAACGCCCCCGAAGCGGCGCTCCGGGGGCCTTGGATTGCAAGCCGGGTTATTTTTGGGCAACGATCAGGTACCGGTGGATGGTTCCCTCAATTTTTCCGTCCCGTTCAAGCATTTTCTGCATGTTCAGCAGCCGCTCGAAGCATTTGTCCACCGAGAAGCCGGGGAATTCCCACTGAATGACGCGGGCGAACCAGACAAAGGCCCCCACGTCATAAAATATGATCGGGCGGTAAGCCTCCTCGGCCTGTGTGATTTGAAATCCGGCAACTTCAAAGACTCCGCGCTGCTTCTCAAGGGTTAAATGGGGGAACGGCCGGTCTGTTCCGGGCAGCACCAGCTCCACCAGATCCCTGTCGTTGTTCGCCCCGACCTGCTCGGTTATAAATGTGCCGTTGGGACGCAGCAGCCGGAAGAGTTCCGCCGCGTCAAAGCTGCCGTGCCGGTTGAGAATCAGATCGAACGCTTCGCTCTCAAATGGGATGCTGGACGGATCGCCGCATTCCTTGAAGGTGATCCCCAGAGGCGTCAGCGTTTCCGCGCACAGCCTGACATTGGGCGGATACCCTTCCGTGGCGGAGGTTTTGTCATACGGGTGGTTTAAGGACAGCAGGAATTCTCCGCCTCCGGTGTCGTAATCCATGATCTCCAGCCCGCTGCTCAGGCGGCTTCTGACCAGCGCTCCATAATTCCATGGCAGGTCGGCTTCCTCCTCGTATCTCCCATGGATATGGGAAAAGTCCCAGCCGTGAATGTGCGCCGCCTGTTCCTCCCGCTTCCAAATGTCTCTCAAATGCTCTTGATTCATAAAACTGCTCCCTTTCCTTATATAAAACAGCGCTTATGGCGGGTGCAGCTCCCGACAGCATTCATATCGTTGCAATCATCCGCCTCGGTACAGCCTGCCGTCAGTTTTGGAACTGCACCGAGCATTTAATTCGTCTCAACCCACAAACCTCCCGTCCGGATGGATTTACTTGCAGTTTACCATAGACGGTCCTCCAATTCAACGCTCTTTTGTGAAACGGGCAGAGGCCGCGGAACCTTTCGTCCTAAACAAATCTTCATGATTTTTGAAGAAAACCTTTGTTGCGATTTTTTTCGGCTCCGCTATAATGAAAGCAGAAGCAGATTCCAAGTCCGGCAAAGAAAGGAAACATCCTATGGAAAGCAAACGCGGAAAAATCATGCTGTGGGCGCTCACCGCCGCCATTCTGGGCGGCTGCGTGTGGGCGCTGTACGCCACCGGCTTCTTTGAGGCCGCGGGCTCCCCGGAACAGATGGGGGCGTATATCGCCCGCTGCGCCCCCTGGTCCCATCTGGCCTATTTCGGCGTGCAGCTGGTGTCCGTCATTGTGGCCCCCATCCCAAGCAACATCACCGCCGCCGCGGGGGCATACCTGTTCGGGCTGTGGCCCTCCTTCCTGCTGACCTGGGGGGCGGTGGCGGCGGGCTCCGCCCTGGTGTTTGCCCTGGCCCGGGCGCTGGGGCAGGGCTTTGCCAGCCGGTTCGTCAGCGAAAAGCTGTCCGAAAAATACCTGGACCTGATCCGCCGCAAGCGGGACGTGTTCCTGGCCCTGGCCTTCCTGTTCCCCTTCTTCCCCGACGACCTGCTGTGCATCCTGGCGGGGCTGACGGACATCTCCTTCCAGCGGTTTTTCCTGCTGGTGCTGCTGGCCCGGCCCTGGGGCCTGCTGGTGGCCTGCATGGTGGGCAGCGCCACCATGTCCATCCCCCTGTGGGGCATGGCGCTTCTGGGCATTGCGGGGCTGGGGCTGTTCCTGCTGGCGATGAAGTACGGCGACAGGCTGGAGGACGCCGTCATCCAACGGCTGAAACGTTGAAATAACCGTTCAAATGTTCAAAACTCCCCTCATTTGAGAGGAGTTTTGTCATTTTCATCCCTTGACTTTCCCACCATATCGCAGTAAAATAGTAGGAAATTTGAAGTAAAGGAAATGATTTCCCTATGGCAAAAATCGATATCGTATCCGGCTTTCTGGGGGCGGGCAAGACCACACTCATCAAAAAGCTGCTGGCGGAGGCCTACCAGGGCGAAAAGCTGGTGCTGATTGAAAACGAGTTCGGCGAAATCAGCGTGGACGGCGGCTTTTTGAAGGACGCCGGCGTTGAGATCTCCGAGATGTCCTCCGGCTGCATCTGCTGCTCGCTGGTGGGCGACTTCGGCAAGGCACTGCACGAGGTGGAGGAGCAGTTCCACCCCGACCGCATCCTCATCGAGCCCTCCGGCGTGGGCAAGCTGTCCGACGTGGTTGCCGCCGTGGAAAACGCCGCCAAGGACGACCCCTCGCTGAAGCTGAACAGCTTCGTCACCGTGGCGGACGCCTCCAAGGTGAGGATGTATATGAAGAACTTCGGCGAGTTCTACAACAACCAGGTGGAGAGCGCGGGCACCATCCTGCTCTCCCGCACCCAGAACATGACCCAGGAGAAGCTGGAGGCGGCGGTGGAACTGCTGCGGGACAAGAATCCCACCGCAGCCATCCTCACCACCCCCTGGGACCAGCTGGACGGCAAAACCATCCTGTCCGCCATCGAAAAGACCTCCCTGGAGGAGGAACTGCTCCAGCGCATCCGCGCCGGGCACGAGGCTGAGGAGGCCGCCCACGCCCATCACCACCATCATCACGACCACGATGAGGAGGAGCAGGGGCATCACCACCACGGTCATTGCTGTCACGACGGCGAGGAGCATGAGCACGGCCACTGCCGCCATGACCACGGGGAGCACGACCACGAGTGCTGCCACGGGGAGCGCCATCACGACCACGACGGTGAGCACTGCCATCATCACCACGGCCACGAGGAGCACGCGCACCACCATCACCATGACCACGGCGAGGAGCGCTCCTGCGGCTGCCACGATCACGACCATCACGGCCACCATCACGCCGACGAGGTGTTCACCAGCTGGGGCAGGGAGACCGTCAAGCCCTTCGCCAAGGAGGAGCTGGAGCGCATCCTGACCGAGCTGGACTTGGGTGAGTACGGCGCGATTCTCCGGGCCAAGGGCATCGTCCCGGCTGGGGACGGTGCTTGGCTCCACTTCGACTACGTGCCCGAGGAGCACGAGGTGCGCACTGGCCCGGCGGACTATACCGGCCGTCTGTGCGTCATCGGCGCCGAGCTGAAAGAGGACAGGCTGGCCGCCCTGTTCGGCCTGTAAAGGGGCGGCGCCAGCATGGACATCCCAGTATATTTGTTCACCGGCTTCCTGGAGGGCGGCAAAACCACCTTCATCAACGGCATCCTCCGGGACGGCTTCGCCCTGCGGGATCGCACCCTGCTCCTCTGCTGTGAGCAGGGGGAGGAGGAGTATGACGCCAAGGTATTGAAAAATGTCACCGTAGTGAACGTGGAGGAGGAGACCAGCCTTAACCCCGCCTTTTTAAAGCAGCTGGAGAAAAAGCACCGTCCCAAGCAGATTCTGATTGAGTTCAACGGCATGTGGTCCCTGGCAAGGCTGTACCAGGAGGCGCTGCCCGCCAACTGGGTGCTCTACCAAATCATGACCATGGTGGAGTCGGCCACCTTCGACACCTACGCCAAAAATCTGGGCCAGATGATGATGGAAAAGCTGACCAACGCGGACCTCATCGTATTCAACCGCTGCACCGAAGCCTTGCGGGACTCTCTGCGCCAGCGGAACCTGAAGATGGTGAACCGCCGGGCCAGCATCTACCTGGAGTACAGCGACGGCACCAGCGAGGACTATGCCGACGACAGCGTGTGCCCCTTCGACCTGGACCAGGACATCATCGACATTCCCGACGACGACTTCGGCATCTGGTACGTGGACGTGATGGAGCACCCCGAGCGATATGAAGGCAAGGCCATCCGGGCCAGGACCGTGGTGTGCCACCTGCCCCAGTACCCGGGCAACGTGATCCTGGGCCGGTTCGCCATGACCTGCTGTGAGAACGACATCACCTTCCTGGGCCTGGTCGCCGTGGGGGACGGGTTCGACGCGTTCGAAAACCGCTCCTGGGCCGACGTGTCCGGCGTGGTGCACATCGCGCCCCACAAGGCATATGAGGGAGAGGACGGCCCCATGCTCCATGTCGCCGCGGTCAGTTCCGCCGAGAAGCCAAAGCAGGAAGTGCTCACATTCTAAAATTCGGAAAAGGCCGTCCCGACCGGGGCGGCCTTTTAACATGAAAATCTCCCTCCCGGCATAAAGTGGTACAAATCCAGCTTTGGAGGGGTCAATTATGAATGGAACCAAAATTATTTACCTGCGCCGAAAGCTTATTGCCGCCGGAGCCTGCGCCCTGGCCGCCGTCATGATGTTCTGGGTGGTGAACCATCCGGCGGTGGTGGGGGCGTCGGCCTCCACCCGGCAGCTGCCCATCTACTGCGTACAGAAGGACTACAAGGTGCTGTCCATCAGCTTTGACGCCGCCTGGGGCAACGAGGACACCCAGCAGCTCATCGACATTCTGGGCAAGTACAATGTGAAGGCCACCTTTTTTGTGGTGGGGGAGTGGGTGGACAAATACCCGGAGTCGGTGAAGGCCCTGTCCGACGCGGACCACGAGGTGATGAGCCACTCCAACACCCACGCCCATTTCAACAGCCTGTCCAGCCAGGAGATCATCGACGACCTCACCGCATGCGGGGAGAAAATTGCCGCAGTGACGGGCACCCAGCCCACCCTGTTCCGCTGCCCCTACGGGGAATATGACGACCACGTCATCAACGCCGTACGGTCTATGGGCATTGAGCCGATTCAATGGGACGTGGACAGCCTCGATTGGAAAGACCTGTCCGCCGCCGACATCACCAAACGGGTGACCTCCAAGGTGCAGCCCGGCTCCATCGTGCTCTTCCACAACGCCGCCCTCCACACTCCCGAGGCTCTCCCCGGCATCATCGAGGCTCTCTTGCAGCAGGGCTATACCTTCGTCCCCATCTCCCAGCTCATCCTGCCGGGGACCTGCGGCCAGGATTACACCATCGACCACACCGGGCGGCAGTGCCCCGGCGGAACATAGAACAACCTCGTCCAAAATATCCCGCAAAAGCAGTCACTCCGCCAGAATGTCAGCATTTTCAATGATTTAGGTGCTCTCTTCTTCCGAGTTTTTGTCAAATCGAACAGATTTTTCTTGACAAAACGCCCCAGGAAGCGTACACTATGAGAAGCAGCGGCACCGGCTGCTGACATAAGGAAATGGAGGAACCAAATCAATGAAAAAGATGAAAAAATGGGTCGCTCTGCTACTGGCCTGTGTGATGGCGTTCAGCCTGATGGCCTGCGGCAGCGGTGATGGCACTGCAAGCACCGCCCCCTCCCAGGAGCCCAGCACCGCCCCCAGCGAACCCGTGGAGACCGACAACAGCGGCTCCGGCGAGAAGGCCCCCGAGGACTACGCCGGCTCCCTGACCGTCTACTCCCCCCACGACAGCGACCCCCTGAACGCGGGCGTGGCCATGTTTGAGAAGGCCTATCCCAACGTGAAGGTGGAGGTGGTGGCCGACGGCACCGGCAACCTGCTCAACCGTATCGCCGCCGAGTCCGAGTCCCCCATGGCCGACGTGCTCTGGGGCGGCGGCGCCGACTCCCTGGCCGCTTACAAGGACTATTTCCAGGCCTATAAGCCCTCCTGCATCGACCTGCTGGACTCCTCCCTGTATGATCCCGACTACCTGTGGATCGGCGAGTCCCCCCTGCCCATGGTCTTCCTGGTGAACACCGACCTGGTGGCCGAGGATGAGATCCCCCAGACCTGGAAGGATCTGGCCGATCCCAAGTGGGCGGGCAAGATCGCCTTCGCCGACCCCGCCTCCTCCGGCTCCGCCTTCACCCAGCTGTGCACCATGCTGATGATCTACGGTGAGGAGTCCGACGACTACGCCGGCGGCTGGGAGCTGGTTCAGAGCATGATCAAGAATCTGGTCATCCAGTCCGGCTCCTCCGGCGCTCACAAGAACGTGGACTCCGGCGAGTACCCCATCGGCATCACCCTGGAGAAGGCCGCCGTGCAGTATGACACCAGCGACGCCGGCCACCTGAAGATCGTCTACCCCACCGACGGCACCTCCGCCGTGCCTGACGGCGTGGCCATCGTGAAGAACTGCCCCAACCAGGAGCTGGCTGAGCTGTTCGTGGAATACGTGCTGTCCGCCGAGTGCCAGTCCGCCCAGAACAAGGACTACGGCCGCCGCCCCATCCGCAGCGACATCACCCCCGAGGGCCTGCTGCAGCTGAACGAGTTCGAGATCATGACCTATAACTTCGACTACGCCGCCAACAACAAGGCCGACATCGTGGAGAAGTGGCAGGACACCCTGGTGGGCTGAGCCTCTCGTTCACACACCCTTAACGTTCCTTTACGAGGGCGCCCCGACTGACCTCGGGGCGCCCTCAAATGATTAGAGAGGAGGAGCCTGACCTATGAGTCATGCCGTCATCATCAAAAACGCCGTCAAGAAATATGGTGATTTCACCGCCGTCAACGGCATCAGCCTGAACATCGAGCAGGGCGAGTTCTTCACCCTCCTGGGTCCCTCCGGCTGCGGAAAAACCACCCTGCTGCGCATGATCGCGGGCTTCAACACCGTGGACGGGGGCGAGATCTGCTTTGACGAGCAGGTCATCAACAGCCTGCCCGCCCATAAGCGGGACATCGGCATGGTGTTCCAGAACTACGCCATTTTCCCGCACCTGAATGTGGCGGACAACGTGGCCTACGGCTTGAAGGCCAGAAAGGTGCCCAAAACAGAGATCACCCCCCGGGTGGACGAGGCTTTGAAAATGGTGCAGATAGACCAGCTCAAGGCCCGACAGCCCAACGAGCTGTCGGGCGGCCAGCAGCAGCGGGTGGCCCTGGCCCGCGCCTTCGTCATCGAGCCGGGCGTGCTGCTGATGGACGAGCCCCTGTCCAACCTGGACGCCAAGCTGCGGGTCCAGATGCGCACCACCATCAAGAAGCTCCAGCGCCGCCTGGGCATCACCACCGTCTACGTCACCCACGACCAGGAGGAGGCCCTTGCCATCTCCGACCGCATCGCCGTTATGAAGGAAGGCAACATCATGCAGATCGGCAAGCCGGAGGAGATCTACCGCAAGCCCGCCAATCCCTTCGTGGCCAACTTCATCGGCGTGTCCAACTTCATCGACTGCGCCGTGGACGGCCAGGACCCCAGCGCCGCCACCGTCAAGCTCCATGACGGCCACAGCTTCCAAATGCCCCTGCGCGCACCCTACAGCGGGGATGTGATCCTCTCCGCCCGGCCTGAGCAGCTGTTTTTCAGTGAAACGGGCATCCCCGCCAAGGTGAACATGTCCGTGTTCCTGGGCGACTTCATCCAGTATGAGGTGGAGCTGTCCACCGGGCAGGTCCTGGAGCTGAACGAGTACACCAAGGACGTGGACTCCACGAAACCAGACGGCGAGGAGGTACATATCAGCTTCAATCCCAAGCAGGTCAGCCTCTATCGGAAGGACACCGAGGAGGTGCTCTCATGCTGAAGAGCAAAAACGGCCAGCCCTTTTACAAGGACTTCTGGTTCTGGGTGAAGCTGCTGATCTTCGCGGTATTCCTGCTGTTTCTGGTCTATCCCTTCTCCACCCTGGTCATCAACAGCTTCTTCTCCTCCAAGGCGGAAGGCATCACCCTCTATAACTTCAACCGGTTCTTTACCAAGCCGTACTACTATCAGGCCCTGGGCAACAGCTTGAAGGTCAGTCTGGTGCCCACCATCACCAGCATCCTCATCGGGGTGCCCATGGCCTACCTCATGACCCGCTTCAACATCGCGGGCAAAACCTTCTGGCATGTAATCATCATCCTCTCCCTGATGTGCCCGCCCTTCCTGGGGGCCTACAGCTGGATCATCCTGTTCGGCAACGCCGGCGTGGTCACCCAGTGGCTGTCAAGCCTTCTTGGCTTTCAGATGCCCAGCATCTACGGCATGGGCGGCATCTGCGCGGTGTTCACCCTCAAGCTGTTCCCCTATGTCTACCTCTACGTATCCGGGGCCATGGGCTCCATCGACCGCTCTGTGGAGGAGTGCGCGGAGAACCTGGGCTCAGGGAAGCTGCGCCGCTTGCTCACCGTCACCATCCCCGTGGTCATGCCCTCCATCGCCGCGGGCGCTCTGATGGTGTTCATGACCGCCCTGGCCGACTTCGGAACCCCCGGCGTGCTGGCGGGCGGCGACTTTCGCACGCTGCCGGTGCTTATTTTCAACGAGTACCTCAGTGAAACCGGCGGCAACGCCAACCTCGCCAGCGCCATCTCCATGATTATTGTGGTGATCTCCCTTGTCATCCTGTTTTTGCAGAAGTGGTGGGTGGCCCGGAAGAACTACACCATGTCCGCCCTGCGCCCGCCTGAGATCACGGAGTATCACGGCGTCAAGCGGTTCCTGGTGACGCTGCCGGTGGCTGTCGTCAGTCTGGTCTCCTTCCTGCCCCAGGTCATCGTCATCTTCTGCTCCTTTGTCAAGACCAATTACTCCAACTTCGTCTTTTCCGAGGGCTTCACGCTGGAGCACTACCAGGAGCTGGGCCGCAGCCTGGTCACCAACATCCGCAACTCCTTTGTGTTCTCCACCGTAGCCATCGTGTTTATTCTCATCCTGGGCATCCTTATGTCCTATGTCATCGTCCGCCGCCGCGGCAAGACCGGCGGCGCGCTGGACATGCTCATGATGGCCCCCTACGTCATTCCCGGCTCGGTGCTGGGCCTGTGCTACATCGTGGCCTTCAACAACCTGGGCCGCACCTCCGACGGCACCGTCATCAAGCTCACCGGCACCGCCTCCATCATCATCATCGCCATGATCATCCGCAAGCTGCCCTACACTGTCCGCTCGGGCAGCGCGTTCCTCATGCAGATGGACCCCAGTGTGGAGGAGGCCTCCATCAACCTGGGCGTATCCCCCATGAAAACCTTCGTGAAGGTCACCGCGCGGCTGATGCTGCCCGGCGTGCTGTCCGGCGCCATCATCAGCTGGGTCACCTGCATCAACGAGCTTTCCACCTCCATCATGCTGTACACCGGCAAGACGGCTACCATGACCATCGCCAGCTACACCAACATCGTGCGCAACTCGGTGGGCACGGCGGCGGCTCTGGCCTCTATTTTGACCGTCACCAGCGGCGTGCTGCTCATCGTGGTGTTCAAAGCCAGCAAAGGAAAGGTCTCCATCGTATGATTAAAAACGTGGTATTTGATATGGGTGGCGTGCTCATCAATTTCGATGCGGCGCGCTACACCGCCCGCTTTGTCCCCGACCCCCAAGACTATGAGCTGATCCGCCGGGAGCTGTTCCGGTCCGTGGAGTGGATTCAGATGGACCGGGGCGCCATCTCCGACGAGGAGGCCGTAGCCTCCGTGTGCGCCCGCCTTCCGGAGCGCCTGCACCAGGCGGTCCGGGACATTCTGGACAACTGGCACCAGGACATCCCCCCGCTGGACGGCGTCTATGACCTGGTGAAGGAGCTGCGGGAGAAGGGCTACGGCATCTACCTGCTGTCCAACACCAGCGCCCGCTTCCACAGCTTCCGGAAAAACATCCCCGCCCTTCAGTTTTTTGACGGGGAGTTCATCTCCGCCGACCACCACATGGTCAAGCCGGAGCCGAGAATTTATCAGCAGTTCCTTGCCAAATTCGCCCTGGAGGGCCAGGAATGCGTATTCATCGACGACGTCCCCCACAATGTGGAGGCCGCCATCCTCTGCGGGCTGAACGGCATCGTTTACCACAACGACCCGGCCCGCCTGCGCCGGCAGCTGCGGCAGCTGGGCTTGGATGTGGACGAGCCCGACGCCGCCTGCGAAGCGTAACGCATCACAAACATGACGGGAGGACCGCTTTCGCGGTCCTCCCTGCTTTATGTTCCGGCAAAACCCGGAGCGTTATTTTTTCTGCTTTTCAAAAAAGTCGTCGATTTTTTTCTTGATGTCCTCATGCTTCAAATCCTTCAGCAGGTATCCCGCCGGTTTCAGGGCCAGCAGCGACCGCACCGCCTCCGGATCGCTCCGCCCGGTGAGGAAAATCACCGGAATATCCGCGAAGGATGGCTCGGAACGGAGCATTTCCAGCGTCTGCTTTCCGTCGCACACCGGCATCTCGTAATCCAGCAGCACCAGGCTGGGCCGGTTCAGGCTGATGGCCCGGATGGCCGCCACCCCGGACTCCGCCAGCTGGATCTCATACCCATCCCCCAGCAGGCCCTTCATCGCGTGGCGGATGGTGGCGGAGTCGTCCACCACCAAGATTTTCCGCTTATGCGAAATCTCTTTCTCGCGCTTCTCCCGCCGGCTCAGGTACTTCTCCACCTCGTCCATGGCGTTCTCGCGCTCAAGGGAAATGCCCACACCCTTCTCCAGCAGATGGGGGGCGATAACGCAGTAGGCGAAATATCCCGACCCGCCGGTGTTGAACAGTAGGCTCACCTGAGGTTTCTTCCGTTGGAATACCCGGTGGAACTGCTCATAGGACAGCAGATTCTCCTCCTTCAGGTCATAGCCGCCAAAGGCCGGCAGATGCTCCATCACCCGCCCCACGAACTGCCGGACCGTATACCGGGCCGCGTTGACCAGCATGGCGTCCAGCTTGTTGGTCTGAATGCCCATGACCTGTCCCACCGTGTTAATCAGCAGCTTCTCCTCAAAGACCATCAAGATCTCCTGCTTCTCCTCCTGCTCCCCTGTGCCGTACACCAAGCGGCAATAGACGCCGTCGCCGAACTTCTCCCCGCCGTAGGCGTCGCTGATGAGCTGGGACTCCAAGTGGAACATGTCAAACACCAACTGGACAATCACCTTTTTCATGGCGGCCAGCTCCTCCTCCGGCAGCAGGCCCTCCCAGGTGCCCGCCTCTCCGTTCCGGATGGCCTGATCCTCCGTCAGGGTATGCCCGATGAGCCACCCGGCGCACACGCCCAGGAAATGGTCCAGCGCCTCCTTGGAATAGCCCGTCCGCTCCATCTCCTCCTCCAGAGCCGGCAGGGTATTCTCCCGAAAGCTGCGGTGGATGGCCCGGTGCCGCTCCAGCTCCGGATAGCCGATGGATTTCATATAGGCCTCTTCATCCGCAAAATGCTTCATGGCGTGGCCCTTAAAATACTTGATGCCCTCCTGGCAGACCCACTGGTTGTCCTTCTCCTCATCCCGAAAGCTGAAGAGTTTGTTGATGATCTGAAACAGCCGCCGGTGCTCGTTGTCAATGACGTCCACTCCAATGCTGTACTCCTCCCGCCATTCAAAACGACCGTCCATTTTAAACTCCTCCTTCCGCGCAAACGCGCATAGAATTTAACAGTTTCTCCCAATAAATACCCTGGCTTTTTCACGCCGGGCACTCTTTGCCATATTATATCACAGGCAGCTCCCCGCGTCTAGAACCAGCAC
Source organism: uncultured Oscillospiraceae bacterium (assembly GCA_910587395.1). GTDB lineage: Bacteria > Bacillota > Clostridia > Oscillospirales > Oscillospiraceae > Enterenecus. Next base: position 4,291 of record CAJULJ010000012.1, on the reverse strand, counting down.
CCGAAAAAAATGGTTGACAATCGTAGTCCAACCTGCTAGAATAGGCTTACAACAGTAAACCGACTTGACAGGAAAGGAGCTGTGGATATGGAGGAAAAAGCGCGGGATACCCTCTCCCCCAGCGAATGGCGGGTGATGGAATGCCTGTGGACGGGCCCTAAGACCCTGATGGAGCTAGTGCGGGCGCTGCGGGACAGCGCGGGCTGGGCCAAAAGCACCGTCACTACTATGGTACGCCGGATGGAAGAAAAAGGTCTCATAAGCTACGAGCTGTCAGGCCGGGCCAAGGTGTTCCGGGCGGCGCTGGCCCGGGCGGACGCGGCGGCGGCGGAGACCGATTCCCTGCTGGAACGGGCCTTTCAGGGCAGCGTAGGGCTGCTGCTCAGCTCACTGGTGGACCGCTCCAGCCTGACCCGCGCGGATATTGACGAGCTGTACGCTATTTTGGACAAAGCGGAGGAGGAGTCAAAATGAAGTCGATTTTGATCACATCATCTATCCTCATTGTGCTGGTCGCCGCCCTGCGGCCTCTGCTCCGGGGGCGGATCGACCCCCGGATGCAGTACGCGCTGTGGCTGATTGTGGCCCTGCGGCTGCTGGTGCCGGTAGAGCTGGCCTCCAGCGCCTACAGCGCCCTTGCCCTGCTGGAGCGGGCGGAGGAGCCCGCCCGGGTGGTGGAGGCCATCGGTCAGGCCGCCCTCCCGGCCCAGTCCTACGACAGCGCCTATGCCCAGGTCATTGAACAGTACCGCAAGCAGGGCACAGACACCGCCCAGCTCACCCCCCGGGACCTGATGGACATTGACACCCAGGCCCGGGAACTGATGCGCGGCCCCACGCTGGCTGAGCTGGCTGCAAAGTGCGCCAGGCCGGTGTGGCTGGGCGGGACCGCGCTGATGGCGGCCTGGTTCCTGCTGGTGAACCTGCGGCTGCGGCGGAAATTGGGCAGGGCGGAGCTGATTGAAATTGAGGAATCCTGCGGCCTGCCCGTATTCGTGTCCGGCGCCCTGCCCTCCCCCTGCCTGTGCGGTGTGTTCCGCCCCGCAGTCTTTGTCACCCCCGCTGCGGCAGAGGACCCGGACCGGATGCGCCATGTGCTGGCCCACGAGACCACCCATTACCGCCACCGCGACCACTGGTGGGCGCTGGTGCGGTGCCTGTGCCTGTACTGGTTTAATCCGCTGGTGTGGTGGGCGGCAGCCATGTCCAGGCAGGACTGCGAGCTGGCCTGTGACGCGGGGGCCATCCGCCGCCTGGGGGAGGCGGAGCGGCTTCCCTACGGGCGCACGCTGGTTGCCATGATCGCGGCGGGGCGCAATTCCCTGCTCCAGACCGCCACCACCATGACCGGGAGCAAGCGCCGGGTGCGGGAACGGGTCAAGCTCATCGCCCGCAAGCCCAAGACCGTCCTTGCCCTAGCTTTGGCGCTGGTGTTGGTCCTGGGACTCACTGTGGGCTTCACCTTCACCGGCGCACCGGAGAAGGACCCTGTCCCCACGGGCCTGTCTGCGGACTCCCTTCGGGAGCGGTTAATGGACGTGCCGGAGGAGCTGAAGCCCACCGTAACGGCCAGCGCGTCGGAAACCAAGGCAGGCATCAATGACATCGCCCTTGTCAGCTACTGGTGGGACGTGCCCGCCGAGTGGGAAAGCGAGCAGTCCTCTTGGCTGCTGGACGTGCATCGATGGGAACGAAGTCTCATCGACGGTCGCGGCTGGCCGCAGATAAGCGACGAGCCTACACAGATCATTGCCCAGGATGAGGAGTTCTACTACGTTCTTGAGTGGCCCGGGAACCCACGGTTCCAGATGGCGGATTCCGAGCCCTTCACCGCCGCCTATCAGGCCATCCGGGCCTTTGCCGAACAGCAGGTGCTGCGCACTGAGGGCCTTGAACCGTACGTCTCGCCCCTGGACACCCTCCAGGCCCGGCTGATGGACGTGCCGGAGGAGTGGCGGGACACGGTGAGCGCCTCCCCAGCCATGGGCGGCGAGGTGAGCTGTCTGGCCTCCTACTGGCTCAGTGACCCCAAGTGGCAGGACCTGTGGAGCGGCTGGCTGCTGAACCTGTACCGAATGGACGAGGCCGGGATTCAGGAGCGGCTGGACCAGCAGCTCTGGCCCGCCGTGGACATCTTCGCCCGGAGCGGCGACGAGTATTACGCCATCCTGTGGGCCGATGATGGACGGTATCAGGACGGTGAGCTGGGCGAGGAGTACTGGGCCGCCGTCAACGCCATGAAGGACCACGCGAAGGCCGCGGTGCTGGCCACTGCAGGCGTGGAGCCCTTCGACCCCTACACCACCCCGCCCCATTTCTTCTCCAACGTGCCCCAGCCCCCTCTGGAGCCGGGCCGCTACGCCATCGACGGCATGGACTACACCCTTGTCACCTCCTATGAGCAGGTCCCGGAGGACCCGGAGCAGTGGTATCTGGTGGGCCAGATGAACGGCTACCCCGTGTGGATGTTCACCCGAAACCACGGGAATGAGACCATGTTCCAGGTGGAGGACCGGCTCACCCAGGTGTTCTCCTACCAGAGCGGCTTTTTCTCCGCCATGTCCACCAGCGGCCACGCGCCCCAGCTCATGCCCCTGGAGGGCTTCGGCTGGGGGCCCAAGGGCACCTTCGGCCCCTTCGCCGTCATTACCCACCTGTTCCAGGGGGGCACCGACCAGCAGTACCAGCTGACGGTCTATGACCTGGGAACCGACCCCGCCGCCACCGCCGCCTATGTCCACGACTGGGAACCGCTGATGGAGGACTTCAACGCCAACGTCGAAGCCGTTGTGCATGACGATACCCATTCCGTCACCATTACCTACCAGGGGGCCAGCGCGGAGATCCGCTTTGACGACATCAATGACGACCGTTCTGTCACCCTCACCCATTGGGACAACGTCCAACAGAACGGCTTCACCCCCGAAACCTACGAATACTGCATGAACTACTTCTTCAACGACGACGGCACCTTCAACCTGGCTATGCCCGTCAACCCCTTCACCACCGACTGCATCGCCGTCTGGACCCTCCGCTTCACCGGCAGCGGCTTCGAGAACGTGGGCTTCCGCTTTGACCAGACCGACGACGCCTACACCTACATCTCCACCATCCACTGAGAACGAAAGGCGGCCCCTCCCAACCGGGAGGGGCCGCGTCTCTACGCCTTGGCGCTCTACTTGGAGAGGGCAGCGAAGCCCTTCTCCAGATCGGCGAGGATGTCGTCGATGTGCTCCGTGCCGATGGACAGCCGGATGGTGTTGGGCTTGATGCCTTGGTCGGCCAGCTCCTCCGGGGAGAGCTGGGAGTGGGTGGTGGTGGCCGGGTGGATCACTAGGCTCTTCACGTCCGCCACATTGGCCAGCAGGGAGAAAATCTCCAGGCTGTCAATGAATTTGTGGGCCTCCTCCTGGCCGCCTTTAATCTCAAAGGTGAAAATAGACGCGCCGCCGTGGGGGAAGTACCTCTCATACAGGGCGTGGTCGGGGTGGTCCGGCAGAGAGGGGTGGTTCACCTTCTCCACCTGGGGGTGCTTGGACAGGAACTCCACCACCTTCCTGGTGTTTTCGGCGTGGCGGTCCAGCCGCAGGGACAGGGTCTCCACCCCCTGGAGCAGCAGAAAGGCGTTAAAGGGGGAGATTGCCGCGCCCATGTCCCGCAGGAGGATGGCCCGGATGTAGGTGACAAAAGCGGCGGGTCCGGCGGCGTCCACAAAGGACACACCGTGATAGCTGGGATTGGCCTCGGCAATGGGGGCGTACTTACCGCTTGCCTTCCAATCGAACTTGCCGGAGTCCACGATGATGCCGCCCAGAGTGGTGCCGTGTCCGCCAATAAACTTGGTGGCGGAGTGGACCACAATGTCCGCGCCGTGCTCAATGGGCCGGATCAGGTAGGGCGTGCCGAAGGTGTTGTCAATGACCAGAGGCAGGCCGTGGCTGTGGGCGATAGATGCGATGGCGTCGATGTCGGGAATGTCGGAATTAGGGTTGCCAAGCGTCTCCAAATAGACCGCCTTGGTGTTGGACTGGATGGCGGCGGTGACTTCATCCAGGTTGTGGGCGTCCACAAAGGTGGTGGAGACACCAAACTGGCTCAGGGTGTGGGCCAACAGGTTATAGCTGCCGCCGTAGATGGTCTTTTGGGCCACAATGTGGTCTCCGGCCTGGGCCAGCGCCTGGATGGTATAGGTGATGGCCGCCGCGCCGGAAGCCGTAGCCAGAGCCGCCACGCCGCCCTCCAGGGCCGCGATGCGCTTTTCCAGCACGTCCTGGGTGGAGTTGGTCAGCCG
>CAJULJ010000011.1 GCA_910587395.1 uncultured Oscillospiraceae bacterium | reverse complement strand
GCCACGTCGTAGCCCATGTCACGGAAGTACTCGGCGATGGTGATGCCGGTGTAGATGGACGCCTCACGGGCGGCCACGGGCATGTCGGAAGTGTTGGCGATGAGCACCGTGCGCTTCATCAGCGTCTCGCCGGTACGGGGGTCCACCAGCTCGGGGAACTCCCGCAGCACGTCGGTCATCTCGTTACCGCGCTCGCCGCAGCCGATATATACCACGATATCCACGTCCGACCACTTGGCCAGGGCGTGCTGCATGACGGTCTTGCCGGAGCCGAAGGGGCCGGGGATGGCGGCGGTTCCGCCCTTGGCCACGGGGAAGAACGTATCCACAATGCGCTGGCCGGAGGACAGGGGCTTGATGGGGGGATACTTGTGCTTATAGGGGCGGCCCACACGGACGGGCCACTTCTGGCTCATGGCCAGATTGACCTCGGTGCCGTCCTCCTTCACCAGCACGGCCACGGTCTCGTGGACGTTGTACTGCCCGGCGCTTACCACGCTCTTCAGCGTGCCCTTGAGGGTGGGGGGCACCATGATCTTGTGGAGCACCACCGGCGTCTCGGGGACGGTGCCGATGATGTCGCCGCCGACAACAGTGTCGCCGGCCTTGGCCACGGGGGTGAACTCCCACTTCTTGTCGGGGTCGATGGCGGGGACCTCCACGCCGCGGGGGAGGTTGTTGCCGCGGACCTTCTCCATGATCTTCTCCAGCGGGCGCTGGATGCCGTCATAGATGTTCTCGATCATGCCGGGGCCCAGCTCCACGCTCATGGGGGAGCCGGTGGTCACCACTTCGGTGCCCGGGCCCAGGCCGGAGGTCTCCTCATAGACCTGGATGGAGGCGGAGTCGCCGTTCATGGTGAGGATCTCACCGATCAGGCGCTCGGGGCCCACGCGGACCACGTCGGACATGTTGGCGTCCGCCATGCCGGTGGCCACCACCAGGGGGCCGGAGACCTTAACTACTTTTCCCATAGGCTTTTTATACCTTCTTTCTGGGTTGATTTCTTGAAATGCTTCGTAGGGGCGGATATCATCCGCCCGCTGGCCGCGTGCGTTGTGTGCGAACAGATGATATCACCCCCGCACGCGCAAACATGTTACAAAATATCCGCGCCGACCGCCCGTTCCACGGACTTCTTGATGTTGGCCATGCCCATACCCAGGCTGCCCTCCTTGCCGGGGATCAGGATGATGGCGGGGGTCAGCTCATCCTTGTATCGGGCGATGTCCGCCTCCATCTGGGCGGCGAACTGCTCGGTAAGGTAGACCACCGCGAAGTCCTCCTTGGCGATGCGGTGGAGGGTGTGGCGGGCCTGATCCACGTTGTCCACGGGAAAGACCGTCAGCCCCAGGGCCTTGAAGCCCATGACGCTGTCCTGATCGCCCAGAACGGCGATCTGATAGCTGTTTGCTGCCATTTGCCTCCCCCTTTCTCAACAATAGGCCCGGCGCAGACGCTGCCGGATGGTGTTTCCGTCGATGCCCGCCATGCGCCCGGTGAGGATGATGCGGATGGCGGTGGCCTCGGCCTCACGGGCGTAGAGATAGGCCACCACGGGCTGCTCCCCGAAGGGGATCATCCGTGCCTTGGCAAGGTAGGCCATCACCGCGTCGTCGCACATCCGCTCGAAGTCGGTGAGGGCGCCTCCATTGGGGACGGCCAGGGCGGCCCCCGCCTCAGCGGCGGTCTTGAACGCGGTGTTCTTGAACACCTTGCCCAGTTCGGTGCCCTTCACCTTGGCGATGGCGTCCGGGGACACGCTGCCCCCCTCCACCAGTACGGAGCGCAGGAATTCTCCTGCTTTGTCCAGCCTCGCGGCGCGGACCGCGGAGCGCAGATTGGCCCCGTCGATGAGGGTGGTGACATAGCCCTCCAGGAACTTACTGCCGGACTGCTTGGCCAGTACTGCCAGCTCCTCAAAATAGGCCCGGTCCAAGATGATGTCGGCCTGCTGGGGATCGCCGGAGGAGCCCAGCACCTCCCGGGCGTGGCCGATGGCCTCCCGGAATGTGTCGGCATAGGCCCGCAGGTCCTCCCGGCGGTAGTCCTCCGCCAGCTCTGCGGGGGCGTACCGGCCGCCGCCCAGAAGCAGACGGTCCTGGTCCAGCTTCAAGGCCTCGGCTTTGACCAGCGTCTTGGCGTTGTGGTAGTCGTATTTGCAGCGGAATACGTCGATCAGCGCGTCGTTGCCCACCGCCTTGCCCATGTCCGCGAACAGCGCGGCCTGGGCGTCGGCCAGCATGGCCTCCAGGGCGGAGAAGGTGACCTCGGGCAGGTCCGGATAGCCGCACTCGCCCAATACCTTGGCCGCGTCGTTCACGTCCTTGGCGTCGATCATCCGCTCCATCCGCTCGGCGGTGAGCAGCTTGGTCTCCAGCACCCGCACCCGGGCGGAGATGGACAGAAAGTCGTTTTCTTTGATTTTCTTCACTTTTGACAAGTTTTTTCCCCCTTTCATTCCAGTTTGAAAGGGGCCGGTCAGTCAAACAGCACTTTGGCCACCTCGCCCGCCAGCGCGCCGCGCTGGAGCCGGATGAGAGTGTCAAAGGTGCAGTTGACCTCCACCGCGCCGTCGCTGAGGATAAAGCCGCCGTCCATGGGGCGGGTCTCCTCGGACAGGGTGAGCATGGCAGTGCCGCTGAGGACGGCGGAGGCCCCGGTGACCACCCTGTCCAGAATGGCCCCGGCCTTGGAGCCGGCGACCTCCCCGGGCAGCTTGGGGGCGACGGCCTCGGCCAGCTTTTTGTTGGCCGCCGTCACCACCGCTTTGCCCACCTGGGCGCGGTGGCTGGGGGAGAAGATCAGCTTCTCCCTCCCGGTGGTGGACGCCTGCACGGCCAGCTCCGCCAGCAGCTCCACGTACTTCTCCGTGGGCAGCTCCAGCAGCTTCTTGTGGGCCAGCTGGAACGCCTCCTCAATCACGTCCTGCTTGGCGGTGAGCACCGCCTTGCGGCACTCCATCTGGGCCATGGAATCCAGATGGCGCTCCCGGTCCTCGGCGGCGGCGCGGCCCTGTGAGAGCACCTCGTCCGCCTCGGCCTTGGCCTGGGCCTGATACCTGGCGGTGATCTCCGCCGCCTGGGCGCGGGCCTGGGCCAGCAGGGCGCCGTTCTCAGCCTCGCCGTCCTGCGCGATGCGTGCGGTAATCTTTTCAATTCCGTTCATTTATTTGGCTTACCGCCTTTCTCAAAATCAAATCGCACCCAAATTACAGGGCGTACATCAGCATCAGGATGGTGCCCACCAGGGACAGAATGGCGTAGAACTCCACGATACCGCACATAATGACGCCCTTCATGTAGTCGTCAGGCTTCTTGGCCACGATGGCGCTGACGGAGGCGGCGGCTACGCGGCCCTGAGCGATGGCGGAGAGCAGACCGCCCAGCATGATGGGCACGCAGGCGAAGAGGATAGCCATGCCGTCGCCCACGGTGAGCTGGGCGGGGCTGCCGGAGAAGAAGCCCAGGGTGAACAGACCGAAGAAGCCGGCGGCCAGGCCGTACAGGCCCTGGGTGCCGGGAAGGGCCTGGAGGATCATGCACTTGGTGAAGTGCTCGGGGGTCTCGGACAGGACGCCGGTGGCGGCCTCGCCCACCATGCCGGTGCCCTTGGCGGAGCCGATGCAGCACAGGCCAACCGCCAGAGCGAAGCCGATGAAGGCCAGAGCCTGGCCGCCTACCATTTCAAAAAACGCTACCATTTTAGTGTTCCTCCTTCAAAATATCGACATATTTGGTTTCTACTGCAAGAGGACGGAAGGCCTTGCCGCCGTCCTGATAAAAACGCCCGAAGAATTCCAGGCATTGCAGACGCATGGTGTGGACATAACAGCCCAGCAGGTTGAGCACCAGGTTCAGGGTGTTGCCGATGATGGCCACGATGATGAAGGGGACCAGGCCGAACACCGAACCCAGGGTGTTGAATACCGAGGCGATGATGGAGCCTGCCATCATCAGGGCCATCAGGCGCAGGTAGGACAGGATGTCGCTGAAGTAGCCGGAGATGCCCTGATAGGCGTCCCAGAGCCAGGTGATGGCGCCCAGGGCGCTCTTGGAGCGCAGGACGCTGCCCACCGGCAGCAGCACCACGCCCAGCACCAGCACCACCAGCCCCACGGTGCCCAGCGCGGTGGGAGCACCCGGAATCATGGGTCCGCCGATGGCCAGGGCCGTGCCGATGAGGATGCAATACCAGGCAATCTCCTGGGTGACGGCGTCCAGCGGGTTGCCGTGGCGGAACTTCTCCTCCACGCTGACGGCCATGCCCACGAACACCTGGATGACGCCCAGAATCATGGAGCCGATCATGACGGTGATGGTGTCGTTGATGGGGGTGAACAGGGGCTTCCAGAACCAGACGAAGGCGCCCGCCGCGTCGTGATAGCCGGGGACGGACGCGCCGGTGAGCTCAAAGAGCTTGGCAAGGAAGTCGCCGAAGAAGCTGCCCGTGAGACAGCCCCAGAAGATGGAGCTGATGCCGCACATGAAGAACATGGACATCATGTTCTTCATACCGCCCTTGGGCTTGGCCTTGGCCAGGAAAAAGGCGGTGCCCAGCACCATCAGCACGCCGTAGCCGATGTCGTTCATCATGAACCCGAAGAACAGGATGAAGAACGGGGCCATCAGCGGGTTGGGGTCCACGGTGTCGTAGGCGGGCATGGCGTACATCTCGGTGATGGCGGTAAAGGGCGCGGTGACGGGGTTGTTTTTCAGCTTGATGGGGACCTCGGGGTACTCGTCCTTGGTGGGTTCCGCGATCTCCCAGGCGCAGTTGAAGCCGCCCAGCATCTTCTCCAGCTGCCCCTGGTTCTCGGCGGGCAGCCAGCCGTCCATAAGGAAGGCGGCGTCGGTGTCGATGAGCCGGAGCTTGTTCTCCTCCCGGCTGATCTCCTGGGACGCCCGGTCCACGCAGCGGCGCAGCAGATCCCGCTTGCCCCCCAGGGCGGTGATGCCGGCCCGGGCCTGCTCCGCCTCGCGCTCCAAAGCGGCGATGCGGTTGTCCAGCAGGGCGATGTTCTCCGCCGCCGTCCCCGTCCAGCCCCGCAGGGTGACCCGGGACGCGCTGAAGGGCCGCATGGCCTCATTGCAGCTGCCCAGGGCCGAGTGGTGGCAGATGAGCAGGAAGTATTGCAGCTCCCTGTCGCTGCCCGCGCGGATGAGCTGGGCCAGCTCGGTGGCCTGACCCACCGCCGCCTCCAGGGCGGCGAAGCTGGTCTTGACGGGGACCGAGCAGAAATGCACGGGCACCGTGGCCGTCCCCTCCTCGTCCAGGGGCACGTCCAAGCTGGACCAGGGCTCCAGCGACGCCTTCTGGGTCTGGAGCTTGGCGCGCTCCGCCGCCTTGGCTGCCAGGGCCTGCTCCGCCTCCAGCACCTGTCCGGCGGCCTTCAGGCCGTCGGCGTAGGCGCGGTCTTCGAAGAGCTGCGCCTCGGTAGCCTGGGGGAGGGGGGTAAACAGGCCGTCCTTGGCGGGCGCGTACCTGCGCAGCACGTCCAGGGCGCCGTTCAGGAGCAGGCTCTGCTCCCTGGCCTTCTCCAGCCCCGCGGCTTCGGGCTTGGCCAGTCCCTCCCACTCGGGGTCGGACAGGTCGATGGCAGGCTCCCGGATCTCCACGCAGCCCAGGCTTTGCAGGGCGCGCAGCAGCTTCTCCCGCTCGGGGCGCAGGGCCAGCAGCCGCAGCCGTTTCATTTTGACAATGGCCATCAGCTGTTCCCTACCCTTCCGACGATGAGCCCGGCGGCCTTGTCCAGACGCTTGCGGGCCGCCTGCTTCAGCGCCTCGCACTTGGCGTCATTGTCCGCCAGGGTTTTCTCCGCCTGCTTTTCCGCCTGGACCTCGGCGTCGGCCAGCATGGCCTTCGCCTCCTGCTCCGCGCGGGCTCGCTGGTCCTGGACGAGCTGCCTGCCCGCCCGCTCCGCGTCGGCTACGATGCGCTTGGCCTCCTCCGCCGCCTCGGCCCGCCGCTCCCTCGCGGCCTGCTCCGCCTCGGTGACCTTTTGGATGGCCTCTAAAGACATAATACTTCACCTCTCTTACTTTCACAGGGGCGACACACAGCAATCCCCCCCATTTCCTTTAAGATTTTATCACCCCGCTCCCAACTTATCAACCCTTGATTTCAAATAAATAACAAAGAAATCGGATTTGTCATGTGGTCTTGTTTTTGTCGTTTGGTTTTGGTATAATCTAATATCTATGGAATACGCTCCCTTCCCGAACAGTGACTGAAAGAGGTGGTCGAGGTGTATCAAAAGCTGACGCGGATGCTGGCCCCCCGCATCGGGCTGTACTTCGCCGTGATGCTGGCCTTCGCGGGCGTCACCGCTCTGCTGGACCACCAAAAGGCGGCGGTGGCGGAGCTGATCGTCATCGGGGTGCTGCTCATCGCCTATGCGGCCTCCGCCTTCCGGCGCAAGCGGGAGGCCGACAATTTCCTCAAGGAGATCATGGACAGCATGGATCAGGCCACCCGGGAGAGCACTCTGAACTGCCCCCTCCCCCTGGTGATGTTCCGGCCGGACACCGATGAGGTGGTGTGGTCCAACGACCGCTTCCTGCGCCTCACCGGGGACCAGGAGCGGATGTTCGACACCAAAATGGCCGACCTGGCCCCCAGCTTCGACAGCCGCTGGCTGCTGGAGGGCAAAAGCGAGTGCCCGGTTGAGGTGGAGCTGGACGGGCGGCGCTATCAGGTGTTCGGGGACATGGCCCGGCCCGCCGCCGATCAGTCGGACGGACTGCTTGCCACCACCTACTGGCTGGATGTCACCGATCTGGCCGACACCAGGGACATCTACAAGGCCACCAAGCCCGTGCTGGCCCTGCTGCTGCTGGACAACTACGAGGACGCCATCAAGGGGCAGGACGAGAACATCCGCTCGGCCATGCTCAGCGACATCGTCCAGCGGCTCACCGACTGGGCGGAGCAGTCCCACGGCGCGTTCCTGCGGCTGGACCGGGACCGCTACCTGCTTCTTTTTGAAGAACAGTACCTGACGGATTATAAGGAGGAGAAGTTCTCCCTGCTGGACAGCGTGCGGGAGGTGGTCAATCCCGCCGGCATCCCCGCCACCCTCACCATCGGCATCGGGGTGGACGCGGACACCTTTGACGAGCTGTACCGCTTCGCCAGCCTGTCGGTGGAGATGGCCCTGTCCCGCGGGGGCGATCAGGCGGTGGTCAAGAACCGTTTTACCTTCGAGTTCTTCGGCGGGCGCAGCAAGGAAACCGAGCGGCGCACCAAGGTCAAGAGCCGGGTCATGGCCTCCGCCATGGGCGAGCTGGTGGCGGACGCCTCCTGCGTCATGGTCATGGGCCACAAGTCCCCCGACTTCGACGCGGTGGGCGCGGCGGTGGGCATATGCGCCATCGCCCGGATGAAGGGAGTTGCGCACTATATTGTGCGGGACCATGTGAGCACTCCCGCCGACGAGCTGTACGAGCGCGTGGCAAAGATGCCCCAGTATGAGGGCGTGCTGCTGGACAGCCAGGAGGCCATGCTCCGGGCGGACTCCCGCTCCCTGCTGGTGGTGGTGGACACCAACCGGCCCGAGCAGGTCCAGAACCGGGAGCTGCTGGACTCGTGCAATAAGGTGGCGGTCGTTGACCACCACCGGAGGGCGGCCACCTATATTGAGGGCGCGGACCTGAACTTCCACGAGCCCTACGCCTCCTCCGCCTGCGAGCTGGTGTCGGAGCTCATCGGCTACCTGATGGAGCCCGCCGACCTGCTGAGCGGCGAGGCGGAGGCGCTGATGGCGGGGCTGATGCTGGACACCAAGAACTTCACCATGCGCACCGGGGGGCGCACCTTTGAGGCGGCGGCCATGCTCCGCCGGGCCGGAGGCGACACCGGCGAGGTGCGCAAGCTGTTCCAGACCGACCTGAACGACGCGGTGGCCAAGTACGGCATCATCCAGAACGCCAAAATGTACCGCAAGGACATCGCCATCGCCGTGTCCCGCAATCAGGTGGGGCGGGTGACGGCGGCCAAGGCGGCGGACGAACTGTTGAACATCGCGGGCATCGGCGCCTCCTTCGTTCTTTACCCCGAGGAGGGGCGGGTGGTCATCTCCGGGCGCAGTCTCAGCGCCACCAACGTGCAGGTGATTCTGGAGGCGCTGGGGGGCGGCGGCAACGCCGGGGCCGCAGGAGCCCAGATCCCCGGCAAAACCCTGGAAGAGGTGCTCTCGGAGCTCCACGCCGCGCTGGACCGCTACTTTGACGGCGAGGATGAAAAAGAGCGGTCATAAAACATATTCTTGGGGGCGCAGCCCCATACCGAATTGGAGGAACGTATCATGAAAGTCATTTTACAGCAGGACGTAAAGGGCCAGGGCAAGAAGGGCCAGATGGTGGAGGTGTCCGACGGCTACGGCCGCAACTTCCTCCTGCCCCGGAAGCTGGCGGTGGAGGCCACCGCCGAGAACGTCAACACCATGAAGATGCAGGACAAGGCCAAGCAGGCCCGGCTGGCCGAGGAGAAGGCCCAGGCCCAGGCCGCGGCGGAGCAGCTCAAGGGCTGCCAGGTGAAGATCAGGGCCAAGGCGGGCCAGGGGGGCCGTCTGTTCGGCTCCATCACCAGCCGGGAGATCAGCGACGAGCTGAAAGCCCAGCACGGCATCGACGTGAACAAGAGCAAGATCGTGCTCAGCGAGCCCATCAAATCCTTTGGAACCTTTGAGGTCAAGTGCAAGCTGGGCAGCGAGGTGTCCGGGGTCATCAACCTGCTGGTCATTGAGGACCGGTAGGGGCCCGCGCCCCCGCGCAGCGGAAAACGCAACGGATAGGAGATGAGCCTGTGCCCGGCGAGGAACTGAACGAACTGCAGATGCCCCACTCCGTCATGGCCGAGCAGTCGGTGCTGGGCTCCATGCTCATCGACGAGCGGTGCGTCTCCAGGGTGATGGAGCGCCTGCGGCCCGACGACTTCTATATGCGCCAGAATCAGGAGCTGTTTCTGGTGCTGTTCACCATGTTCAACCGGTTTGAGACCATCGACCCGGTGACGGTGGTGGACCGGATGAAGCAGGCCGGGGTGTACGACGAGAACACCACGGTGCCCTACCTGCGCCAGCTCATGGAGATCACCCCCACCGCCGCCAACGTGATGGACTATGTGGACATCGTGGCGGACAAGGCCCTGCTGCGCCGGGTGGGGGAGACGGCGGGGGAGCTCATCGAGCTGGTCCGCGCCGAAAGCGGCACCTCCGCCCAGATCCTGGAGGCGGCGGAGCAGCGCATCTACGCCATCCGCCAGGGCCGCTCCGCTACCGGCATGACCCCCATTTCCGCCGTCATGAGCGAGGTGTATGAGACCGTCAAGACTCTCCAGGCCCAGGGGGGCGAGTTTCCCGGCATTTCCACCGGCCTCATCGACCTGGACCGGCGCATCTCGGGGCTGAACAACTCCGACCTCATCATCCTGGCCGCCCGGCCCGGCGTGGGCAAGACCTCCCTGGCGCTGAACATCGGCGTGGAGGCTGCCAAGCACTCGGGCAAGAGCGTGGCGGTGTTCTCGCTGGAAATGAGCCGCGCCCAGCTGGGTATGCGCCTGGTGTCCACCGAATGCCTGATGGACAACAAGAAGCTGTCCACCGGCCGCATCGCGGGGGAGGACGAGTGGAGCCGGGTGGCCATGGCCGTGGCCAATCTGAGCCAGTCCAAGATGTTTATCGACGACGACGCCTCCCTGTCCGTGGCGGATATCAACGCCAAATGCCGCCGCATCGACGATCTGGGATTGGTCGTCATCGACTATCTCCAGCTGATGACCTCCGCGGGCGGGCCCACCCGGGCCAGCGACAACCGCCAGCAGATCGTGTCCGACATGTCCCGCTCCCTGAAGCTGATGGCCAAGGAGCTGAATGTGCCGGTGATCTGCCTGTCCCAGCTGTCCCGCGCCAACGAGTCCCGCACCCAGCGGCGGCCCATGCTGTCCGACCTGCGTGACTCCGGTGCCATCGAGCAGGACGCGGACATCGTGCTGTTCCTCTACCGGGACAGCTACTACGACGAGGACACGGACATGCCCAACGTGGCCGAGTGCATCGTGGCCAAGAACCGCCACGGCGAGACGGGCACCGTCAAGCTGGAGTGGCGGCCCGAGTTCACCACCTTCCGCAACCTGTCCCAATACGACGACGAGGATGACTACTGATGGCGGACGGCTTTCGATTCGATCTGATCCCCCCCGGCAGCGGGGTGCTGTGCGCCCTGTCCGGCGGGGCGGACTCCATGTATCTGCTGTGCCGCCTGCTGGAGGGGCGGGAGAAATACGGCTGGACAGTGTGCGCGGCCCATTTCAACCACGCTCTGCGTCCCACCGCCCGGCGGGACGAGGACTTTGTCCGGGACTGGTGCGGGAGGCAGAACGTCCCGCTGTACACCTGCCGCGATAACGTGGAGGAGTATGCCTTTCGGGAAAAACTTTCCGTAGAGGAGGCGGGGCGGATTTTACGTTACCGCTTCCTGGAGGACACTGCCTGGGAGACGGGCTGTGCTGAAAACCCCACCCTCATCGCCACCGGCCACCACGCCGGGGACAACGCCGAGACGGTGCTGATGAACCTGATCCGGGGCTGCGGGCTCAAGGGGCTCACGGGCATCCCGGAGCGGCGTGGGAATATCGTCCGGCCCATGCTGTCAGTGACCCGGAGCGAGATCGAGGCTTATCTGAACGCAAACGGCGCCCCCCATGTGGAGGACGAAACCAACACCGATTTAACCTATACCCGAAACAAGGTGCGCCACCAGCTTCTCCCTCTGCTGGAGGAGCTGAATCCCCAGGCCGCCGCCCACATCGCCGCCGCCGCCCGCCGCCTGCGGGAGGACGAAGAGGAGCTGAACCGTCAGGCCGTCCCTCTGACGGAGCAGTGGCTGGATATCCCCACCGGCGCGGCCATCCCCGCCAGGGTGCTGCGGGAGGCCCCCCGGCCCCTGGCCCTGCGGGCCTGCGCCATGCTGCTGGAGCGGGCTGGGCTGGGCGGCGAGGCGGTTCACCTGGAAAACATCCTGTCCATCGCGGCGGGGGACGACCCCTCCGCCCATCTGGACGTGCCGGGAGGCAGCGTCCGGCGGCAGTATGAGGTGCTGGTGTTCTCCCCCGACCCGGAGCCTGAGCCTGGACCGCCCCCTCCCATGGAACTGGCGGAGGGGAAAAGCCGCTGGGGGGACTGGACTGTGACTTGTATCCAGGGGACGTGTCCGGAAAAGGCGTATATCAGCCCCTGGGAGTTCTATTTAAAACCGGATCGCTACCTCATCCGCCCCCGGCGGGAGGGGGACAAAATCACCCTGGGCAAGCGGCCCGAGAAGACGGTGAAAAAGCTGATGATCGAAGGCCGGGTTCCGGCACATGACCGGAATCGAGTCCCCGTGCTGGCCACTTGGGAGCAGGTGGCCGCCGTGGGCGGCTTCGGCCCGGAAAAGGTCTGTCTGGGGTCGCCGGGAGAGGCGGCCCTGCATATCATTTTGAAAGCAGAGGAGAATGAATCATGCACAAAGACGTAGAGCAGATCCTGTACACCGAGGAGGAGCTTCGCCGGCGGGTGAAGGAGCTTGGCGCTCAAATCACCGCCGACTACTACGGACGCAGGCCCATGCTGGTGTCCGTTCTCCGGGGGTCCTATATCTTCATGGCCGACCTGACCCGGTCCATCAACCTGGATGTGACGGTGGACTTCATGGTGGTGTCCTCCTACGGGGCGGGCACCGTCAGCTCCGGACAGGTGGAGATCAAAAAGGACCTGTCCGACTCCATTGAGGGCCGGGACCTCATCATCGTGGAGGACATCCTGGACTCGGGCAACACCCTGTACTACCTCATGGACGTGCTGCGTGCCCGCAAGCCCGCCTCCATCCGCATCTGTACCCTGATGGATAAGCCGGAGCGCCGCACCAAGCCCATCACCGCCGATTACGCGGGCTTCACCATCCCGGACGCCTTCATCGTGGGCTACGGCCTGGACTACAATGAAAAGTACCGCAATCTGCCCTATGTGGGGGTGCTCAAGCACTCCGTGTACGAAAAATAAGCGGTCTGCCGCATTGTAAGGAGAATAACCCGTTTTGAAGCAAAGTAGAATCAGGAGCATCGCCCTGTATGCAGCGGTGGCGGCGGTCCTGCTGTGGGGACTGACCATGTTCAGCAGCGGGAACAAGGATCAGGTCAGCTATGCCGGCGTGACAGAGCTGTTCCAGAATGAGCAGGTGGTCCGCTTCGTGGTGGACGGCAGCGGCTCGCTGTCCATGGAGCTGAAAAACGGCTCCTTCCAGCGCCACAATCTGGCGGATGTAAACGCCTTTCGTCAGGAATTTGGCGGCCTCATCGAGGAGCAGCACCAGCGGGGCATCATCAAAAACTACGACTTCCAGAAGGGGTACGAGATGCCCCTGTGGCTCATCGTGCTGCTGCCCTGCGTGGTGTCGGCTCTGCTGGCGCTGGGAATCTGGATGCTGCTCAATGCCCACCAGCAGTCCACCCAGGGGAGCGGCGGAGGCGGTCAGGGCGGCATGAGCCGCTTTGGCCGGGCCCGTGCCGTGGAGGGCGGCAAGGACAGCGCCGTCACCTTCGCAGACGTGGCCGGGGCCGACGAGGAGAAGCAGGAGCTCCAGGAGCTGGTGGACTTTTTGAAGGAACCTCAGAAGTTCATCGACCTGGGGGCCCGCATCCCCAAGGGCGTGCTGCTGGTGGGCCCGCCGGGCACCGGCAAAACCCTCCTGGCCCGCGCGGTGGCCGGGGAGGCCGGGGTGCGGTTTTTGTCCATCTCCGGCTCCGACTTCGTGGAGCTGTACGTGGGCGTGGGCGCGTCCCGGGTCCGGGACCTGTTCGACCAGGCCAAGCGGGAGTCCCCCGCCATTGTGTTCATTGACGAGATCGACGCCGTGGGCCGTCAGCGCGGCGCGGGTCTGGGCGGCGGACACGATGAGCGGGAGCAGACCCTGAATCAGCTGCTGGTGGAGATGGACGGCTTTGCCGCCAACGAGGGCGTCATCGTGCTGGCCGCCACCAACCGGCAGGACATTCTGGACCCCGCTCTGCTCCGTCCGGGCCGGTTCGACCGGCAGGTGTACGTGGGCAGGCCGGACATGAAGGGCCGGGAGGAAATCCTCCGGGTGCACACCCGGAAAAAGCCCCTGGCCGAGGACGTGGACCTGAAGGAGATCGCCCGGGAGACCACCGGCTTCACCGGGGCCGACCTGGAGAATCTGATGAACGAGTCCGCCCTGCTGGCGGCCCGGAAAAACCAGCCCTTCATCACCCTGGCCGACGTACAAGAGTCGGTGATCAAGGTCATCGCCGGACCGGAGAAGCGCAGCCGGGTGAAGATCCAGGAGGACAAGCGCATTACCGCCTATCACGAGGCGGGCCACGCCGTGGTAAGCCATGCCCTTCCCACCCAGGACCCGGTGCAGCAGATCACCATCGTCCCCCGGGGCAGCGCGGCCGGCATGACCATCAACCGCCCTCAGGAGGATCGGGACCACGTCACCCGCCAGCGGCTGGTGGAGACCCTGTCCACCCTGCTGGGCGGGCGGTGCGCCGAGGCCATGGCCCTGGGCTTCGTGTGCACCGGCGCGGTGAGCGACCTTCAGCGGGCCACCTCCATCGCTCGCGACATGGTGACCAAATACGGCATGAGCGAAAAGCTGGGCCACGCCACCTTCACCTCCGGCCACGACGAGGTGTTCATTGGCCGGTCCATGGCCCAGGCCAAACCCTACTCCGAGCAGACCGCCGCCCTCATTGACCAGGAGGTCAAGGATTTGCTGGACGCGGCCTACGCCAAGTGCCGGGAAATTTTGGAGCGGGACCGGGACAAGCTGGAGCTGGTGGCCCAATTCCTGCTGGAGCACGAGACCATGGACGCCAGGCAGTTCCAGCTGGTATATGACGACCCGGCGGCGCTGAAGGCCGCCGCAGAAACGCAGGAGAGCTGAACGCATGGAAAACTGGGAACTGGAACAAAATTGGGAGCAGGTCCCCGGCCCTGCCGCCGGGTCCGAGCCGGGTCCGGAGCAGCCCGACCCCGGCAGCGGCGCCAAGGCCCGCAGGGAGGCCTCCGACGGGCGGGACCTGTACCTGAACATCCGGGTGCTGGTGGCCATGATGACGGTATTCGTGCTCATGTTCACCTTTGTGGCCCGGATCATCGTGGTCAGCGGACCGTCCATGGAGAACACGCTCATCAACGGCGATCTGATGCTGGTGTGGTCTCTGGGCTACATCCCTCGGCAGGGGGACATCGTGGTGCTCACCCAGGAAAGCTATCAGGAGGACTCCATCGTCAAGCGGGTCATCGCCGTGGAGGGCCAGCAGGTGGACATCGACTACAAGTCCGGCACCGTCTACGTGGACGGCAAGGCGCTGAAGGAGGACTACACCAAGGAGGTCATGCTCATGCCCTCCTACGGCGAGGGAATCAACCACGTGGTGGTGCCGGAGGGGTGCATTTTCGTCATGGGCGACAACCGCAACCACTCCGCGGACAGCCGCTATCCCGCCATCGGCATCGTGGACGTGCGGTGCGTCATTGGCCACGGCATCGCGGTGATGTTCCCCTTCCACCACTGGAAGGGGCTGTGACGCTTTTCCTCGAACGTATCCCAAAAGGCTTTCAACCGCTGCCAAAGCCGTTATAAATTGCAGGTTGCTGTCCGGCAGCGAAACAGCATAAATCCGGCGCTGTGAATTTATCCCGTTGCCCTGTCCGGCCGGGGGAGGTTTTCCATGAATCCAATCAATAAAAGCTTATCCGGGCGGATGCCCTGGCTGCTCTTCGCCCTGGCGTCGGCCCTCGTGTCCGCCGCCCTGCGCCGCTGGCAGCTGAGTTCCGCCTTCGAGGGGGAGGCCGGTCTGCCCATACCCGGCGCCCAGGCCAGCGTCATTCTCACCTGTGTGCTGGTGATGGCGGCGGCGTGGTTTCTCATTCTGGCCGTTCACCAGCCCCTGTCCAAGCGCCCCGTGGCACCGGGACAGGCCCACCGCTGGGACCTGGTGTTCCTGGACGCGGGGGACCCGGTGTACCCCATTCTGGTGGTGCTGTCGGCGTTCCTGGCCCTGGCGGCGGCGCCCTTTTTGCTGAAAACCGGCATTGACCAGTGGAGTCTCTATCAGGAAGCCCTGGACGCGCGGGCTCAAAACCCCAGCGTCCAGCTGCCCAGCAATAACGGCGCGCTGACCATCGCCACGGCGGTGGGAGCCCTGCTGTCCTTCCTGGGCCTGCTCCAGATGGGGCGGGACGGGCTGCACGCCGGGCGGCGGGGCAAGGGCGGCTTTTCCGCCACCCTGCCCGGCATCGCCGGGTGCATCTGGCTGATGGAGAGCTTCCGGAGCCACGCGGCCAACCCGGTGCAGTGGGACTACGCGCCCCTGCTGCTGGCCATCGTGTGCGGGATGCTGCTCTATATGGATTTCGCCGGAATGTCCACCGGCGCCTCCAGGCCCCGCCGTCTTCTATGGGTGGCGGCCATGACCCTGGTGATGTCCGCCGCCGCCCTGGTATCCGCGCTGGCGGAACAAACGGTGGCGGACAGCCTGCTGCTGTTCGCCCAGATCCTGACGGCGGCGGCGGTGCTGTGGCGGCTGCCCCCCAACCTGGAAAACCCGCCGAAATTGAAAGGAACCCCCATTCCCCGCCGGCCCGGGGAAGCAAGCATACAGGAGGAAACCACCGATGAATGACAAGAAATTTTATATCACCACACCCATCTACTACCCTTCCGGCAAGCTACACATCGGCCACGCCTACTGCACGGTGGCCACCGACGCCATGGCCCGGTACAAGCGGCTGAGCGGCTATGACGTGATGTTCCTCACCGGCACCGATGAGCACGGGCAGAAGATCGAGGGCAAGGCCAAGGAGGCCGGGGTCACCCCGCAGCAGTTCGTGGACGATATCGTGGCCGCCCCCGGCGGGGTGCTGGATTTGTGGAAGCTGATGAACATCTCCTATGACCGGTTCATCCGCACCACCGACGATTACCACGTGGCCGCCATCCAGAAGGTCTTCAAGCAGATGTACGACAACGGGGACATCTACAAGGGGGCCTACAAGGGCAAGTACTGCAAGGACTGTGAGGCGTTCTGGACCGAGACCCAGCTGGTGGACGGCAAATGCCCCGACTGCGGCCGGGAGGTCCACGACGCGCAGGAGGAGGCCTATTTCTTCCGGGCCTCCAAATACGCGGGCCAGGTCCGGGACCTGCTGCTGAACACCGATTTTCTGGAGCCCCGGAGCCGGGTGAACGAGATGGTGAACAACTTCATCGACTGCGAGGGGGGGTTGCAGGACCTGTGCGTATCCCGCACCTCCTTCACCTGGGGCGTGCCCGTGGACTTTGATCCGGGCCATGTGGTGTACGTGTGGCTGGACGCGCTGTTCAACTATATGACCGCTCTGGGTTATCAAAACGGCCAATATCACGATGTGGAAGCATTCTGGCCCGCCGACGTCCACTTCGTGGGCAAGGAAATCGTCCGGTTCCACTCCATCTACTGGCCCGCGTTTCTGATGAGCCTGGGGCTGCCCCTGCCCAAAAAGGTGTACGGCCACGGCTGGCTGCTGCTGGACGGCGGCAAGATGTCCAAGTCCAAGGGCAACGTGGTGGACCCCTATCTGCTCAGCGAACGCTACGGCGTGGACGCGCTGCGGTTCTTCCTGCTGCGCTCCTTCCCCTTTGGGTCCGACGGCAATTTCTCCAACGAGCTGCTGATCCAGACCATCAATGTGGACCTGGCCAACGACCTGGGCAATCTGGTGAGCCGCACCACCGCCATGGCGGAGAAGTATTTCGGCGGCACTCTGCCGGAGGGCGCCGGGGCCACCGAAGCTGAGCGGGCCGCAGCCGCTGTGGCTGTCGCCGGCCATGAAGCCGCTGAGGGCGCTCTGCACGGCGAGGGCTGCCAGTTTGACGGGGAGCTCATCGGCCTGGCCGCCGGACTGCGGAACCGTTACGAGGCGCAGATGGAGAAATTCCAGTTCCAGAACGCCCTGGAGGAAATTTTCAAGGTCATCCAGCGGGCCAACAAATATATCGACGAGAACGCCCCCTGGGCTCTGGCAAAGGACATGGAGGCCAACGCTCACCGGCTGGCCCATGTGCTTTACAACCTGCTGGAGACGGTGCGGGTGTGCACCGTGCTGCTGACCCCCTTCATGCCCGAGAGCTGCGAAAGGATTTTCACCCAGATCGGCGCGGACCAGTCCGCCCGGACCTGGGACGGCGCCGCCCGGTGGGGTGCGCTGCCCGGCAGCGCATCCGTTACCAAGGGCGAAAACCTGTTTCCCCGCATCGACATGGCCAAGGAGCTGGCCGAGCTGGAGCGCATCCAGGAGGAGGCCAGGAAAGCCGCCCTGCCCGCCATCGAGATCGAGCCCCAGCTGGAGGAGAAGGTGGACTTCGACACTTTCTGCAAGTCCGACTTCCGGGCGGTGAAGGTGAAGGACTGCCAGAACGTGAAAAAATCCGACAAGCTGCTGAAATTCACCCTGGACGACGGCACGGGCGCCGACCGGCAGATTCTGTCCGGCATCGCCAAGTGGTACAAGCCGGAGGACCTGATCGGCAAGACCCTGGTGGCCATCGTCAACCTGCCCCCGCGCAAGATGATGGGCCAGGAGAGCCAGGGAATGCTCATCTCCGCCGTCCACACTGAGAAGGGTGAGGAGTGCCTCCACCTGCTGATGGTGGACGACGCCATCCCCGCCGGAGCCAAGCTGTGCTGACCGGCCTGTTCGACACCCACGCCCACTACGACGCCCACCAGTTCGACCCCGACCGGGACCAGGTGCTCTCCGCCCTGCCCGGCCAGGGGGTGGAGCTGGTGGTCAACCCCGGCTGCGACCTGGACAGCTCCGGCCGGGCCGTCGCCCTGGCCGGGCGCTATCCCTTCGTCTACGCCGCCGCAGGGGTGCACCCGGAGGACTGTGCCGGGTGGAAGGACGCGGATGTGGAGGAGCTGCGGACCCTGGCGGCCCAGCCCAAGGTGGTGGCAGTCGGGGAGATCGGGCTGGATTATTACTGGCCGGAAAACCCGCCAAGGGAGCTGCAGCGGCAGGTGTTCCGCGCTCAGATGGCCCTGGCCCGGGAGCTGGAACTGCCCGTCATCGTCCACGACCGGGAGGCCCATGGGGACAGCATAGACATCGTGCGGGAGTTTCCGGAGGTGCGGGGAGTGTTCCACTGCTTCTCCGGCAGCGCCGAGATGGCCAGGGAGCTGGTGCGGCTGGGCTGGATGATCTCCTTCACCGGGGTGCTCACCTACAAAAACGCCCGCAAGGCGGTGGAGGCGGCCCAGGCCGTCCCCCTGGAGCGGCTCATGATTGAAACGGACAGCCCCTACATGGCCCCCGTCCCCCACCGGGGCAAGCGGAACCATTCCGGCTATGTATGCCACATCTGTGAGCGGCTGGCGGAGCTCAAAGGAATCTCGCCGGAGCAATGTTCCAGGATCACCCTGCAAAACGGGCTGGATTTTTTCGGCATTCAAAGGTGAATTGGAGGCCAAAAGAAAAAAATAGATTTTTGTGGAAGCGGATGAAAATTTGTTCCAAAATGCACCGGTTTTCGGTTTTTTTCAAAGTCTGCTTGACAGTCTTTTTACGGGGTGTTATACTGACAATGGTTTTGATGTATGAACTGATTTGTGCCCGCTCTTTCGTACACGAAAGGGCGGACTTTTTTCTTCTACTTTCAAAACGAAATTTTTTACAAATAAGGAGGATATAGGAAATGAACGGTACTGTGAAATGGTTCAACGCTGAGAAGGGTTATGGCTTCATCACCCCCGACGACGGCACGGAGGACGTGTTCGTCCACTTCTCCGCCATCGTGGCCGAGGGCTACAAGAAGCTGCTGGAGGGTCAGAAGGTCACCTTCGAGACCGAGCCCGATCCCCGCGGCGCCAAGGGCGTGCGCGCCACCAACGTGGTCGCTCAGGCCGAGTAACGCTCGCAATTCTCACTAAAAAGGGACCTGCCGCAGGGCAGGTCCCTTTTTAGCTCCTCTTTTTCAATTTGTGCTTCGTCCCGTCCGCCTCCATAATATAGGTGTTGTCCAGATGGCCCACGAGGCTGGCCTTCACGCTGGCGATATACTCCTTTCGCAGGGCGTCCCGCTCGGAAAGCTCCTCAGGGGTCAGGGCCTCCCCCGCCTTCACCCGGCGGGCCAGCTCGTTAATGCGGTCGATCTTCTTTTGATCCATTACAGATACCTCTCGATTTCAATGATGATGCGGCCCTTCCGGGACTGGCCACCCACGCTCCTGACCACGCACTTGCCCAGACCCCGGCAGGTGAGCACGTCCCCCTCCTCCACCGGCTTGTCCTGCTTCAAGCACTCCCGGTGGTTCAGGGACACCCGGCCTCCGGCGACGGCGTCCGCCGCCTTGCTCCGGGCCAGGGAGAAGCCCGACGCCAGCACCGCGTCCAGCCGCAGCGCCGCCACGGTGTCGTGGATCAGCTTCACCTCCGCCGGGGCGGGGGACAGGTCCGCGAGGGCGATTTCCCTCAGCCTCAGCCGGTACCGCCCCGCCTGGTCAAACTGGGACAGGATGATGGGGGCCGCTTCCTTCAGGCACACGATCTGGGCGGCGGTCTCCCGCACCAGGATGTCCCCCACCCGTTCCCGGGTCAGGCCGATGCCCATGAGCCCCCCTAACAGGTTCCGGTGGGTCAGCTCCGCCCCGGTGGGCGGAAACGCGGCCTCCAGGGCGGCAAGCTCGTCCTCCGGCATCCAATCCTCCGGCTCCTGCCAATCGGGGAGGAATACGCATACCGTGCGCTCCGCCCCCTCATAGCCGCCGTGGAACAGATGCCTGGGGCGCCCGGACGCCGCCAAAAGAGGCTCCAGCGCCGCCCGCTGGGCGGGGGACAGAAACTGCGTGGCGCTGGGGATGGAGCGGTTCTGCGCCCGGTCCAGCTGGTCCAGAGCTCTGGCCAGCACCACCCGCTCCTCCGCGTCCCTGGAGAACCTGTTTAAAAGCTCGGTCTTGTTCATAGTATTCCCCCGATGATCTCAGAATAAAGGGCTGTGCCTGGGAGCAGCACAGCCCTTTTTGACGCGGCTTAATAATTCTCGGCCTTGATCTCAAAGTAAGACTGGGGATGGCCGCACACGGGGCACTCCGCCGGGGCCTCCACACCGTACTCCAGATGGCCGCAGTTGCGGCAGTACCACACCTTGACCTCGGCCCGCTTGAACACCTCGCTGTTGGCCAGGTTCTCAGCCAACTTCACGTAGCGGTCCTCGTGGCTCTTCTCGATTTTAGCCACGGCGTCAAAGGCGTCGGCCAGGGCGATGAAGCCCTCCTCCCGGGCGGTCTCGGCCATCTCCTTGTACATCTCGGTCCATTCCTCGTGCTCGCCCTCAGCGGCGGCGATCAGGTTTTCGGCCGTGGTGCAAACGCCGCCCAGCGCCTTGAACCACAGCTTGGCGTGCTCCTTCTCGTTGCCCGCGGTCTCCTCAAAGATGGCCGCGATCTGCTGATAGCCCTCTTTCCGGGCCTGGCTGGCGAAATAGGTGTACTTGTTGCGGGCCTGGGACTCCCCCGCGAACGCTTTCCACAGATTGGCTTCCGTCTTGCTTCCCTTGAGCTCCATGATGTATTCCTCCTCATGTTGATTTTGTTTCAATTGAACCTTGATTCTCTTAATGAGAATCATTCTTATTTAAGCATAGCAGAGCGTAGCGGAAAAAGCAAGCCCTTTTTTCTTTTTTCACAAATTCTCTCTGCTTCCTACACCACCCGCTTCTGGGCATTGTAGAGCTGGGCATACTCCCCGCCCGCCGCCAGCAGCTGCTCGTGGGTGCCCTCCTCCAGGATGTGGTTCTCGTCCACCACGATGATCCGGTGGGCGGAGCGGATGGTGGACAGGCGGTGGGCGATGATGAGGGTGGTGCGGCCCTTTGCCAGCTCGTCAAAGGCGGACTGGATGCGGGCCTCCGTCACAGAATCCAGGGCGGAGGTAGCCTCGTCCAGAATGAGGATGGACGGGTTTTTCAGGAAGATGCGGGCAATGGACACCCGCTGCTTCTGCCCGCCGGACAGCATCACGCCCCGCTCGCCTACATAGGTTTGGAATCCATCGGGCATGGACATGATGTCATCATAGATCTCCGCCCGCTTGGCGGCCTCCACCACCTCGGCCTCGGTGGCGTCGGGGCGGCCGTAGCGGATGTTCTCCAAAATCGTCCCCGCGAACAGGAACACGTCCTGCTGGACGATGCCGATGTTGTGGCGCAGAGAGCGCTGGGTCACCTCCCGCACGTCCTGGCCGTCCACCAGAATGCGGCCCCCCGTCACGTCGTAAAACCGGGGGATGAGCTGGCACAGCGTGGACTTGCCGCCGCCGGAGGGCCCCACCACCGCCACCGTCTCCCCCTGGGGGATATGGATGGATACGTGGTCCAGCACCGCCGGACCGTCCTCGTAGTGGAAGGACACGTCGTCCACCAGGATGTCGCCCTTTGCCGTCCCCATCTCCCGGGCGTCCGGGGCGTCCTGGACGGCGGGCTCCACCCGCATCAGCTCCACGAAGCGCTTGAAGCCCGCCATGCCGTTGAGGAACTGTTCCACAAAGGCGGCCAGCTTGCGCACCGGGGTCAGGAAGGTGGAGATATACAAGGTGAAGGTGACCAGATCAACGAAATCCATCTCACCCCGCATGATGAACCAGCCGCCCGCCGCCACAGTGAGCACATTCATGACGGGCAGGGCGAACTCCAGCCCGCTGTGATAAATGGCCATGGCCTTGTAATAATCCCGCTTGGCCCCCTTGAACTGCTCATTGGCGGCCTGAAACTTCTGGTCCTCCTGATCCTCACTGGCGAAGGCCTTGGCGGTGCGCATCCCGGAGATGGAGGACTCCAATTGTCCGTTGATGCCCGCCATGGTCTGCTTCTGCCGCACGGAGGCCGTCATCATCCGCCTGCGCTGGATGATGGTGAACACCACGAAAATGGGCACCACGGCAAAGACAATGAGGGCCAGCTTCCACTGGATGGCGGCCATCATGCAGAACGCGCCGATGAGAGTGACCGACGAGATGAACAGATCCTCCGGTCCGTGGTGGGCCAGCTCGGTGATCTCAAACAGGTCGTTGGTGGCCCGGCTCATGAGCTGGCCGGTGCGGTTCTTGTCGTAAAAGGAGAAGGACAGGTCCTGCATGTGGCCGAACAGGTCCCTGCGGATATCCGCCTCGATGCGCACGCCCATCATGTGCCCCCAGTAGGTGACGATGAAGTACATCACCGAGCGCAGCACATAGGCCCCCAGCAGAATGGCCATGACGGTGAAGAAAGCGGCGTACAGCCTCTGGGGCAGCAGGGTGTTCAGCGCCTCCCGGGAGGCGGCGGGAAAGGTCAGATCCACCAGGGCGATGCCCAGGGCGCAGGCCATATCGAGAATAAACAGCTTCAGGTGAGGTTTATAATAGGACAGGAAAATAGGCACGTAGCCCCGCTGGAACCGGTTGGAAGCCATATGAGGACACTCCTTTTACAAAAAAATTTTGACAGCCGGGTCAAACTTTAATAAATAGTTAGTTTACCCGAAAGGTTTTGGCTTGTCAAGACTTAGCGGATGGCTTATAATATTCTCTACATTTTATGAGATGAAGAAGGTGTCCGGCATGGAAAACACACAGCTTTCCTGGCATGAGCGGGGCCAGCTCTGGCTCCGGCTGGGCCTGCGGGGGGCGCTGGCCCTGGGCGCGGCGGCGCTGCTGATCTGGGTGGGGCTGCCCCTGGCCTCCCTGCTCAGCCCCTTCCTGTGCGCCCTGGTGCTGGCCTGGCTGCTCAATCCGGCGGTGCGGTGGCTCCAGCGGAAAACCAATGTCTCCCGAAAGGCCATTTCCATGGTGCTGGTGGTGCTGGTGTTCGCCGTCATCGGCGGCATCCTCTTCGGCCTGGGCTGGATGGCGGTGGATCAGGTGCGCTCCCTGTTCGACAACCGGCAGTCCGTGCTGGACGATTTCCTGAACGGCCTGCTGGGGGTGGTGAACAGCGTCCAGCGCTGGATCGCCGGACTCAACGGTGTGGTTCCCAACGAGGTGATCACCACCAGCGAGGATTTGACCAACACTCTGGTGAGCTGGGTGCAGGGGCTGGACTTCTCCGGCTGGTTCGCCCAGATGGCGGGCCAGGCCCCCTCCATGGCCGCCAACGTCTCCGGCTTTGCCGTGGCCCTGGTGGTGTTCATGATGGCCAGCTATTTCATCACAGGCGACTATCCCCGTCTGCGGTTTGAGCTCACCGACCGGGTGCCCATGGTGGCCCGGGACTTCTGCCGTTCGGTGAAGAACATCTTCATGAGCGCCTTCGGCGGCTATGTGAAGAGCCAGCTCATTTTGTCCGTCGGGGTGTTCATGATCCTCACCGTCGGCTTTTTGCTGATGCGTCAGCCCTATGGTCTGCTGCTGGCCTTTGGGCTGGCGGTGCTGGACTTCATCCCCATCATCGGCGCGGGTACCGTCATGGTGCCCTGGGCGGTGGTGGATATGGTGCTGGCCCAGTATGGCGAGGCGGCGGCGCTGATGGCGGTGTGGGGCGTCATTGTGCTGTTTCGCCGGTTCGCCGAACCGAAAATTCTGGGCGATCAGACCGGGCTGTCCCCCATCCTGTCCCTGGTGGGCATCTACGCGGGCATGAAGCTGGGGGGCGTACTGGGCATGGTGGTGGGTCCCCTGCTGCTGCTGGTGTGCATCAACCTGGCCAGGCTGGGCATCTTCCGCCCTGTGCTGGACGACCTGGCCCTGGCCGCGCGGGACACCAATGCCATTCTGCGCTCCGGGCGGAAAACGGACGGAGCGTCGAAAAAGGACTGAACAAGCAGGCGCGTTTTCAGCAAACTTTCAGCGTAAATTCAAAATCATTTCGAGCCTATGACACACTCTGGACATAATTAAAGTGTATTTTATATTCAGCGACAGGGGAGCGGCGCCAAACAGCCGCCCCGGCTTATCCATAGATTTTCGCAGACGTGGAATTGGAAAGGAGAAACTTCCATGTACGACCAAAACGGACTCAACAACAACGACAGCACCTACCACTACAGCTACGTTTCCCGGCCCGGCGACCCCTGGGAGGCCCCCCAGTCTTCCCCCACCCCGCCCCAGAGCCCCAAGAAGAAAAAGCCGGGCGGCGCGGGCAGGGCGGTGGCCCTGGTGCTGTGCTGCGCCCTGGCGGGCGGCGGCGCGGGCGTGGGCGGCGCCGCCGTCTACAACGCCTTCGCCGCTCCCGCCGGCCAGGCTGACCGCACCGGTTCCGACGGCCGGGACGCGGAGGATGAAAACGGCACCGCCATCTACCGCAACGACACCGACCCCACCCCGGTCAGCATCAAGCGCGCCGACGGGCTCACCCCCATGACCCTGGCGGAGATCAACGCCGCCTATGCCGACTCCTCCGTATGCATATCGGTGCAGGCCACGGTCCAGCAGGGAATCTACCAGTACCAGACCTCCGGCGCGGGCTCCGGCTTCATCATCAGCACAGACGGTTACATCGTCACCAACTACCACGTCATCGACGGGGCCACCGCCATCAAGGTCACCCTGAACAACGGCGAGACCTATGACGCCAAGCTGATCGGCGGCGAGGAGCTCAACGACGTGGCCGTGCTGAAGGTGGACGGCGTCTCCGGGTTGAAGCCGGTGGTCATCGGCGACTCTGACGATCTGGTGGTGGGCGAGACCGTGTGCACCATCGGCAACGCCCTGGGCACCCTGTCCTTCTCCATGACCTCCGGCGCGGTGTCCGCCACCGGCCGCTCCGTCACCATGAGCGACGGCACCGTGATGAATATGATTCAGACCGACTGCACCATCAACTCCGGCAACTCCGGCGGCCCGCTCTTTGACAGCTATGGGCGCGTGGTGGGCATCACCTCCGCCAAGCTCAGCAACAACGGCCAGTCCTCCCAGGCCACTATTGAGGGCATCGGCTTCGCCATCCCCATTAACGATGTGATCGGCATCATCACCGACTTCATGGAGCACGGTTACGTTACCGGGCGGCCCTATATGGGCATCACTGTCCAGGACGTTACGGAAAATGACATGCAGCGGTTCGGGTGGCCTCAGGGCGCCATTGTCAGCAGCGTGGAGGAGGGCTCCTGCGCCGAACAGGCCGGGCTGAAAAAGGGCGACATCATCACCAGGATCGGCGACACCCAAATCACCGGCATGAACCAGATGGTGTCGGTCAAGAACACCTACAAGGCGGGGCAGAGCGCCAAGCTCACCGTCTACCGCATGGGTGAGGAGATCACCCTGACCATCACCTTTGACGAGCAGGAGAACAACACCCAGGAGGGCGGCGTCCGAAACGACAGCCAGGTCGTGCCCGACGACCCCACCCCCCGGCAGACCGCCAGCGGAGGCTATAATGACCCCTACGGCGGCAATGGCAATTACTACGACCCGTTCAGCGACTTCCCATGGAGCTATTTCTTCCCCTGAGCATTGACAGCGCTGCGTGAAAGCGGCCCGTGGAACACACCACGGGCCGCTTTTCCGTCATGCGGTCATCAGCTCGATTTCCCGCTCCGCCTCGCCCCGGGTGTCCGCGGAAAAGCAGAACGCGCCGTCCAGGTAAACCTCCACGTGGCCTCTTACAAATTCGATCTCGTACATTTGGGACACTCCTTTCAGCCGGGGACTGCCTCCCCTGTTTTCTGAAGTCAGTATACCTAAAGCAAAGTCCCATAAACCGGCACTAATTAAGCCCCTCTCCGATGGAGAGGGGCTTTTTTCAGAGTTTTATAACGGACACATTGCGGGCCTTCGCCCATTCCGCCTCCCGGCTGTGGCAGGAGAACAGGAGGATCTGACGCTCCTCGGCCTGTTCCGCCAGCAGGTCCAGCGCCAGAGCCATGCGGCCGTCGTCAAAGGCGGCCAGCGCGTCGTCCAGCACAATGGGCGCGCCGGGAACCGTCAACGCGCACACCGCCAGCCGGACGGCCAGATAGAGCTGCTCCGCCGTCCCGGCGGACAGGGCCAGGGACGGACGGGGCAGAGCGCCGTCCTCCCCCGCCGCCTGAGCGGAGAAGTCACGGGCCAGGGTGAGCCGGGGCCAGCGGCCTCCGGTGAGGGCGGCAAACAGCTCCCCCGCCTTCTGGTTCACCGCCGGGGAGAAGCGCTGCCGCAGGGCATCGTTGGCCGCGCCCAAAGCGTCCAGCGCAATCGTGAGCGCCTCGTATTCCTCCAATCGCCGGGCAAGCTGGGCGTCCAGCTCGCCCCGGCGGTCCTCCGCCTCCTGGGAACCGCCCATATGGGCCAGAATGCCCTCGGTGCGGGCCAGCTCGTCCCGGACGCGGGCCAGCTCCCGCCGGGTGGCGCTGAGCTGGGCGGCGGTGGCCGCTTTGGACTGGGCGGGCGGATAGAGCATCTCCAGCGTGTCCGCCAGCTGCCCGCCCTGGGCGGCCAGGTCGTCTACCCGGCAGCGGGCGGCGGCTTCCAGCTCCCTGGCCTGCTGAACCTTAGCCAACTGTTCCCG
Source organism: uncultured Oscillospiraceae bacterium (assembly GCA_910587395.1). Classification (GTDB taxonomy): domain Bacteria; phylum Bacillota; class Clostridia; order Oscillospirales; family Oscillospiraceae; genus Enterenecus. The sequence goes on along the minus strand of CAJULJ010000011.1, from coordinate 35,598 downwards.
GTACCCCGCCGCCTGGTTCAGCAGATCGCCCACCTGGGGAACGGGGACGGGCCGACAGGCGGCCTGTTCCTCCCGGGCGCGGCGGATCAGCCTGCGCCCGTGGAACAGGCAATAGACCCAGGCCAATACCACCGCGCCGCTCAGCACCGCAATTAACCAATGGCTAGCCAAGAACTGAGCGGCAACCATTAAAAGCATACACGCGCCCAGTATTCCGCCTATCAACATTTCCTGCTGACCGCGGTGGAGCAGGTTTTCTGCCTCGGCCCGTCGGGCCTCCCGGCGGCGGTTTTCCTCCTCTGCCGCCTCCCGTTCCCTCTGCCTCTCCTGGGCGAAGGCCCACGCCTCCTCCCCGGTCATGGCGCCGAACACCGGGTGGGGCTTGTCCTCAGGGAAGGCGGCTTTAGCCTCCTCCCACTCCCTGTATGCCTCGGCATAGCGGCGGTTGAGCTCGTGGCGCTCCAGGCGCTCCCAGATTTCCAGGTCGGCCTGCAGCCCTTTCTGCGTCTCCTCCAACCGGGCCAGCTGCTCCTCGGCCTGGGCCCTGCGGCGGCGGATTTCATCCATCTCCCGAAGGGTACGGTCCAGCTCGGACCTCTCTTCCTCCATCTGGGGGATCAGGCCGTTGGCCCGGTTGGCCCGGCGGCGGTTGCGCCAGTCCTTCAGCGTGCGCTCCACGGCGGAATAGGACACGTCCTCCTGCCCGGAGGTGGCCAGGGCGGACACCCGGGCCTCCAATTCCTTGCTGGCCCCGATGGCCGCGCCCCCCTGTCCCACAAAGGCGGAGCGAAGATAGACCTCCCTGCCCACCCCGGTGAGCCGTTCCCCCACGTCGGCGGCGGTGAGGCCGGGGACCGGGTCGCCGGTGGCGGTGTACACCGCCTCAAAGCCGCCGAAGGGGTTGGCGCGGGTGGGAAAGCGGCGGATGGTCACATCCCTCCCCTGCCACTCAATCTGCATTTCTCCCGCCAAGGGCGCGCCCGACCAGGGCTGGTAGCGGGTCTTGTCTGCCAGAAAGCCGGTCTTGTCCCGCTCCCGGGTGTCGATGCCGTAGAGCATGGCCTTCAAAAAGCCCGCCCAGGTGGATTTACCCGCCTCGTTGGGGGCGGAGATCACGGTGAGGCCCTCGCCGGGCTCCAGCACGGCGTTGTCCAGCGCGCCGAAAGTGGCGGTCATTTTCTTGATCCTCATGACCGGACGTCCTCCCCTCCCTCCAGCGCCGCCAGGCCAAACCGGGCAGCCAACAGCAGCTTGTCCTTTTCGCTCTCCCCCGCGGCATCCAGGCGGGCGCGCATTTCCCGCAGGAACAGGCCGGTGAGAGAGTCCTCCTCCGCCCTGGCCCACAAATCGGTGGGCAGCGTGGTCCGGTCCCGCAGCTCCACATGGAAGAAGCGGGGCGCGGCTTGGGCGGCAAGGGCGGTCAGATCCGGGGCGGCACGGCTCTCCCCCGTCAGGAGAAAGCGCACCAAATCCGGACTCTCTCCCTGGGGCAGAGCAGCTGTAAAGTCACTCAGCTCCACAGTCTCAATGCGATACTGCCGCCGGCAGACAGGGACAAATTTGGCTGCGGCAGGCTGCATGCCCAAATCGATGGACGCCATGGACGGGCCGTCCGGGGAAGAAACGGCCATCCGCCCAGGCTCGTTGAGGGACACAATGAGCGCTCCCTTCGGCCCCAGCTCATCAAAGCCCCGGCCCTCGGGACAGCCGGGATAGGCCCAGAGGGTGCCGCCTGCTTTTCCGCTGCCCATGGCGTGGATGTGCCCCAGGGCGGCGTAGGCCGCGCCGCTGCTTTCCAGCGATTTCGGCCGGATGGGCGCATAATTTCCCGCAAGCCCCACCTCCCCATGGACACAGAGCAGGTGGAGCCTTCCGTCCTCAGGGGCGGTGAAGCCGGACAGCGGGTCATCCTCCCGGCCGGGCGCCGTAAAGGCACAGCCGTGGATTACACAGCCCAGATCAGGCACCTCAAACGCTTGCAGCTTCTGGGATGTAAAGATATACACATTGTCAGGCCATGCGGCTGCGGCGTAAGGCGATTTTTCGTGATAACAGTCGTGATTCCCCGGCGCGATGAACACGGGCACGGCCATATCCGCCAACGCCTGGGCCAGCGCCCGGACGGTCTCCGGATACACCCGTACGCCGTCGAACAGGTCGCCGGGGAGAAGGACCAGATCGACCTCCTCCCGCGCCAGCTTTGCCAGCCGGGCAGGGATGTCCCGCAGCTCCCGGCGGCGCAGGGCGCTCTGATCGGGCGGCAGGCCGGATAAGGGAGAATCCAGGTGGAAGTCGGAGGCGTGGAGCAATTTCATCTTCTATCCCTCCATCTTTTCGGATACGCCGGTCGCCGGGCGGAGGCAAAACAGATCAGCACCCCGGCTGTCAGCGGATCAAAAGCTTCTTTTTCCCTGCTTTTTCTTCTCAAAAAAGCAGCTCAGGTGATGTCGAGGCGTTGGAGAGCGACGCAGCGCTTGGCATTGGCGTCGATTTCAAAGAGAACCGCATTCAGCTTGCAGGGACCGGGAGCGGGCTCGAACCGGCGGGGCAGGCCGCCCATAAACCGGTTGACGGCCTGCTCCGGCCTGATGCCGATGACGGACTGGCTGGGGCCCGTCATACCCAGGTCGGTGACGAACCCCAGCCCCTGCGGCAGCACCTGGCAGTCTGCGGTGGGAACATGGGTGTGGGTGCCCCACAGGGCCTGGACCCGCCCATCCAAATGCCAGGCCATGGCTCCCTTTTCGCTGGTGGCTTCGGCGTGAAAATCCACCAGGGTCAGGTCGGCGGCGTCCTGTTTCAGAATCTCGTCTATTTTGGTGAAGGGATTGTCAAAATTGGCGTCCATCCCCACCCGGCCGATGAGGTCCGCCACCCGGATGCGCAGACCGCGGGGCCCGTCGAACACCCCCCAGCCCCGGCCGGGAGCCCGAGCGGTGTAGTTTGCGGGGCGGATGATATAAGGGCTGCGCTCCATATATTTGACTATTTGTTGTTTATCCCACGTATGATTTCCCATGGTTATCACATCCGCCCCGGCGGAGAAGATGCTGTCCGCCTGCGCGGGGAGCAGACCGTTGCAGGCGGCGTTCTCCCCGCACACCACGGTGAAGTGAACGCCGTGAAGCTTGCGCAGGGCGGGCAGGTGGCGGCAGAGGAAATCCACTCCGGAATCCCCCACCACGTCTCCCACGGCCAATACATGAATGTTCATTGCGGTACCTCCATAAAAATGGTAAGAGGGAGCGGGCGAAGCCCTCTCCCCCATGTTCACGCCGCCGCACGCCGCCGATCGCCCACTCCGCCGCGGCTCCCTTTCCCCATGCGGCCCGCTTCGCCGGACCCCTGCGGGGCCCCGTCAGTTTTCCTGCTCCACCAGCATGAGGCAGCCGTCCTTGTCGTACTTGAGCAGCTGTATCTCCGCCTTGGTGTTCCGGGCGATGTCCCGCATTTTCACCGACTCCGTCACCGAAGCCATCAGCGTGTAGGACACGCCGTGCTTTTTCGCACGCCCCGTGCGCCCGATGCGGTGGATGTAATACTCCTGCTCGTCGGGCACGTCGTAGTTGAACACCGCGTCCACGTCGTCGATGTCCAGGCCGCGGGCCGCCACGTCGGTGGCCACCAGCACCCGCAGCTTTCCATCCTTGAACTTCTTCAGGGTCTGCTCCCGCACCCGCTGCTGGATGTCGCCGTGGATGGCCTCGCAGGAGATGCCGCGCATTTTCAGCAGCCCCGCCAGCCGGTCCGTCATGTTCTTGGTGTTGCAGAAGGCGATGGCCCGGTCATAGCCGCCGTTGTTCAGCAGCGCGGTCATGGTGTCCAGCTTCTGCTCCCGGCCCATCAGCTCGATGGCGTACTGCTGGATGTCCGGGCGGTTCTCCTCCACCGGGCGGACGGTGATCTCCGCCGGGTCACGCTGATACACCCAGGAGATATCCATAACTTCCCGTGATATTGTGGCGGAAAATAACCCCAGGTTTCGTCTCTGGGGCATTCTGTCCAGAATGCGGGTCACGTCCTGGATGAAACCCATGTCCAGCATCCGGTCCGCCTCGTCCAGCACCACAGTCTGCACCTTGTCCAGCCTCACCGTGCGCCGCTTCATGTGGTCCATCAGCCGCCCAGGGGTGGCTACCACAATCTGGGGCTTGCTTTTCAGCTGGGTGATCTGCTTCTCAATGGGCTGGCCGCCGTAAAGGCATACCGCCCGCACGCCCTCTCGAAACGCGCACAGGTCCCGCAGCTCGTCCCGGATCTGGATCGCCAGCTCCCGGGTGGGGGCCAGCACCAGCCCCTGCACCGCGTCGGACTCCGGATCGATGTGCTCCACCATGGGAATGCCGAAGGCAAAGGTCTTGCCGGTGCCGGTGGGCGCCTTGGCAACCACGTCCTTCCAGTCCATAAAGTAGGGGATCGCCCCTCCCTGGATGGGGGTGGCCTGGGTAAAGCCCTTCCTGTCCAAAGCCTTCATCGTGGCCTCTGACAGACCCATATCCTTATAATAATACATCTCTTGCACTTGCGTGCCGTTGATCTCCATACAGCCGTTCCTCTCAGTATAAAAATTCGCCGTGATCACTCACGGGCAGGCCGACGGCTCACTGTGGTTCCGCCGGGCCTCCTGACGCTCCACCAGATCGGCCAGGGTGGTGCCGTCCACCACCGCGGACACCGCCTTGTGAATGTCCTGCCACAGCTCCACCGTCACGCAGTCGCAGCTGTGTTCACAGTAGCCGTTGTCGGTGGCGCACTCCACGGGGGCCAGATCGCCCTCCAGGGGGCGCAGTATGTCGCCCACGGAGTATTCCTCCGGCCTGCGGGTCAGCAGGTAGCCGCCCCCCGCGCCCCGTACCGACCGCACCAGCCCCGCCCGGGCCAGGGGGGTGACGATCTGCTCCAGGTATTTGTCGCTGAGCTGCTGGCGCCGGGCGGCGTCCCGCAGGGATACCGGGCCATCCTGGACGTGCTGGGCAATGTCCACCATCAGCCGAAGGGCATAACGCCCCTTTGTGGAAATTTTCATGAAAAGTCCCCCCATTCGTCCCAGTATAAAATACCACATTTCCTGTAGGAATTCAAGGCCCAATGGGTTTGTTAAGATTTTGGCAATATTTGTCGGGATTTTAACGTATTTTCCCTTGCGTTTGAACTTAAATATGATATAATGAGTTCTACATGACCAGGCGCTCACCCGTCCCCGGTTCAGGAGCGGGGGACGCCGTCTGTCCGTCCGGCCCCCATTTTTCCGGGCCGAGACCGAAAGTAGAAACAAAAAAGAGGAGGAGACATTGTGAAATTGCATGGTATCCATGCGCCCCATCGCAAGAACACGGTGGACAGCGCGCCCACCCGTCTTCCGGTGCCTCCGGTGATCACGGTGCCCATGTCCATGAACATCGGCGCCCCGGCCAAGCCTGTGGTCAAGCCGGGGGACGAGGTGAAAGTGGGCCAGATGATCGCGGAGGCGGGGGGCTTCATGTCCGCGCCCATCTACTCCGGCGTGTCCGGCAAAGTGAAACGGCTGGATGAGATCGTCAGCGCCAACGGCCGGTTCGACACCGTCATCGTCATTGAGACCGACGGGGCGCAGACCATGTGGGAGGGGATCAAGCCCCCCGTGGTCACCGACAAGGACAGCTTTGTGGAGGCGGTGCGGCAGTGCGGCTGTGTGGGCCTGGGCGGCGCGGGATTCCCCACGTCGGTCAAGCTCAACGTGGACCCGGACCGGGTACACAACATCATCATCAACGGCGCGGAGTGCGAGCCCTACATCACCTCCGACACCAGGACCATGATCGACAGCGCCGACGACGTGATCTACGGGGCCCAACTGCTCCAGAAATACTACACCGCCGACCGCATCGTCATCGGCATTGAGGACAACAAGCCCCAGTGCGTGAAGATCATGCAGGAGGCGGGCAAGGGCGTGCCCTCCTTCGAGGTGGCCTCCCTGCCCGCGCTGTACCCCCAGGGCGGCGAGAAGGTGCTGATCTACAACACCACCGGTGAGATCGTCCCCGAGGGCAAGCTCCCCATCGACGTGGGCGCCATCGTCATCAACTGCACCACTCTGGCCGTCATCGCCAAGTACATCAAGACCGGCATGCCCCTGGTGGAGAAGGTGGTCACCGTGGACGGTTCCGCCATCGCCAACCCCCAGAACGTCATCGTCCCCGTGGGCACCCCCATCCAGAACGTGCTGGACTTTGTGGGCCTCAAGTGCGAGCCCAAAAAGGTGCTCTACGGCGGCCCCATGATGGGCACCTCCGTCCCCTCCCTGGAGGCCCCTGTGATGAAGAATACCAACGCCATCCTGGCTTTCGACGCCAAGGACGCCGAGGACCCCGTGCCCTCCTCCTGCATCCGTTGCGGCCGGTGCGTGGCCCACTGCCCCTTCAACCTGATGCCCGCCGCCATTGAGAGCGCCTACAACAACAAGGAACCCGAGACCCTGAAGGCCCTGAAGGTGAACCTGTGCATGGAATGCGGCTGCTGCTCCTTTAGCTGCCCCGCCCGCCGCCCCCTGGTCCAGGTGAACAAGCTGGCCAAGGCCATGCTGAACCAGTACAACGCCGAGCAGAAAGCCGCCGCCGAAAAGAAAGCGGCCAAGGAAAAAGAAAAGGAGGCGGTCTAAATGGACAACATGATCGTTTCCGTCAACCCCCACGTCTATGCCAAGGATACCACCCAGACCATCATGCGGGACGTGCTCATCGCCCTGTTCCCCGCCGTCATCGCGTCCATCGTGTTCTTCGGCGTCCAGGCCCTGCTGGTGGAAGTGGTCTGCGTGGTGGTGGCCGTGGCCTGCGAGTGGGCCTTTGAGAAAATCTGCGGCAAGCCCATCACCATCATGGACCTGTCCGCCGCCGTCACCGGGCTGCTGCTGGCCCTGAACCTGCCTGTCAGCATTCCCCTCTGGCAGGCCGCGTTCGGCGCGTTTGTGGCCATCATCGTCATCAAGCAGTTCTTCGGCGGCATCGGCCAGAACTTCGCCAACCCCGCCATCACCGCCCGCGTCATCATGCTGGTGGCTTTCTCCGGGGCTATGACCAACTGGGTCCCCGCCGCCTTCTCCAACGCTCCGGTGGACGCGGTCACCGCCGCCACCCCCCTGGCCCTGCTGGGCGCTGAGGGCGCGGAAGGCACCCTGCCCACCCTGGCCCAGATGTTCCTGGGCGCACGGGGCGGCTCCATGGGCGAGACCAGTTGCCTGGCTTTGCTCCTTGGCGGCATTTACCTCATCTACCGCAAGGTCATCTCCTGGCACACCCCCGTGGCCTTCATCGGCACCGTGCTGGTGCTCACTGCCCTGCTGGGCCAGCAGCCGCTGTACCAGGTCATGGCGGGCGGACTGTTCATCGGCGCCATCTTCATGGCCACCGATTACACCACCTCCCCCCCCACCCCTGCCGGCAAGCTGATCTTCGGCGTGGGCTGCGGCCTCATCACCGTGCTCATCCGCGTGTGGGGCAACTACCCGGAGGGCGTGTCCTTCTCCATCCTGCTGATGAACATCCTCAACCCGTATATCAGCAGCTGGACCAAGACCAAGCCGTTTGGAGGTGTGCAGGCATGACAAAAGCAAAATCCAATGTGATGGCCGATTTCGGCCTGCCCATCATCGTGCTGGTGCTGATCTGCGCCATCATGAGCGGCCTGCTGGCCTTTACCAACGGCATCACCGCCCCCATCATTGAGGAGGCCGAGCGCAAGGCCGCCGAGGAGGCCCGGCTGGAGGTCCTGCCCAACGCGGACAGCTTCCTCCGGGTGGAAATCGCAGACCTGCCCGGCTCCGTCACCGAGGTCTACCAGGCCGAGAACGGCGCGGGCTACACCTTCTCCATCGTCGCCCAGGGCTACGGCGGCAAGAACACCCTGAAAATGGCCGTGGGCATCGACATGGACGGCAAGATTACCGGCACCAAGGTGCTGGACCACAAGGAGACCGCCGGCTTGGGCTCCAAGATCACCACCGACGCCTTCCAGGGCCAGTTCCCCGGCAAGGACGCCAGCCTGGAGGGTGTGGACAACATCTCCGGCGCCACATTCTCCTCCAACTATTTCCGGGCCGCCATCGCCGACGCGTTTGCCGCGTTCGACATGGTGACGGGCTGAGGAAGGGAGGCACATGGATATGAAGAACAATAAGCTGCAAATCCTCACCAACGGCATCATCAAGGAAAACCCCATCCTGGTGCTGATCCTGGGCACCTGTCCCTTCCTGGCGGTCACCACCCAGGCCTCCAACGCCATCGGCATGGGCGCGGCGGTCACCTTCGTGCTGCTGTGCTCCAACATCATGATCTCCCTGCTGCGCAAGGTGATCTCCGACAAGGTGCGCATCCCCTGCTACATCGTGGTCATCGCCTCCTTCGTCACTCTGGTGCAGATGATCGTCAAGGCCTTCCTGCCCGACCTGGACAAGGCGCTGGGCCTGTACCTGCCCCTGATCGTGGTCAACTGCATCATCCTGGGCCGTGCCGAGATGTTCGCTAACAAGAACAATCCCTTCGACTCCGCCCTGGACGCCATCGGCATGGGCGTGGGCTACACCCTGGCCATGCTGGCGATGGCCTCCATCCGTGAAATCTTCGGCGCGGGCACCTGGTTCGGCATTGAGCTGCCCGTGCTCATCGACAACAACATCTCCATCATGACCATGGCCCCCGGCGGCTTCGCCATCTTCGGCATTTTGATCGCCATCATCAACAAGGCCAGCAACGGCAAGGCCATCAAGAAAAAGGACTTCAGCTGTGAAGGCTGCCCCAGCGCCGCGGCGTGCAACGGGCAGAACTGCGCTGAGAAGAGGGAGGCTGCCGCGAAATGAAAGAAATGCTAGCCATTGTCATGGCCGCTGTCCTGGTCAACAACTACGTGTTGGCCCAGTTTTTGGGCATCTGCCCCTTCCTGGGCGTGTCCAAGAAGCTGGACCAGGCCGCCGGCATGAGCGTGGCCGTCATCTTCGTGATGCTGCTGGCCACCGCCGTCACCTATCCCATCCAGTACTTCGTGCTCAACAGCCTGGAGCTGGAATACCTTCAGACCATCGTGTTCATCCTGGTCATCGCCGCCCTGGTGCAGCTGGTGGAGATCGTCCTGAAAAAGTACATCCCCGCCCTGCACGCCTCCCTGGGCGTGTACCTGCCCCTGATCACCACCAACTGCGCGGTGCTGGGCGTGTGCATCAGCAACATCGACAACTACCTGGTGGAGAAGGCCAGCTTCGGCGCCGGCTTCGCCCAGGCCATGTTCAACTCCCTGGGCTCCGGCCTGGGCTTCCTGCTGGCCATGGTGCTGTTCTCCGGCGTGCGCAGCAAGGTGGACAAGTGCAGCTGCCCTGAGTCCTTCAAGGGCATGCCCATTACCCTGATTTCTGCGGCCATCGTGTCCGTGTCCTTCATGGGCTTCGCCGGCATCGTGGAAAACCTGCTGGGTTAAGGAGGGGAAGCGTATGGATAATCCAATTGTAATCGCCGTGCTGGTGGTGGCCGTCATCGGCCTGCTGTGCGCCGTGATGCTGACCGTGGCCTCCAAGTTCATGGCCGTGGAGGTGGACGAGCGCATCCCCATGGTCCGCGAGTGCCTGCCCGGCGCCAACTGCGGCGCCTGCGGCTTCGCCGGGTGCGACGGCTACGCCGCCGCTTTGGTGGAGGACCCTGAGCTGGCCGTCAGCCTGTGCGTCCCCGGCGGCGCCACCGCCGCCGCCAACATCGGCAAGGTGCTGGGCCGCGAGGCCGGGGACGTTGCCAAGCAGGTGGCCGAGGTGCGCTGCTCCGGAACCTGTGAGGCCACCTCCGTGAAGATGGACTACAAGGGGCTGGAGAGCTGCGCCGCCGCCAAGCTGCTGTTCGGCGGCACGGGCAAGTGCGTGTACGGCTGCATCGGCCTGGGCGACTGCGCCCAGGTGTGCCCTGTGGGAGCCATCCACATCAACGGCGGGCTGGCCCGGGTGGACACCGCCGCCTGCATCGGCTGCGGGCTGTGCGCCAAGACCTGCCCCAACAGCGTCATCGCCATCCGTCCCGCCGACGCCCATATGGTGGTGGACTGCAACAGCCATCAGAAGGGCGCGGGCACCCGCAAGAGCTGCTCCGCGGGCTGCATCGGCTGCCGCCTGTGCGAGAAGAACTGCCACACCGGGGCCATCACCGTCACCGACAACCTGGCGAGCATCGACTACGCCAAGTGCGACGGCTGCGGCAAGTGCATCGAGGTTTGTAAGGCCGGGTGCCTGGTGGCGCTCAATATCACCAAGGCGGAAGTTGTGAACGGCTGACAAACGAGAAAAAACGCCAACGAGGGAAGGCCGCTTGCGGCCCTCCCTCTGTTGCGGTTTTGGAGGAATTTTGTGGAGTGGTTGAAAACCCATCAAAATGATGCTATACTGATTGCCGCGCTGATGGTTTTAGGCGGGATGCTGGCCCTGTTTTTATGGTTTACCCGGCAAGCCGGCGGCTATGTGTCCGTTCGGATAGACGGGGAACAGGTTATGACGCTGCCCCTCGGTGAAGATACCCAGCTGGCGCTGGGGCCCGGGGACCAAACCAACACGCTGGTGATTGAAAACGGAACCGCCCGGGTGGCGGAGGCCGGCTGTCCGGACCAGATCTGTGTCCGTCAGGGGGTCATCCAGTACGAGGGGGAATCCATCGTCTGCCTGCCCCATAAGCTGGTGGTAACGGTGGAGGGTGGCCGGACAAACGATGTGGACGCCACGGCTAAATGAGGAAAACCACCATGAAAGCATCGAAAGTTGCCCAATACGGGCTGATTACCGCCCTGGCCCTGGTGCTGTCCTACGCGGAGTCCCTTCTGCCGCCCCTGGGCGTGCCAGGGGTGAAGCTGGGTCTGCCCAATCTGGCCGTGGTGTTCGCGCTGTACCGGCTGAGCTGGAGGGACGCCTGCGTCATCTCCCTGGTGCGGGTGGTTCTGGTCACGCTGCTGTTTGGCAACGGCGCCGCCATGGCCTATAGTTTAGCGGGGGCCGGGTTGAGCCTAGCCGCCATGGGGCTGCTGTGGAAAACAGGGAAGTTTTCCCCGGTGGGCGTCAGCGTGGCCGGGGGAGTGGCCCACAACGCGGGGCAGATCCTGGTCGCCATGGCGATGCTGGAGACCTCCCGGCTGGCGTGGTATCTGCCGGTGCTGTGGATCTCCGGGACGGTGGCAGGGGTACTCATCGGCATTGTATCCGGGGTGCTGGTGAAACGGGTGCCTGACAATAAATGAGGTATTCGGGATGATGAAGAAGCTGAAAAGAAGCACCTTTGACTTGATCCGCGCCGTCCTGTTTGCGCTTTGTGCGCCGACCTGGCTTCCCAATTGGCCGGTGGAACGTGTGAACTGGCTTCGGATCGCCATGCCCATACTCTGTACCGCTGTCAGCATTTTATTTCTGATCCAGTATTTCAAAAGCCGTAAGGCGGAACGAGAAGCACAATGAAACAAGGAGGTCCCACCTATGAATTTGAACACAACCGGGCTGTTTGACTTGAGCCGCACCCTGGCCGGGGAATATCTGGCCCGATTTGAATACCCCTGGCAGGCGCTGGACGGCATCCAGGATTTGATTATGAGAATCGGCCCCACGCTGGGGGACGAGTATGAGGAGATGGGACGCCATATCTGGGTGCACCAGACGGCCCAAATCGCCCACTCCGCCTTTTTGGGCGCGCCGTGCATCATCGGGCCCCACACTGAAATACGCCACTGCGCCTTCATCCGTGGCTCCGCCCTGGTGGGGGCCGACTGCGTCGTCGGCAATTCCGTGGAGCTGAAAAACGTGATTTTGTTTGACAACGTGCAGACGCCCCACTATAATTACGTGGGCGACTCCATCCTGGGCTACAAAAGCCACATGGGCGCGGGGTCCATCACCTCCAACGTGAAATCCGACAAGACGCCGGTGGTGGTAAAGAACGAGGGCGAGGCCATCGAGACGGGCCGGAAGAAGTTCGGCGCGATCCTGGGCGACTTTGTGGAGGTGGGCTGCAACAGCGTGCTCAACCCGGGCACTGTCATCGGCCCCCACAGCAATATCTACCCCGTCTCCTGCGTCCGGGGCGTGGTGCCGCCGGAGAGCATCTATAAGACGGGCGGGGTCATCGTCCCCAAGCGAAAGGAAGACTGATTTATGGGTAAATATTTCGGTACCGACGGGTTTCGGGGCAAGGCGAACGTGGAACTCACCGCCGACCATGCCTATGAGGTGGGCCGGTTCCTGGGCTGGTACTACGGCCGGGAGCACAAGGCCCGCATCGTGGTGGGCAAGGACACTCGCCGCTCCAGCTACGTGCTGGAGTACGCCATCAGCGCGGGCATGGCGGCCTCCGGGGCGGACGTGTATCTGCTCCATGTCACCACCACGCCGTCCGTGTCCTATGTCACCCGGACGGACGGCTTCGACTGCGGCGTGATGATCTCCGCCTCCCATAATCCCTACTACGACAACGGCATCAAACTGCTCAACCGGGAGGGGGAGAAGATGGACGAGTCCACCATCCGGCTGGTGGAGGACTATCTGGACGGTCATCTGGAGCTGTACGGACAGCCCGTGGCCAAGCTGCCCTTTGCCGCCAACGAATCGGTAGGCAGCATCGTGGACCACGCCGCGGGCCGGAACCGCTACATGGGCTACCTGATCTCCCTGGCGGTGTACTCCTTCCGAGGCAAGAAGATCGCGCTGGACTGCGCCAACGGCTCCGCCTGGGCCATCGCGCCCAACGTGTTCCGCTCCCTGGGGGCGGACGTGTACGTCATCAACGACCACCCGGACGGGCTGAACATCAACCTGGACGCGGGCTCCACCCACATCGACGGACTGCGCAAATACGTGGTGGAGCACGGCTGCGACGCAGGCTTCGCCTTTGACGGCGACGCGGACCGCTGCCTGGCCGTGGACGAGAAGGGGAACGTGGTCAACGGCGACCAGATCATGTACCTGTACGCCGTATATATGAAGGAGCGGGGCAAGCTGCTGACCAGCACGGTGGTCACCACCGTCATGTCCAACTTCGGGCTGTACAAGGCGTTCGACGCGGCGGGTGTGGGGTACGCCAAGACCGCCGTGGGAGATAAGTACGTATATGAAGAGATGGTCCACGGCGGGCACCGCCTGGGCGGCGAGCAGTCGGGACACATCATCTTCTCCAAGTACGCCCGGACAGGGGACGGCATCCTCACCTCCCTGAAAATCATGGAGGTCATGATGGCAAAGAAGGAGACGCTGAGCCGTCTGGCCGAGCCGGTGGCCATCTATCCCCAGGTGCTCATCAACGTGCGGGTAAAGGACAAAAAGACCGCCCAGGACGATCCCGCCGTGCAGGCGGCAGTGAAGGCCGTAGCCGATGAGCTGGGCGACACCGGCCGCATCCTGGTGCGGGAGTCCGGCACCGAGCCGGTGGTGCGGGTGATGGTGGAGGCACCGGAAAAGGACCAATGCCAGAGCCTGGCCCAGCGGGTGGTGGACGTGATCATCGCCCAGGGGCATCAAGCGGAATAAAATTTTAGCGGTGAAAGTATGGGCGCAGCTGGATTGATTTTGGAGTTGATTTTTAGCGCCGTGCTTATTATGGCCGGCGTCTATATGGTGCTTTTCTCATTGCCAAATTTAGATCAATGTTGTCGTGCTGCGCCTGCCAATTTTCTTGCATGGCTCCGCACCCCTAAAGTGATTGGCGGATTTGCCTGCCTTCTGCTGGGAACGCTGCTGCTTTTGGCTCCAATGTGGGCCGTTATGCCTTGACTGTGTCATGAAACACCCCGGAGGAAAATTCCTCCGGGGTGTTTGTTTGCGGTATATGCTCACCTGTCCCACTTGGAGATGAGCGCCCGGATCTGGTCGGCGAATTTGCCCAGGTCCTTGTTGGAGCCACCCTTGTTGTGGGCGATGACATCCATAAGCTTCCTGCCGATGTCCTCCAAACGCCGGTAAGCGGGGGACCCCAGATCGACCGGGGCCGCCTTGGGCTCCAGCACGATACCCGGAGCAATCATCCGGTTCTCCAGCAGGTCATAGACCTCCTCATAGTTGGGCGCGTGAGCGGCAAAGCCCAGCTCGGTCAAGGTCTGGGTATAATTCACCGCGGCCCGCTCGTCGCCATGGACCACAAACACATGCTGGGGCTTGGGTGTGTATGTATTGATCCACCGCACCAGCCCATCCCGGTCCGCGTGGGAACTGAGGCCGTGGAACCGGACGATCCTGGCCCGCACGGCAATCTCCTCACCGAACAGCTTCACGTGCTGGGCCCCGTCCAGAATCCGCCGTCCCAGCGAGCCCTCCGCCTGATAGCCCACAAACAGGATGGTGGACTCCGGCCGCCAGAGGTTGTGCTTCAAATGGTGGCGGATGCGGCCCGCGTCGCACATGCCGGAGGCGGAGATAATAACCTTGGGCCTGGGGTCCAGATTCAGCCCCCGGGACTCGTCGGTGCTCTCGGTGATGTTCAGCCCCGGGAAGCGGAACAGCGCCCCGCCCCGCAGCTTCTCCGCCGACTCCTCGTCCAGATAGCCGGTGAGGTCGCCGGAAAAAATCTCGGTGGCCGCCCCCGCCAGCGGAGAGTCCACGTACACCTGGAAATCGGAGTCGCACCCCACCAGATGCTGCTCCTTGATCTGCCGGATGAAGTACAGCAGCTCCTGAGTTCGGCCCACGGCGAAGGAGGGGATCACCAGATTGCCCCCCCGGGACAGCGTCTCCTCAATGACCTCGGCCAGCTCGGCGGAGTAGTCGGGCTTCTCCTTTACATTGTGCAGACGGTCGCCGTAGGTGCTCTCGGTGACCACATAGTCCGCCTCGGCGATGGGCTGAGGAGAGCGGATGATGGGGGTTTTTTTGTTGCCGATGTCGCCGGAAAACACAATCTTTTTCGTTACCTCATTCTCCGTCAGCCACATCTCCACGCAGGCGGACCCCAGCAGATGCCCCGCGTCCACAAAACAGATTTTGATGCCGTCGGTGATCTCCACCTCCTGGCCGTACTCCACCCTGACGATGTGCCGCAGGGCCTTCTCCACGTCCGGCAGGGTGTACAGCGGCTCCACCGGCTCCCGGCCCGCACGCTTGCCTTTCTGGTTCTCGTAGGCCGCGTCGTTCTCCTGGATCTGGGCGGAGTCCCGCAGCATGATGGACAACAGCTCCGCCGTCAGCCGGGTGCAGTAGATGTTGCCCGCAAAGCCCTGCTTCACCAGCAGGGGAATGCGGCCTGAGTGGTCGATGTGGGCGTGGGTGACCACCACATCGTCGATGTAGGACGGGGCGAAATCCAGCTCCCGGTTGTCCCGCTCGTCCTTGCCCTGCTGGAGGCCGCAGTCCACCAGCACCTTGTGTCCGTTGGCCTCCACACAGTGGCAGCTGCCTGTAACCGCCTTGGCCGCGCCGAAGAATGTAAGTTTCATCCAAAATGCACCTCTATTCTCTCTGCCATTATTGTGCAGGTTTTATAATTGCATTGTATACCTAATGGGGGAAAATGTAAAGAGGGAACGCATTATTTTCCAGAAGAAGTGCCCCTCAAAATTCCAAAATTATCCTTGTCTTTCTCCCACAAGCTGTGCTATAATATAGAATATCCTGTGGAATTTTGCCCTGTTGACCAAAATCAGGGGAACAGGTCCGGCCGGGACCCGCGAACGGCCCCAGCACATCGCTATGCTCAGAAAAAGGGGATGGATGCCTTGGAGCAAATGACCGGCAAGCAAACCATACTCATCATCGACGACTCAGAAATGAACCGCGCCATCCTGGCGGACATGCTGGGCAATGAGTTCGACATCATTGAGGCGGAGAACGGCAGGGAGGGCGTGGCCCAGCTGCAAAAGCACGGCCCGGAGATCTCTTTGGTGCTGTTGGACATCGTCATGCCCAAAATGGACGGCTTCGGCGTGCTTGATCTGATGAACAAATACCATTGGATCGAGGACATCCCGGTGATCATGATCTCCGCAGAGCGGGGCTCCAGCCACATCGAGCGGGCCTTTGAGCTGGGCATCACCGACTTCATCAGCCGTCCCTTTGACGCACTGATCGTCCACCGGCGGGTGGTGAACACCATCCTGCTGTACGCCAAGCAGAAGCGCCTGACCGCCATGGTGGCCGAGCAGATCTACGAAAAGGAACAGCGCAGCAGCCTGATGATCGACATACTCAGCCATATCGTGGAGTTCCGCAACGGCGAGAGCGGGATGCATGTGCGCCATGTACATACCCTCACCGAGACGCTGCTGAAGTTCCTGCTGCGCAAAACGGACAAGTACCGCCTGACCCAGACGGACATCTCCGTCATCAGCACCGCCTCCGCCCTCCACGACATCGGCAAGATCGCCATTCCGGAGGAAATCCTCAACAAGCCGGGGCGCTTTACCGACGAGGAGTTCGCCATTATGAAGACCCACTCCATGGTGGGCGCGGAGATGCTGGAGGCCCTTCCCTTTTATCAGGACGAGCCGCTGGTGAAGGCCGCGTACCAGATCTGCCGCTGGCATCATGAGCGGTGGGACGGCCGGGGCTACCCCGACGGGCTGAAGGAGGACGAAATTCCCATCTCCGCCCAGATCGTAGCACTGGCCGACGTGTACGACGCGCTGACCTCCGAGCGGGTATACAAGCCCGCCTTCTCCCACGATCAGGCGGTGAACATGATCCTCAACGGGGAGTGCGGCACCTTCAACCCTCTGTTGATGGACTGCCTGCGGGAGTGCGCCGACGTGATCCTGGAGGAGCTCAACAGCGACAGTCTGGACAGCCGCAGCCGCCGGGAGATGCAGAACATCGCCCGGGAGCTGCACAAGCACGAGGAGCTCACCGCCTCCGAGCGCACGCTGGAGCTGCTGGAGCACGAACGGATGAAGTACAGCTTCTTCGCCTCCCTCACCAAGGAGATCCAGTTTGAGTATACCGTCACACCCCCGTCCATAGTGCTGAGCACCTGGGGCGCGGAAAAGCTGGGCCTGCCCGAAACGCTGATGGATCCCTATCAGGACCCGCAGGCCAGAGCCCTGATCCAGGACAGCGACCTGGAAAATCTGGCGGATATGCTCCACTCCACCACGCCGGGCAGCCCTGTTGTGACCTACGACTGCAAGCTTCCGGTGGAGGGGGAGGAGCGCTGGCACCGGATCATCGCCCGGGCCTCCTGGTCCTCGGAGGAGCCGCCCCGGTATACCGGCTGCATCGGCAAGGCGCTGGACATCCACTCCTCCCGCCTCCATCTGGAGAATCTGGAGCGGCAGGCCTCCCACGACGCCCTCACCGGCCTGCTCAACCGGGACTACGCCAAAATGCGCATCATGGAGCGGCTGGCCGACCGTCCGGCCGGAAACTATGCCCTGGCCATCCTGGATCTGGATTACTTCAAGTCCGCCAACGACACCTACGGCCACATGTTCGGCGATCAGGTGCTGAAATTCCTGGCCGAGCGGATGCGCCACGGCATCCGAGGCGGCGACATCGCCGCCCGGGTGGGCGGGGACGAATTCCTCATTTTCCTGGAATATAAAGCCGACCTGGAGTCCACCATTGACGGCATCTACAACCGGGTCAACGGCGGAGTCTATGAGGACTTTACCATTTCGGTGAGCATGGGCGTGGCCAGCACCGAGATGGTGGAGGCGGACTATGAAACCCTGTTCCGCCGGGCGGACGAGGCCCTTTACGTGGTGAAAAACAGCGGCAAGGGCCATTACAGCTACTACCACCGCGAACACGCCCAGATGGGCGGAGACAAATCGGCGGTGTCCCCCATCGACGGTGAGGATAGCGCGGAACTCATATAAGGAGGAGCACACATGACGTTGCAGGAGTGCTACGCCGCTTTAGGCGGCGACTATGACGAGGCTATGGGCCGTCTGCGCAGCGAGCGGCTGGTGCAGAAGTTCGTGCTGAAATTCTTGAACGACGGCAGCTATCAGCTGCTGTGCGACTCGCTGGCGGCGGGAGACCGAGAGGAGGCCTTCCGTGCCGCCCACACCATCAAGGGTGTGTGCGCCAACCTGGCCTTCAACACCCTGCTGGACTCCAGCGAGGCCCTCACCGAAGCCCTGCGGGACGGCAGGCCCGCCCAGGCCGGCGAGGAGGATCTGATCGCCCGGGTAAAGGCGGACTATGACCGCGCCTATCAAGCCATTCAGGCTTTTCAGGGCGGTGTCGCGGGATGAAAAACAAAACGGCCAGGTTTTTGGTCATCAGCCTGATCGGCGTGGCACTGCTGTGCGTATGCGTCTTTTCCTTTCTGGCCTTTCACATGAGCGTCCAGAGCGCCCGCACCATCAACGAGGTGGGCACACTGTACATGTCCAGCATGAGCCAGCAGATTTCCATCCACTTTGAGAGCATCATCGGCCTGCAGATGAACCAGCTCAAGACACTAGCGGACACCATCCCTTCCTCCGAGATCCACACCAGCCGAACGCTCCAGGAGAATCTCATTGCCCAGGCCCAGGCTCGAGACTTTACCTACCTGGGCTTTTGCGCCAGCGACGGAAGCCTGGAGATGCTCTACGGCTCCCAGCTGACGGTCACCGATCCTCAGCCCTTTCTGGACTCCCTGAACAAGGAGCAGCAAAAGGTGGCCATCGGCACCAACGCCTCAGGGGAAAAGGTGATCCTGCTGGGTGCGCCCTCTCCCTGGCCCTCCGCCCCGGAGCACGACTGCGTGGCTTTGGTGGTCGGACTGCCGGCGGAATACATCAGCGACAACCTTTCCCTGGAGGAGAACAACGAGCGGGCCTACTCCTTTATCATCCGGCGAGACGGCTCCTTTGTCATCCGCACCAACGACGCTTACCGCAACAATTACTTTGAGCGGGTTCACGCGCTTTATGAAAGCGTCAACGGGATGACCCCTCAGCAGTATGTGGACGCGCTGTCCGCCGCGATGGATCAAGGCGAGGACTACTCCAACGAGTTCACCATGGACGGGGAGCGCTACCATCTGTACTGTACCAGTCTGCCCTATTCCGAGTGGTACCTCATCACCTTTATGCCCTACGGCACCATGGACTCCATCGTCACCCGCTTCAGCCGGGAGTGGGGCAGCCTGACCGTTCTCAGCGCCGTTCTTATCCTGGCAGCCCTGCTGCTGGTGTTCTATAAGTATTTCGGCCTCACCCGGCAGCAGCTCCGGGACGTGGAGAATGCCCGAACCGCAGCTGAGCAGGCCCGCAAGGAAGCCGAACACGCCAACCGCGCCAAAAGCGAATTTCTGTCCAATATGAGCCACGATATCCGCACCCCCATGAACGCCATTGTGGGCATGACCGCCATCGCCACCGCCAACCTGGACAACACGGAGCAGGTGAAAAACTGCCTGAAAAAGATCACACTGTCCAGCAAGCACCTGCTGGGCCTCATCAACGACGTGCTGGACATGTCCAAGATCGAGAGCGGCAAGATGACTCTCAATCTGGATCAGGTGTCCCTGCGGGAGGTGGTGGACGGCATCGTATCTATCTGCCAGCCTCAGGTGAAGGCCAAGCACCAGCATTTCGACGTGTTTATCCACGACATCTCCACCGAGAACGTGCTGTGCGACAGCGTGCGGCTCAACCAGGTGCTGCTCAACCTGCTGTCCAACGCCATCAAGTTCACCCCCGACGGGGGCGAGATCCACATGGCCCTCTATGAGGAGGACTCCCCCAAGGGGGACAATTTCGTACGCACCCACATTCAGGTGAAGGACAACGGCATCGGCATGTCCGAGGAGTTCCAGAAGCATATCTTCGACTCCTTCGCCCGGGAGGACAGCGCGCGGGTCCACCGCACCGAGGGCACCGGCCTGGGCATGGCCATCACCAAGTACATCGTCATGGACGCCATGGGCGGCGCCATCCAGGTCAGCAGTCGGAAGGGCGGCGGCACCGAGTTCAATGTCACCCTGGACTTGGAGAAGGCTCTGGTGGTGGAGGAGGATATGATACTCCCCAGCTGGGACATGCTGGTGGTGGACGACGACCAGCAGCTGTGCGAATCCACGGTGGACTCCTTGAAATCCATCGGCATCAACGCCGAGTGGACCCTGGACGGGGAAAACGCCGTCGGTATGGTGCTCAAGCGCCATCAGCGGGGAAGCGATTACCATATCATCCTGCTGGATTGGAAGCTGCCCGGCATGGACGGCATCGCCACCGCCCGCCGGATGCGCCAGGAGCTGGGGGACAATGTGCCCATTCTGCTGATCTCCGCCTATGACTGGGCCGACATCGAGGAGGATGCCCGGAACGCCGGCATCACCGGCTTTATCTCCAAGCCGCTGTTCAAGTCCACGCTGTTCAACTCCCTGCGGCAGTTCGCGGACACGCCCCAGGCCGACCAGGCCGCCGAGCCGCAGGAAGAACGGGGCCGGGACCTGTCCGGCAGACACATCCTGCTGGCCGAGGACAACGAGCTGAACTGGGAGATTGCCTCCGAGCTGCTCAGCGAGGAGGGATTGATCCTGGACTGGGCGGAAAACGGGCAGATTTGTGTGGAAATGCTCCAGAAATCCCCGGCGGGCTATTATGACGCCGTGCTGATGGACGTGCGTATGCCCATCATGGGCGGGTATGAGGCCACTCAGGTGATCCGTTCCCTGGACCGGCCCGACCACGACCTGCCCATCATCGCCATGACGGCGGACGCCTTTGCCGAGGACGTGAAGCGCAGCATAGACTGCGGCATGAACGGCCACATCGCCAAACCCATCGACGTGAGCGAAGTGATGCGGCTTCTGGGAAAATTTATCAAATAGGCAGTGTTCCAAAATCTTAGAACAAAGTTTCAGCCGGGGCGGGTTCATGGAATCCGCCCCGGCTCCTGTTTTCTCAAATTTACACATTTGTCGTAAAAGGCGGCATTTGATCTCCTTTGAATCCCCCGGAAATTCCTTGCAATTTGTTTACTTTAATAGAAAAAAGCAGGGGAAAAGCTCTTGTGCTTCTTGGAACTTTGTGCTATAATCTTAGCTGATATGGATGTAAGTGCTCGGCGGCGGGAGAGCGCATCTGTCTCCCCCCCACTCATCTGCCCCCACCCAAGCCTGTCCTCATCGGCTTTTGCGGGGGCTTTGTCATCTCTTAGAAATGAATCTGCACAACTTTCACCCTTTGAACTGCCATTTTTTGGCCGAGTTTTGGGGCTTGCATTTTGTGCGCATTTCCTGCATAATAGCTGTAATATGGTGGCGAGGTATGTTTCCACGATAAAGGAGGAATATTGATGGATTTTTTGTCCAGTAATTCCCAGGTTCTCATGGAGAAGTCCCTGAGCTTCCTCTGGGCCAAGCAGGCGGCGATTCTGGATAACATCGCCAACGCTGAGACGCCGGAATATAAAGAAAAGGTGGTCACCTTCGAGGAGAGCATCCGCGCCCAGCTGGAGGAGGCGGCCTCCCGCCCCGAGGGAGCGGGCAAGGCGGTGCGGGATATCCTGGAGGACGCCAGCTTCACCGTGTTCGACGCTCAGGAGCAGACCCGCATGGACGACAACGGCGTCGATACCACCGAGCAGATGGTGGAGATGATCCGCAACGCCTATCAGCAGCAGTATGTTTACAGCGCCATCAACAAGCACTACTCCATCCTTCGGATGGCGGTCAGGGGTCAATAATACAGGGGGTACATCATTATGGCTTTCATGAATTCCATCAACATCATTGGCTCCGGCCTCACCGCTCAGCAGCTCCGCCTGGACGTGGTGTCGGAAAACATCACCAATTCCCAGACCACCCGCACCGAGAATGGCGGCGGCGCCTACCGCCGCAAGATGGTGGTGTTCGAAGAGATCGGCGGCCGGAACACCTTCCGGGCCGCGCTGGCTCAGGCCGCGCTGGAGCAGAAGCCCGTGGCCAACACCGGCGTCATCCCCACCGCGGGCGGCGTGCGGGTGGCTGAGATCGTGGAGGACGAGGAGAACCCCATGAAGATGGTCTACGATCCCACTCACCCCGACGCCAACGAGGACGGCTATCTGGAGCTGCCCAACGTGGACATGGTGATGGAGATGGCCGACGCCATGGCCGCCTCCCGCGCCTTCGCCTCCAACGTCACTGCATTCAACACCCTGAAATCCGTCATTTCCAGCGGGCTGGAGGTCGGCCGGTAAGGATCCTACCCTATGTGTAAAGGAGAAACACGGCTATGAGCGATCTTATTACGGGCGCGGGCATCACCCCCGCCTCCGCCGGAATCACCGGCATCACCAATACCATCCAAAAGATCACTCCCCCTGTCCGCCCCGGGCAGGAGGAGGAGACCACCGTCACCCTGGATCAGGTCAAGGAGAGCCCCTTCGGTTCCATCTTCGGCGAGCTGATCCAGAACGTGAAGGACACCGACGCGGAGTTCACCCAGGCTCAGTACCTGCTGTCCACCGGCCAGCTGGACAACCCTGTCCAGGTGGGAATCGCCGGTTACAAGGCGGAAATCTCGGTGAGCCTGCTGATCCAGCTGCGCGACCGGGCACTGACCGCGTATAACGAGCTGAAAAATATGAGCGTGTAACACACGCGACAAACCGAACATACGCGGAGAGCGGGGTCGATAGGACTTGAACAAGGAAAAGCTGACGGGTTACTGGGAAAAGGCCAAGGAAACCCTAGGGAAAGTTTCCAAAAAAATGTGGATCTTGATCGGGATCATCGCGGCTGTCATACTGGCGCTGGCGATTGCCGCGATCATCTACTTCAATACACGGCCGTACGCGACTCTCATCAGCGAGGCATCCGAGGACGAGGTGACCACGGTGACCAGCTGGCTTCAGGAGCAGGGAGTCACGGACTATAAGACGGAGGGAACCGGTACGATTCTGGTACCCCAGAGTCAGGTCATGTCCCTGAAAACCCGGCTGCTTCAGGAGCAGTACACCAACACCAACTCCCCCTGGCAGGGCTATTTTGAGCGTGTCAGCGCCCTGTCCACCGTGAAGGACCGGGAAAACGCTTGGCAGATCACCCTTATCGAAGCCTTGGAGAGCACCATCCGCGGGTTTGACAATGTGCGGGACGCGGAGGTCTACATCAACTTCGGCCAAGATAACGGCTATGTGCTCGATACGAACAACGTGGTCAAGGCCTCCGCCAGTGTGCGCCTGACCATGGAGCAGGGCAAGCTGCTCACCGATGAGCAGGCCAACGCCATCCGCTACCTGATCGCCAAGGGCGTGGCGGGGCTGGAGGTGTCCGAGGTGACCATCAGCGACACCAAGGGCAACATCTACGACGGTATCACCGCCGGGGGCAGCGGCGATGCCGCGGACTCCACCGCCCTGGCCCTTCAGGCCGAGCAGTGGTGGAGCAACCAGATCCAATCCAAGATCGAGCACCTGCTGAACCAGGCGTTTCTGGAGGAGAACGTGAGCGTGGCGGTCCGCCCCACCATTGAGCTGGGCCAGAAAACTGTCAATGACTACGACGTCCATCTGCCGGAATTCGCCCAGGACGGCTCCACCGACGGCCGGGGCATCATCGGCACCCAATTTTACACCTGGCAGGTGCGGCTGGACGACGACACCGTGGCCGGGGGTCTGGTGGGCACCCCCTCCAACTCCGACCTGCCCATGTACGTAGAGAACGGCGAGACGGTGGAAGGTCTTTTGGGCCGTCTGGCCGCCGAGGGCAACATTGAGTATAACAACCCCGTGACCCAGACCCAGATGGTCATCACCGCCGCCACCCTGAAGGATGTCACCGTGTCCGTAATGATCAACACCGAGCCCGAATCCGGACCCATCGAGCTGCCTGACAATCTCATCAACCTCATCGCCTCCGCCGCCGGTATCCAGGCCCCCGTTGAGCTGGAGGAGGACATGACCGTGGAGGATTACCTTTCCCGGAAAGTCACCGTGGTGGGCTTCCCCTTCGTCCGGCCGGTTCAGCCCGAGCCCGAGCCCGGCTTCCTGGATACGATCAACGCCATGGGCGTCCCCACTTGGGCGTTCTTCGCCGCCATCGGCGGACTGCTGCTGTTCGTTGTCATTCTGGTCACCGTGATCCTGCTGGTGCGCCGGGGCAGGAGGAAGAAGCAGGCGGCCGAGCAGAAGGCCATCGAGGAGCTGATGTCCACGGCCATGCCGGGCCAGACCACCGTAATTATCGGGGAGGACGGGCAGCCCGTCACCGTGACCATCGGCGAGGACGGACAGCCTGTCCCTGTTGAGGTGCAGCTGGACGAGGACGGCAACCCGGTCACCGGCGCCGACGTGATGGACCTGCACACCGAGCGCAGCATGGAGCTGCGCCAGAGCATCCGAGACTTCGTGGACGAGAACATGGAGGTCGCGGCCCTGCTGATCAAGAGCTGGATGAAGGAGGATGGCGAGAATGGCTGAAGCGGCAGTGGCTGAACAGAAGGCGGCGCCCGCCGAGGCCGGCGCCGCCGTCCCCGCCAAAGGAAAGGCGCATGTCAAAAACGAGGTCCCCCTTACCGGCGCTCAGCGGGCTGCCACCGTCATCATCGCCCTGGGGGTGGAGCGGGCGTCCGCGCTGTACAAGCACATGGAGCCCGAGGATGTGGAGCAGCTCAGCCTGGAGGTCGCCAAGATGGGCTTTCTGGGCTCCGAACAGACCGAAGCGATTCTGAATGAGTTTTACCAGCTGTGCCGCACCAACCGGGCGGTTACCGAGGGCGGCCTGGAATACGCCCGGGCCGTGCTGGAGAAGGCCTACGGCGCCCAAATGGCAGACGAGCTGCTGGGCAAGGTGACCAAGTCCCTGCAAAACCGCTCCTTCTCCTTCATGGAGAAGGCGGACGAGATGTCTCTGTTCTCCGCTTTGCAGAATGAGCGGCCTCAGACCATCTCCCTGGTGCTCTCCTACGTGGAGCCGGACAAGGCCGCCGGGGTCATCTCCCGGCTGGACGAGAAGAGGCAGGTCCAGGTGGTGGAGAGCATGGCCAAGATCGAGAGCGTGTCTCCCGTGGCTGTCAAGATCATCGAGGCGGAGATGCGCAAGAAGTTCTCCAGCATCGTCACCAATGCCAACGTGAAGGTGGGCGGCATCGACTACGTGGCCGACGTGATGAACAATCTGGACCGCACCAGCGAGAAGAACATCTTCGACGGCCTGTCCGCCTACGACCAGGAGCTGGCCGACGAGATCCGCAAGCGCATGTTCGTGTTCGAGGACATCATCACCATGGACGACCGGTCTGTGCAGCGCTTCGTCCGGGACTGCGATCCCCGGGACTTGGTGCTGGCTCTCAAGGCCGCCAACGAGGAGGTCTCCAAAAAGCTGCTCAGCAACATGTCCACCCGCATGGCGCAGAACATCCGGGACGACCTGGAGATCACCACCAATGTCCGCATGAAGGACGTGGAGGACGCCCAGCAGCGTATCGTGGATATCATCCGCGACCTGGAGGAAAAGAACGAGATCGTGATCGCGAAGGGCGGAAAGGACGATATCATTGCCTAACATATTCAAAGCGTTCCTTTTCCGGGATGCCAAGGGCGAGTCCGAACCCGAGACAAAGGTGGAGGCTTACCACTTTCCCGACGCGTCGGAATTGGTAGACGAGTCCCCGCCGGAGGAGGAGTCCGCCGGGCCCGAGGCCGTTCTGTTTCCCGAATTTGACGACCCGGACGCGGAGGCCGAGGAGCCGGCTGACGACGAGGACCCGGTCCTGGCCGAGGGCGGGCTCGACGTGACCATCGACGAACAGTTGGTGGACATCGAACCGGAGCCTGAGCCGGAGCCCGAACCGGAACCGGAGCCGAAAGACAACCTCATCACCTTCGCCCAGATTCAGGCCGAGGAAATCCTGGCCGATGCCCGACGGGACGCGGAACGCATTTTAAACCAGGCCCGGGAGGACGCGGATAACGAGGCAAAAAACGTGTTTGCCAAGGCCCGGGAGGAGGGCTATCAGGAGGGCTACGCCGCAGGCATGGCCCAGGCTTCCGAGGAGTCCAGACAGCTCCGGGAGGAGCAGGCCAAGCGCCAGGAGGAGGAGGTTCACCGCTTCATGGAGCAGGCGGGGGTCGCCCTGGACCGGCAGATGGACGCCAGCGTGGACGACCTGCGGGACCTGGCCCTGGCGGTGGCGGAGAAAGTGGTGTGCGTCAGCCTGAAGAGCAGCGCCGACGTGATCAGCCGGATGATTCAGACCGCCATAGACAAGCGCAAGAAAAAGGAATGGGTGCATATCTATATATCGGAGTGCGACGCCAAGCGGCTCACCCAGATTCCCGCCTCCCTGTCCGCGGCGCTGTCCGCCCTGTCCGACCGGGTGCGCATCATCCCCATGTCCGACGACGAGTCGGGCACCTGCATCATTGAAATGCCCGACGAGATCGTGGACGCCAGCACATCCACCCAGCTGAACAACCTGCGGACCATCCTGATGGACACCGCCAACAGCGCGTCGGGAATCAACCTGTTCCATTGACAGCTTCCCAAAGCCCCCTTCTCCCAGGCCGGGAACGGGCTTTGAAACACAGGCCGGTGGAGTGAAGTGGAAAATGCCTTCCGTATTTCAGCAAATGACCCGTCAGGTCTACAACGCGGAGCCCTACAGCTTGACGGGAAAAATCGAGAATATTGTGGGCATGTCCATCGAAGCCTCCGGCGGACGTGCCGCCGTGGGCGATATCTGCCGTATCTATAACGGCGACTCCGGCGGGCAGGTTACCGCCGAGGTGGTGGGGTTCAAGAACGACCACATCCTGCTCATGCCCTACTCGGACATGAGCGGCATCTCGGCGGGCAACTTCGTGCGCAACACCGGGCGGCAGCTCACCCTTCAGGTGGGCGAGTTCCTCCGGGGGCGCATCATCAACGCCTTGGGCCAGCCCATCGACGGAAAAGGCCCCTTTGAAGGAGGGGCCTCCTACTGTGTGGGCGGCGGGTACATAAATCCTCTGCAGCGGCCTCCCATCCGGGAGCGCATCCAGTTCGGCGTGAAGGCCATCGACGGCATGATTACCATCGGCAAGGGCCAGCGTATCGGCATATTCGCCGGCTCCGGCGTGGGCAAATCCACCCTGATGGGCATGATCGCCAAGAACGTCACCGCTGATATCAACGTCATTGCCCTGGTGGGCGAACGTGGTCGAGAAGTGTTGGAATTCGTCGAAAAGGACTTGGGCCCGGAGGGCATGAAGCGGTCCATTCTGGTGGTGGCAACCTCCGACCAGCCCGCCATGCTGCGCATGCGGTGTCCCTCCGTTGCCACCGGCATCGCGGAGTATTTCCGGGACCAGGGCTACGACGTGCTGCTGATGATGGATTCCCTCACCCGTTTCGCCATGGCCCAGCGGGAGATCGGCCTGGCCATCGGCGAACCGCCGGTGTCCAGAGGGTACACCCCCTCCATGTACGCCGAGATGCCCAAGCTGCTGGAGCGCAGCGGCAATTTCAGCCGGGGCTCCATCACCGGCGTGTACACCGTACTGGTGGAGGGCGACGACACCAACGAGCCCATCGCCGACACCGTCCGGGGCATTCTGGACGGGCACATCGTGCTCTCCCGAGCCTTGGCGAATTCCAACCACTATCCCGCCATCGACGTGTCCGCCAGCATCTCCCGTCTGATGGTGGAGATCGTTCCCCCGGAGCACCGGCAGCTGGCCTCCCGCATCCGGGACATCATGAGCGTGTATGAAAAGAACGCCGACCTCGTTGCCATCGGCGCCTACAAGCCGGGCACCAACCGAAAGCTGGACTTTGCCATGTCCAAGATCGACGCGGTGAACGACTTTTTGACCCAAGACGTAAACGAGGCCTTTTCCTACGACCAGTGTGTGGCCGAGATGGCAAAGATTCTCCAATAACCCCTTGCGAGGTGCAGAGATAGATGAAGAAGTTCAAATTCTCCCTGGATTCGGTGCTTTCCTATAAGGAGCAGGTGCTGGAATCCCTCCAGGGTGAGCACGCCGTCATCATGGCTGAGGTCCGGGATCAGGAGGCCGTACTGGAGGCCGCGTGGCAGGAGTACCGGGACTGCGACGCGGAGTACAGCCAGCGCAAGGCGGAGGGCATCGCCATCACCGACGCCATGGTCTACCAGAACGGCCTGCGGGTGCTAGAGCGCAACATCCAGCGGGAGACCGATAAGCTGAAGGAGCTGCGCAGGAAGGAGGAGGCCAAGCGTCAGGAGGTCGTGGACGCCAAGATTGATACCTCCTCCATTGAGAAGCTGAAGGAGAAGAAGCTGGAGCTCTACAACAAGGAAGTGGCCAAGAGCGAGGAGGTTTTGATCGACGAGTTCGTCAGTTCCGCCAGGGCTAGAGTCAGCATCGGCGCATAAGATAGAAGGCCCCGAAAGGGGCCTCCGCAAAACCGATTCTCAGCGTCCAACACGGCGCGTTCCCGCCGTTTGGAAATAGATACCCTATTTTAAGGAGGTGTAAGAGAAATGGAACAGACAAATATGGTCCTGTCAGCACTCCAGTCCATGGCCGCCCAGAACATGGTTCCCAAAACCGGTAAGACCGGCAAGGCCACCGACGATTTCCAAAAGCTGCTGGACCAGAAGAGTCAGGCTTCTACCAAGGGCGACACGCCCGTGGAGCAGAAGCCTAAGCCCGACGCCGCCGTCAAGGAGGAAGGTCCCGTTCAGGACGACCCCCTGGAGCAGGTCAAGAAGCTGGCCGAGCAGGGGTACACGCTGACTCAGTCCAATGTGGGAGCGGTCCCCTTCGACCCCAACAACGTAACCCTCGGTCAAACTGAAACCGGCGAGTATGTCGTGATGCAGGTGGGCGAGGACGGCGAGGTGCTTTCGATCATCGAGCTGGACCCCTGGCAGCAACAGCAGCTTCAGCAGTTCATGCACAACATGGAGCTGATGGATCAGGCTAAGAACCCCGAGGCCGACGCCATGCTGGAGGCCACCGACCCCACCGTGGAGCACAGCCCCGCGGACCTGCTGGAGACAGCCGTGGATGAGCAGGCCGGGTCCGCAATCGGTCAGGCGGTGGAATCCGCCAAGCCCCAGGAGAAGGATGAGGACCAGCAGGCGCAGGTCATCGACGTGGACCAGGGGCCCCAGCAGCTTTTCCATGACGTGAAGGCCGCCCCGGTGAAGGTGGGCGACGTGGAAACCCCCCAGGAGCCCGATGTGGCCGGCCAGATCGACGTCCAGGTGGCCCATGCTTTGCAGACCGGCGAGACCATGGTGCGCATCCAGCTGACCCCCGAAAATCTGGGCGAGGTCACTGTGGAGATCACCCAGAGCGCCGACGGCGCCCTGCGCATCGCCCTCAGCGCCCACAACGACAGCACCCGCGGACTGCTGGAGCGCCACGCCAACGACCTGCAGGGAATGCTTGCCAGCCGCACCGATCAAAGTGTGGAGGTCAGCGTCCAGCGTCAGGCCGGGAGCCAGGAGAACCAGAACCAGCAGCACAGCTACGACGGCCACAACGGCCACGCTCAGGACGACCAGGAGCGCCGCCAGCAGCGCCAGCAGCACACCAGTCCCGAGGACTTCATGCAGCAGCTGCGTCTGGGCCTGATCCCCGACGACGGAGGCATTTGACAAGAAAGGAGCAATGATTAGATGAGCGATTACGGAATGGCTGATATCGCCGGCCTGTTGGCGGCCAGCAACACCACCGCCATCAACAGCACCAGCCGGAAAAACAACACCGACCTGGACATGACCGACTTCCTCCAGCTGATGATCGTGCAGCTCCAGAGCCAGACCCTGGACAACAGCATGGACACCAGCGAGATGATGAACCAGATGGTGCAGATGCAGATGGTCACCGCCATCACCAACATGACCGAGACCAACATCATGACCTACGCCAGCTCCCTGGTGGGCAAGGTGGTCACTGTCGGCATCCTCAACGGCGACGACCTGGAGGAGCGGGCCATCACAGTCATGGGCACGGGCACGTATGACGGCCAGCAGGTCATCTTCGGCAGCGACGGCGAGATGTATTCTCTGAAGCAGATTATGGCTGTGGGCATCCTTCCCGATGAAAACGGTTCCTATGACACCTGGAAGCCCGGCGGCGGCACCGACGGCGGCGACACCACTCCCCCCGACAACAACGGCGGCAACGTGAACAATCCCGGCACCGGCTCGGGTGACGCCGACAATTCCGGTGACAGCAGCGCAGGCGGCATCGTAACTCCTCCCGATTCCTCTGAACCGGTCGGGTAAGAAAAGCTGAGGTGACTTTAAGATGATCCAGCGTGTATCAGGACTACAGCGCAGGGAAGCGCAGCAGGCCCCGGTACAGCAGCGCAAACCGGCAGGCGGCTTCGGCGCCATGCTCCAGCAGGAGCTGACAAAGGCTGAGCAGCCGGCCCAGAGCGTGGCGTTTTCCAAGCACGCCATCAACCGGGCACAGGAACGGGGGATCGAGGTCACGCCGGACCTGATGGACCAGCTGGCGGGCAGCGTCATCCGGGCCCAGGCCAAGGGGGCCACCAACATTTTGGCCATGGACACCGAGAAGGCCTTCATCATCAACGTGCCCAGCGCCAAGGTCATCACCGCGATCACCCAGGAAGAAATGAAGGAAAACATCTTCACAAATATTGACGGCGCCGTCTTTCTGTAATATGATAAGCAGATGGCAGGACCGGAAACGGGGGCCTTTGGCCTGTGTCCGACTGACACGGGCCGGGGCGGCGCCAAACCGAAAGGAGTAATCATCTCACTATGACTGGTGCAATGTATGCGGCCATCGCTGGCCTGCGAACCCATATGCAAAACCTGAACGTAATCGGCAATAACGTGGCAAACGTCAACACCTACGGCTATAAATCCACTCGCTCCGTGTTCAAAACCTCCCTGTACACCACCCTGAGCGGCGGTTCCGACGGCACCACCGTCACCAGCGGCGTCAACCCGTCTCAGATTGGCTACGGCGCCACCATGGGCAGCGTGGGCATCGACATGAGCACGGGCAACTACGCCGTAACCGGCCGTCCCATGGACTGGATGCTGGACGGCGACGGCTTCTTCATCATGCAGGACAAGACCGTGGCCGAGCAGTTTGACGGCACCGGCAACGACCAGACCGTGCTGAACGGCATGTACCTGACCCGCGTGGGCAACTTTGAGTTCGGCCCCGACGGCTATCTTGGCAAGGACGACGACGGCAACTGCGTCTACGGCTTCCAGGTCATCGGCAAGGACAAGACCACGGGCGATCCCATTTACAGCGACCAGCTGGTGCCCATCCGCCTGCCGTGCGTGCAGACCGATGATGACGGCAAGGTGACGATTGTTTATCCAAGCGCCGCGGGTCAGACCGGCGGCAACGGCGGCGCACAGACCGGCGGCGGTCACATCGAGGACCCCACCGACGGCGGCACCCCGCCGAAGGTGCTGCCCAGAGCCGAGTTCATGGGCATTACCATCGACAAGGTCACCGGCATCATCACCGGCACCTCCAAGGACACCGGTGAGCTGGTCACCATTGGCGTTCTGGCCGTGGGTCAGGTGAAGAACCCCAACGGCGTCACCAACCTGGGCGACAACTACTATCAGGCGGGCGAGGGCTCCGGCGGCCTGTCCGTGTCCATGCTGGGCGGCGCGGCTCAGACCATCTGGGCCAACGGGGCCGACAGCGATACGGCCGTCTATATGAACCAGTCCCTGAAGGGCACCGGCAACGGCAACGGCGCCGACGACACGCTTCCCGACTGCTGCCGCCTGCGCAGCGCGGGCAAGACCCGCGTGCTGTCCAGCGGCCTGGAGATGTCCAAAACCGACCTGGCCCAGGAGATCTCCCAGATGATCCTGACCCAGCGCGGCTACCAGGCCAATACCCGCATCATCACCGTGACCGACTCCATGCTGGAGGAACTGGTCAACATGAAGCGCTGATAGGCTTTAAATCGGCCCGGGGAGAGCTGATTTCTCCCCGGGCTGTCCCCCTGTAGTCCTTTTACCAGGAAAAGGAGGTTCACCTTATGATCGTACTGACAAAACGAAATCATGAAAAATTCCTTGTCAACCACTTGCAAATCGAGTATATTGAAACCATCCCCGAATCCAAGATCGTTATGATGAACCACGACTTCTACCTCGTTCGCGAGAGCACCGACGAGATCATTGATAAGATCGCGCACTACAATGCCAAGGTTATGGACATTCAGCGCGAGCTCACCATTGTAGATAACCGTTAAAGACAGAAAAAAAGGCGCCCGGGCCGCCCGCCCTGCCGCCCGGAGTTGGAGGTAGTGCTTGTAGTATGAATATTACGTACATCATTGGCCTGGTGGCGGCCCTGGTGGTCTTCTTCCTGGGCTGTATCATGAACATCAACATCGGTCCCAACGCCCCGGCGGATGCCACAGGCATCATTGAGGTCAACATCGAGAACCTGTGGAACTTCTTCGACGCGGCCAGTATCTTCATCGTCATCGGCTGTACCTTTGCCATCGTGGTGGCCAGCTTCCCGCCGTCCACCCTGGGGTCCATCCCCAAGCACTTCGGCATCATGCTGAACACCGGCAAGTTCAACCCCATGAACTACATCGACCAGCTGGTGGACCTGGCCCAGACCGCCCGTAAAAACGGCCTGCTGGCTCTGGAAGGCAAAGCCAACGAGCAGCAGGACCCCTTCTTCAAGCAGGCCATCATGCTCATCGTGGATGCCAACGACCCGGACAAGGTCCGGGCCATCCTGGAGAACGACATCGAGTGCATGTCCGCCCGGCATGAGGACGCCGCGGGGCTTTACGACAAAGCGTCCTCCGTAGCCCCCGCCTTCGGCATGGTGGGTACGCTGGTGGGCCTGATCAACATGCTGCGAAGCATGGACGTGACCAGCGGCGGCGGCGATCTGGGCGGCAGCATGGCCACCGCCCTGGTGACCACGCTGTACGGCTGTATCCTGGCCCACATGATCTTCGGCCCCATCGGCAACAACCTGCGTATCCGGGACGGCGAGGAAGTGCTGTGCAAGCAGATCATTGTGGAAGGCATCATGTCCATCCAGTCCGGCGAAAACCCCAAGGCGCTGCGGGAAAAGCTGCTGACCTATATCCCCCAGGGACAGCGCGAGGGCGCCGCTCCCTCCGGCGGCGGCGAGTAAGCATCCGTTTTTCGTGTGTACAACGTAAGGAGTTGAGAACATGCCGAAAAAGAAAAAGGGCGGCGAAGGCGGCGCCAACTGGATGGATACATACGGCGATATGGTCACGCTGCTGCTGTGCTTCTTCGTGCTATTGTACTCCATGTCCACCATCAGCGAGGACAAGATGAAGGCCATTATCCAGTCCTTCAACCCAAACGCCACCCTCGCTGTGACCGACCCCAGCGGCGTAGGCGGCCCCTACGCGGACCCCGAGATCGGCGATCAATATCCCGGCATAGACCAGCCCGACCCCAACGAGCTGGCACAGGCGGACATCGACGCCATGATGAAGGAGCTGGCCCAGGCCATCAACCAGATGGTCGCGGAAGATGGCATGGAAAGCGCCATCCAGGTGGATTTCAACGGCGGCAAGGTGTATGTCAGCTTCAGCAATTCCGTGTTCTTTCTGGGTGACAGCTTCGTCCTCCAGCCCGGCGGACAGGAGATTCTGTCCAAAATCTGTGTTTTGCTGGACGACGCCAAGGACGCCATTGATGAGATCCGCGTCCAGGGCCACAC
This sequence comes from uncultured Oscillospiraceae bacterium, assembly GCA_910587395.1. Taxonomy (GTDB): domain Bacteria; phylum Bacillota; class Clostridia; order Oscillospirales; family Oscillospiraceae; genus Enterenecus. The sequence continues at coordinate 2,063 of CAJULJ010000011.1, read as the reverse complement.
CGCCCAGCAGTTCGCCAACCAGCGCAACGATCCCCAGAATGATTACCGTCTGGCGGCCAACCGGGCCATCGAGGTGGTGCTGTTCCTTCAGGAGAACAGCTCCATCCACCCCGCCCGGATGATTCCAGAGAGCTTCGGCCAGTGGCGGCCCATCGGCAACAACAAGGACGAGGCGGGCCGCGCCCCCAACCGCCGGGTGGAAATGATCATCAGCGGCGTGGATCTGTCCGCGGAGGAGCTGAACGAGGCGATTCAGAAGTACATCACCACGTCCGACGAGACCCTGGGCGAAAGCCAGACCACGGCTCCATAACAATCATGACTATGCAGACGCAGATAAGGTGAGGTGATTCGATGGCTGAGGTATTGTCGCAAAGTCAAATCGACGCGCTCTTGAATTCCATGCGCAGCGGAGGCGGCGAGGAGAAGGCGGAGGAAAAGCAGCCGGAGAAAAAATACCGGAAATATGACTTCACCACCCCCCGAAAGTTCACAAAGGACCGTATCAAAATGCTCAACGGTATCTTTGAGAACTATACCCGGGTGATCAGCTCCCGTCTCAACGCTCAGCTGCGCACCAACTGCGAGATCACGGTGGAGAGCATTGAGGAGCAGAAGTTCTATGAGTTCAACAACGCCCTGATGGAGGGGGATGTGCTGGCCCTGGTGGACACCACCATCCACCCCCGCGAGGAGGGCGGCGAGGACATCATGGCGGAGGACCCGGTGATGGTCTACCTGTCCACCTCCACGGCGCTTGGGATGATGGACCGGATGATGGGCAGCGACGAGGAGGCCCAGCACGAGGTCCCCATGGGCTACGCCTACACCGACCTGGAGCTGCAGCTGTACGAGCTGCTGCTCAAGGATATCATCGCACTGATGGGCAGCAGCTGGGAAAACTACGTGCCCATCACCTTTGAGTATAACCGCACTCAGGTGAATCCAACCCTGGTGCAGCTGCTCAATCTGGATGAGACGGTGGTGCTGGTGGACATGCGCCTCAACTTCGGCGGCAGCGAGGGGCGGATGAGCATCGTGCTCCCGGGCAACATGCTGATGAGCGTCTTTGGCGAGGTGAACCGTGAGACCATGGGCCGCAAGGTCACCAGCGAGGACAACTCGGAGGAGATCTTCGATCAGCTGCGCGACTCCTCCCTGGAGATCATCGCCGCTTTGGGGGATACCCAGCTGTCCCTCAGCGACATTTACCATCTCAGTGTAGGCGATGTGGTTGATCTGGGCCGGTCGAAGGATTCCCCGGTGTTTCTCCAGATCGGCGGCTACCAATGGTTCACCGGACGCATGGGCACCCACAAGAAAAACATGGCCATCAAGATAGACGAAGTCTGCTATTCGGCCGAGCAAAGGAGCGAGTAAGCGATGGAGAAGGAAGTTTTCAGCCCAATGGCGATTGATGCCTTGGGCGAAATGATGAATATCAGCCTGGGCTCCTCGGCCACCGCCGTATCAAACATGCTGGACCATCGGGTGGATATCACCACGCCCACGGTCTCAGTGGTGGATGTGAAGGAGTTCTCCCTGGGCAACCTGGAGCCGGCCATTGGCGTGGAGATCAAGTATGTCGAGGGTTTGGAGGGCAGCAATATCATGCTGCTCAAGCGCAGCGACATCAAGATCATTGTGGACATACTCATGGGCATGGAGACCGCAGACGAGGACTTCGAGCTCAACGAGCTGACCATCAGCTGTGTTTGTGAGGTCATGAACCAGATGATGGGTTCCGCGGCCACCGCCATGTCCGACTTTTTGGGCTTCCGGGTGGACATTTCCACCCCCCAGTCCTTCGAGCTGGACGACTTGGACCAGTTCAAGCGGGACCACCTGCCGCAAGGCGCGGACCAGGTGGTGGTGGTCCGGTTCTTCCTGAAGATCGAGAACGCGCTGGAGAGCGAGTTCATGAACGTCATGTCGGTGGGGCTGGCCAAGGAGCTGGTCAGGAACCTGGGCCTGGAGGACGAGATCACGGTCAGCAGCAGCGGCGACCATCCGGCCGCCGCGCCCACCGCCGCGCCCGCCGCCGCGCCCGCCGCCGCGCCCAC
>CAJULJ010000010.1 GCA_910587395.1 uncultured Oscillospiraceae bacterium | reverse complement strand
AATGCGGGCTTTGGAAACTATGACAGCGTGGCACAGCAGGACTTGGGGAAGATTGACACCATGCTCCGGCTGAATGTTGAAGCCCTAACCATCCTGTCCTCGCTGTTCGTCCGAGACTATAAGGATACTCCGGGAACACAGCTTATCAACCTGTCCTCCTGCGGCGGCTATACCATCGTCCCCACGGCTGTTACCTACTGCGCGACAAAATTCTATGTCAGTACGTTCACCGAGGGGCTGGCCTGGGAGCTGATCGAAACAGGCGCAAAAATGCGGGCCAAGGTTCTGGCTCCTGCGGCAACGCAGACGGAGTTCGGGAAAAAGGCCAACAATGTGGATGCCTACGATTATGACAAAGCGTTTGGCACTTACCACACGGGCCAGCAGATGGCGGAGTTCCTGCTGAAGCTATACGACAGCGACAGCACCCTCGGAATCGTAGACCGCGAGACTTTCCAATTTGAACTGCGGCCCCCGATGTTCCCTTATGCGAACGGTTCTACCCATAATCAGCACACAAACTAAGCAAAGATTTTTCCATTGCAACGCAGCCAGTGGGTAAGGTCTTTCCTTACCCACTGGCTGCTGTCACACTATTGCTATTTATGCTTGCAAGAAATACTGGCTCTGCTGGTTTATCCAGTGCATTAGTTGCTCGGATCATCGCCTTGGAGTGCCAATAGCTGTTCGGCAAGAAAGTCCAGCGTATTAAGTAGTACCATTTGATTAGCGCGGTTGCAAGCCCTAAACTTCCCAAGAAAGCGATTGATTTCTTCCTCATGTTCATCTGGCTCCACGCTGAACAGGTTGCTTGTTGTAAGACCCAGACGATTCACAATCGGAAAAAGAATTTCAAAGGATGGGTTGACTTTTCCGCCTTCTATGCACTGGATCATTTTGATAGACACTCCCGTTTCATCGGAAAGTTCCTGCTGGGTCAAACTGCAAGCCTTCCTTGCGTCATGGATTCGGATTCCTAAATATGTACGGTTATCCATCGGTATAATTTATCACCTCAAATATATTCTATCTTACCGATTTTCACATTTACATTCCCAGATAACTCCTATTTAATAGGTAAAATCTTGCGCTTTATATGAAATAGCAACCCCCTGTTGAGCGGCCATTAAAAAAAACGGCTCTCACAGCAGGGGCTTATTCCACATCTGCCTGTGATTTGTCCGTTGGAGGAAATCATGGGCGTTTTTATTGTTTACAACAGATTTGGTGATTCACCAAAAAAATTATTGCGTCCCATGAGGATTCCCATAAATTAGAAACCGCAAAATTCGACCTTTTTATAAGGTGTTATCACGCCAGATTCCCGGTGTGGCAACAAACCGCCAGAGAGTATAGCAAACTCTCTGGCGGTTTATTTTGTCGGTTTAGGTCGAAGTTCTTCTGTGCTTTGCGGTGTCGCGGACCCCCTTGGAAGTCTGAATCCCACCATATTCAGATTTTCGGAGGTAGCGTAATGCACAAAATTCATTCGCCCAAATTTTTCTTTAGGAACTTGGAGCAATGGGCCAAAATGCGGCCCATACGTTTTTTAGCATTTCCCCAGGAGCGTCGAAGGGGGGTGAGCGCATGAGCAGTCCAAGCGAACGGCGGCAGGAATTGTTGGAGGTGCTGTGCCGCAGACGGCATGATACATACGACAACCTGGCCTTTGAGTTCAAGGTTTCCAGAAGGACTATTCGCCGTGATGTTGCGATACTCATGTGTTCTTACCCCATTGAGACTTCCAGAGGGTACGGTGGAGGCGTGAGCGTTGCGGATGGGTACTACCTTTACCGCAGAACGCTCAACAAAAAGCAGGTCGCATTGCTTATCAGGCTGAGAGTTCAGCTTGAAGGGGACGATCTGGACACGCTCAACAGCATCCTCCGTGTCTTTGCTCCCTGACGCATAAATCCCCCAGCACCTTGACAAACAGCGGGACAAGCTCCCGCTCACATTCAGTATGTAAGTGCTGCATCCTGCATTAGCCGTTCAATCGCAAAGACTACCTGCGGAGCGGGGCCGGAGGAAAGGAGGTGATCCCTTCCGCTCCCTGCCCGTCAAAGCGATAACATCAAAGGTACGAGCGACACTTGGGCGGCTGTCCGACGTTGGCAACGCCGCAGACGCGGGAAGCACCGCAAACACCCGTATCGCAGGGTAAAAGGGAGATGCTGGGGGAACGGCCTGGGCAGCTTAGTCACCTGCCGCCACCGTCTGCTGGCACCGCGTCAACCCGCCATGGTTGGGCTTACATACTCCCGTGCCGGGGGAGAGCAGCAGGGCGGTCATGCCGCCTGATAATACGGCACACATTCTTTAGAAAGGGTAATCAGGGAACCCGCGCCGGTCAAATTTCCTTGCAAAATGAGGACACAGCCAGGACCGGCGCGGTGCTTCCCACCCACCAGCCGGATGAAAGACCTGACGCCATAGAAAACTGTGGCCCCAGGTGTTCCATCCGGTAAGAATGAACGAAACTGCGGCCCATGGCCGGGGAGGTGAGGATATTGCTTGTTCCTATCAGCGAGATCACAGTCAATCCCGGACGACGGGAGGCCGCACCGGGAGATGTGAAGGAACTGGCCGACAGCATTTTGGAAGTAGGGCTGATTAACCCCATCATGGTGGATCAGACCCATACTCTGATTGCCGGACTTCACCGGCTGGAGGCCATGAAGCTGCTGGGCCGGACGGAAATCGAGTGTACCGTCAGCGATTTGGACGGCCTGCAAGTGGAACTGGCGGAGATAGACGAGAACTTTGTCCGCAAGGATTTATCTGATGATGAATTTCGGGAGATGCTTCTGCGGCGGAAGGAAATCTACGAAAGCCTGCACCCGGAAACAAAGGCGACCTATGATGGCGGCGCTTTCCGTGGCAATCAGCATCAGAATGTGGTGGACGAAAATTTTTCGGCCACCACAAAATCATTTGTCCAAGATACGGCGGATAAACTTGGCGTCAGCCCACGGACAGTAGAACTCCAAATTCAGACCGCAAAAAATTTGACGCCGGAGACAAAGGAGATCATCAAGGGTGCCAAGGTCACAAAATCGGATGCGCTGAAACTGTCCCGGCTGTCCCCAGCGCAGCAAACAGAAGCGGCCAGCCGGTTAGTATCAGGCGATATTCACTCCGTAGATGAATACCAGCCGCCCCCGGAACCAGCGGAGCCGGAACCGCCAGCGGAGGCCCCGCCGCCCTCCGTTCCCTACTCGTCCAGCGGCAGGCACTACTCCTCCTTTGAGGAATCCATAGCTGATTTGAAAAATCCTGATAAGGATTGCAGCTATACCCCGGATGCGTTGCTGGCGGAGCTGGATTCCTTCATCCAGAAATTCCACCGGGAATTTGCGTGGTACAGCGACCCCTTCTGCACAGTGGTTTTCCCCGGCATATCCCAGGTGCAGTTCGATTACATCCGAAAGCGGTTCGGTACGATCTCCACCGCTATCCACGATGTACTGCAACAAATGAAAAGGAGCATGAAGAAATGAGTTACCGTAAGAAGCACAGCCCACCCAAAGCGGCGCAACAGACCCTTTTCCCGCCTGCCGAAGTGGAGTACAGCAACCCCGGAACAGTTCGTACCCTCTCCACCAGCCGTCTGACCTCCGGCCTGCCCTACCAGCGGCCTGTGGAGCAGAAGAACGTAGACAAGCTGATCCGCAACTGGAACAGCCGGGAACTCTACCCCGTCATTGTCAGCTTCCGGGACGGCAAATTCAATGTGGTGGACGGCCAGAACAGGATCGCCGCCATGCGCCAGATGGCGGGCGGCGGGGATGTAATCGTCCCCTGCATGATCTACACCGGCATGACCTATGAGCAGGAGGCGGAACTGTACGCCAAACTGGACAAGGGCAAGCGGCCCCTGACCCCGCGCCAGCACACCAAAGCCCTGGTGGAATCCGGTTCGGACACCAAAATCATGGAGATCAAGTGTCTGGTGGAGGATGTCGGCTTTGTGTGGGCGCTGGGGGAGCCTACCGGCGAACCATTTGAGATCGCCCCCATCCGCGCCCTCACCAACGCCCACCAGCTTCTCGGCGGCGAGGCGTTTGCCCGTATGCTGTCCCTGCTGGCCGGGGCGTGGCAGGGAACCCCCAACTCTCTGCGGGCCTCTATGCTCTCCGGTATGGCCCTGTTCGTCAAGACCTATGAGGGAGATTTGAGTGACCGAACCTTCATCCGGCGAATGTCCGCCGTCAGCCCGGAGGAAATCATTCGGCTGGGCCGCATTGAGACAGACGTGGGCCTCCGTTTTGCCCGTATCATTCTGGACAAGTACAATGGCGGGGGCGCGGAACTGCCCTACCGCTTCAAACGCTGATGTGCCGCCGTACATAGCGCCGCAGACTGGAAAACGGTCTGCGGCGCTTTTTTTGTGCGGAATATGGACAGGCCGTACAAGCATAGTCTGAGCCAGAAGGGAGGATTTGTATGGCACAGGGCGTCTTTACCAGAGAGCAGATCGAGGCGATGCAGAACGTGGATATTCGTACCGTGGACCCGGATACCCTGCGGGATATTCGGGATGTGACGGTCAACGCCGACCTCCCCAAGCGGGAGCGGATTCTGGACTTCATTCGTCAGATTGGCAATCCCTACTGCTACCGCCACGGGAAATATGTGGTGAAGGTCAGCTTCACCGACACGGACGTGACCCTGGAGGACAGAATGCTCTCCTACATACGGTCAAAATGCTGACGGAAATATTTTCGCAAAACACTCTGGACATTTGCCGGAAGTTATGTTAATGTGATGCCAACAGGACGACCCGGCGCTCCCCTGGTGGTTAAAGTGTTTTGCTGATTAGACTTTAACGATCAGGAGAGAAGAACATGAACAAGACCCAGGAACAGGTATGGAATACCTGCGGATATGTCCGCTTGTCCCATGAGGACGGCGACAAGGAGGAAAGCAACAGCGTCACGGGCCAGAAGGATTTGATCCGTGATTATTTGTCGCGCCACCCGGAGCTGCGGGAGTGCGGCATGAAAGTGGACGACGGCTACACGGGTTCCAATTTTGACCGTCCGGCCTTTCAGGAGATGATGGCCGAGGTCAAGGCTGGCAAGGTCAACTGCATCGTAGTCAAGGATTTGTCCCGCTTCGGCAGGGACCACTTGGGCGTGGGGGAATACATCGAGAAGATTTTCCCCTTCATGGGTGTGCGCTTCATCGCCATCAATGACAACTACGACAGTCTGCACAGCAACGTGGAATCCGATGAGCTGATTATCCCCTTCAAAAACCTCATAAACGAGGCATATTGCCGGGATACCTCGATCAAGATTCGGAGCCAGCTTGAAATCAAACGCCAGCGCGGAGATTTCATTGGCTCTTTTGCCGTTTTTGGCTACCGGAAGGACCCGGAGAACCGCCACCACCTGCTGGTAGATGACTACGCCGCCGATGTGGTGCGGGACATTTTCAAATGGAAGCTGGAGGGTATCAGCGCGGGGGATATTGCCGACCGCCTGACGGCATCGGGCATTCCCACCCCCATGGACTACAAGCGTTCCCTGGGGATGCGCTACTCCACTTCCTTCCGGGTGAAGGAAGAATCCGTATGGGATGCCGGGATGGTGCTGCGGATTCTGAAAAACCCGGTTTACACCGGCGTACTGGAGCAGGGGCGGGTCACCACCCCCAGCTACCGGGTGAAGCGGCTGGTGAACAAGCCCCGCGAGGAATGGGCGGTGGTGGAGAACTGCCATGAGGCCATTATTGACCGCTACGATTTTGAGAGCGTCCAGAAGGTGCTTGCCCTGGACACCCGCACCAGCGTCAGCGGCAGGGCTGTGGAGCTGTTCTCCGGCATGGTGTACTGCGGCGAGTGCGGCAGCGCCATGGTGCGGAAAACCGTCCCCTCCGGCAAGCGGAAATACGTCTACTACGTCTGCGCCGCCCATAAGGAACACAAGACCTGTTCCGCTCACAGCCTGCGGGACACGGCGCTGGATGAGATCGTGCTGGAGGCGTTAAAGAAGCACATCCGGGATGTGATCGACCTGGCTGACCTACTGGAACTGACCGACACCGCCCAGCTTCAGCAGGCGGGTGTTCGGAAGCTCCAAGCGCGGCTGGACAGGAAGCGGGAGGAAATTGACCGCAATCAGGCCCTTTTGGGCACCCTCTATGAAAGCCTTGCCGATGGTCTGATTGACCGGGACGAATATCAGGACTTGAAAAAGACCTACTCCCGCCGCCGCTCCGAAGCGGAGGCCCAGGCCGAGGCCATTCAAGAGGAAATGAGCCGGGAGCTGGAGCAGGAGGACCGGGGCTGGATGGAGCAGTTTCGCAAGCACCGGAACATCACCGAACTGGAACGCTCCATTATCGTGACGCTGGTTGAACGCATCCTGATTTTCCGCGGGCATCGTGTAGAGATCATTTACCGCTGGCACAATGAATTTCGCAGTCAGATGGATTTGCTCTTGCAGGCGCAGAAGCTGTCCTCCGGGAAGGAGGCGGTCTGACATGGCAAGGACAAAACGCAAGGTCAACCCCATTCTGCCAGTTCCCGCGCCGGAAGCCCCGAAAGCGCGGGTTTACCAGACGGCTGGTTATGTCAGGCTGTCGGTAGAGGACAGCGGCAAGCCCGGTGCTGATACCATAGAGGCGCAGAAGCAACTTGTTTTGGGCTATATTGAGACCCAGGAGGATATGCAGTTTTGCGGCCTCTACTGCGATAACGGACGGACAGGGACAAATTTTGAGCGTCCCGACTTTGAACGGCTGATGGACGATGTGCGCTCCGGGAAAGTCGATTGCATCATCGTCAAGGATTTATCCCGGTTTGGCCGCAACTATAAGGAAACGGGCAACTATCTGGAGCGGATTTTTCCCTTTTTGGATGTGCGGTTTATCGCTGTCAACGACAGCTTTGACACGCTGACCGCCGAGCGGACGGCGGACGGCTATATTGTGCCGCTGAAAAATATCATCAACGAGGTTTACAGCAAGGACATTGGCAGAAAGTCCCGTTCCGCCCTGGTGACGAAACAGCAGAAGGGAGAGTTCATCGGTGCGTGGGCGGCCTATGGCTACCAGAAGTGCGCCAGCGATCCCCACCGCATTGAGCCGGACTTGGAAACCGCGCCAGTGGTGCGTGAGATATTTGCCCTGCGGCTCACGGGGACCAGCTATCAGCAGATCGCCCGAACGCTGAATGAGCGGGGAATCCCCTCCCCCGGCCGGTATCTCTGCTTGAAAGGGACGGCAAAGTGTGAAGCCTACGCCAATTCCCGCTGGAGCGTTGCCGCTGTGAAGAAGGTCCTGACAAGCGAGGTCTACTTGGGCCACATGGTACAGGGCCGTAAGCGTTCCGGCTTCACCGAGGGCAGGAAACCGTATCAGGTGCCGGAATCCGAGTGGGTGATCGTCCGCAATACCCATGAACCGCTGATAGACGAAGAAACCTTCCTTGCGGTTCAGACAATGGCGGCGGAGGCCAACAGCGCCTACAAGGGTCGGTTAGGCCGGTATGACAACCTGGGAACGACCCCCAACATCCTCCGGGGACTGATTTTCTGTGCGGACTGCAAACGGCCTCTGGTGCGGTATAAATCCGTTACCAACAAGGGGACAAACCGCTACTATGTCTACATCTGCCCGTCCCACACGGCGGATTTGGCCTCCTGCCCGAAGAAATATCTCCACGAGGAAAAGCTGAAGGAAATCCTGTGGGATACACTGCGGCAGGAGATCGCTCTGGCTGGTAAAATGGGAAAGCTGGCACAGGCGTATAGCCGTTCCGCAAAGGTTCTCAGCCGGGAGGACACTTTGAAGCGTGAGATCGCCGCCGCGAGGCAGGCGGTGGAACGGGCTAACAGGCTCTATGACAGTCTGTTTCAAAACTACCATGACAAGCTGTTGACGGAGCGGGAATATACGGAGCTGCGCCAGCAGTATCAGGCAGATGGAGAGGCGGCAGAGAAGCGGCTGGAGGCATTGGAACGCCAGCGGCAGGACGAACGGCAGCAGACAGTTGAAAATCCGTGGCTGACCACCTGCGGACGGTTCCGGGCAGATACGGAATTGACGGAGGATATGGCCCATGCGCTGATTGACCGTGTGGAGGTGGACGCGGATAACCGTATCTACATCACCCTGCGCTACCGGGATGAATACCGCGCCCTGCTCCGGCTTCTGGAGGCCGAGGGAGAGGCGGTGCCCGCATGATGGCTACCACCGCAAAATATGTGCGGCTGTCCTCCGAGGACGATGATCTGCGCCAGGGCGGGAAGCTGGAATCCAACAGCATCGCCAATCAGCGGGATTTGCTGGATGCCTTTATCAGCCGGATGCCGGAGCTGGCAGGAACCAATATCATTGAGTTCTGCGATGATGGCTGGAGCGGCAAAAACTTTGAGCGGCCCGCCGTCCAGGAGATGATCGCCCAGGCGCGGGCGGGGAAAATCCAGTGTATCGTAGTCAAGGACCTGTCCCGCTTTGGCCGTGATTATCTCACGGTAGGCAGTTATATTTCCAGCGTGTTTCCCTTCCTGGGAGTTCGGTTTATCGCCGTCAATGACGGCTATGACAGCATCCGGCCTATGGATGTGGACAGTCTGGACACCTCCTTTAAGACCCTTCTGTACGACTTTTACAGCCGTGACCTCTCCCGGAAGGTGCGGAAAGCGAAGCGGTTCCGTGCCCAGCGGGGGGACTTCCTATCGCCGTTTGCGCCCTATGGCTACATCAAGGACCCAGAGGACAAAAACCACCTTTTAATTGACCCACCAGCGGCAGAGACAGTGCGCCGCATCTTTCGGATGATGGGCAGCGGCCACCCGGCTGAACAGATCGCCAAGAGGCTGAACAGCGAGGCCGTCCCCACACCCATGCTTTATAAGCGGGCGGCGGGCTGTTCCCGGACAAGCTGGCCCAGCGTTCAAGAGGAAAACATCTGGACAAGGAACGCCATTGGTAAAATCCTGCGGGATGAGCGGTATATCGGAACCAACGTATACGGGAAGCGGATGCGGGATCAGGTCGGGCACCATCATACGGTGAAGGTCAGCAAAGCGGAGTGGATCACCGCATCGGGAACCCATGACGGCATTGTGACCCAGGAGGAATTTGACAAGGCCCAGCTTGCCATGCGGGAGTTCATGGAGCGGGACGGCATCAACTTGGGCGAGTGGGTACTGCGGCACAAGGTCCGGTGCGGCGTGTGCGGCTACGCCATGACCCGCTCAAGGGCAAAGCACCCCGTTTACTACTGCCGTACCAACCGTGTCAGCGATGCCTTTACCTGCCCGTCTGAGCGAGTACCCGAAGCGGATATTCTGGAGGCCATTCTGGATGGGCTTCATGTCCAGGCTATGGCCGCGGTGGAAATGGCCCGCATTTGGGAGGAACGCCACCGGCGCAAGAAAACAGATACCGCTGCTTTGCGAAAGAACATCGCCGCTCTGCGGGAGGCCCACGGTAAGCTGGAGCGGCAGATCAAGGACCTCTATACCTCCTTTGGGGTGGGGGAGATCAGCAGGGCGGAGTATCTTACCGCCAAAGCCGCCGCCATCCAAAAGCGGGACGCGGCCTCTGAGCAGCTTGCCGGATGGGAGGCCAAGCTGGAGAATACCGGCGAGGATGGAGAACTGCAAAATCCATTTGTTATCCGCTTCCGGCCCTATGTTGAGGCGGAGATCAAGGAAATCACGCAGGAAATCCTATCGGATATTTTAAGAGAAATCCATATCTGCCCCGGTGGGCGGCTGGAAATCATCTGGAACTACCGGGAGGAATACGCGAAAATGATGCTGGATTTGGAAGGAGAACAGCAGGATGGAACATAAGAGAGCTTGGATTTATTGCAGGGTTGCGTACCCTGACGCCTTTGCGCTGGCGGCGCAGCAGGCCAGTTTGGAGGCATACGCCGAAAAGCAGGGCTTTGAGATCGCAGGGATCACCGTTGAACAGGCCAGCGGGCTGGACTTCTCCCGCAGAGGTCTGGCCGAGGTTTCCAGCGCGGTGGCCGCTGGTGAGATTGACTTTCTGCTGGTGGCGAACCTCTCCCGCCTGGGGCGGGATGTGACCGACGTGGACGCCTATTTGCGCTGGCTGGAGGATCAGTTTGTTGAAGTGGTATGTGCCGATGGCACGATACCGCAGACCAGTACAGAGATACTGCTGACGCTGATGAAAGAAAGCGGCATTTCGCTGGATAGGGTGCGTTAGCGGCGGCACGATACAGTAAAAAATCAGGGCTTTTCTATCTGATAAATTCAGATGGGAAAGCCCTGATCTTTTATTCAAACATCGGAGGGAACACGTTATGAATTTGAAATTTGCGGATACCCCAAAAGGCTGGTATCAGGAAAGGGCCTGCGGCATCCTTGCCTCGCTCAGTCTGGCGGTGGACGCCAATGAGCGTATGAAGGGCAGAAGCGGCGCTTTGCGCTGGTTATACCAGCATGAGATGGAGTACCATTTCAAGCGGGCGGTATTCGATACCCTCCGCTTGTTGCAGATGCTCACGCATGACACCGACTTTGCCAACAGCGGCAATCTGGCGGACATTTGTGAGAGAGGCCATACGGCATTTAACAATATCCTTGACGGCAACATGGATGGGTTTGACTTGGAGAAGGAATAGAACCTCTGGTAGCGGAATAAAAAGAAGTATCTGCGGGTTGTCCTTTCCAATGCAGGATTGTTTCGACATGGTTCACAATTTGTTTACAAATTTCTATTAGTCCGTGCTTGACATTGGCTGACGAGGGCATCTCCGGCACCAGCACCCGCAAGCGGGATGAGTTCAACCGCATGATCGCCCAGGCCGAGACAGGCGGGCTGGATCTGATCCTCACCAAGGAGGTGTCCCGTTTCGCCCGAAACACCGTGGACACCCTGGAATACACCCGGAAACTGAAAAGCCTGGGCGTGGGGGTCATCTTCATCAATGACAACATTGACACCAGAGACAACGAGGGAGAAGTGTTCCTGACCATGATGGCCACCATGGCTCAGGAGGAGTCCCGCAAGACCTCCCAGCGGGTGAAGTGGGGCCAGCTTCGCCGCATGGAGGCGGGGGTGGTGTTTGGCAACAACTCCACCTACGGTTTCGACACCCGAGGCGGGCAGCTGTTCGTCAAGCCGGAGGAGGCCCAGGTGGTGCGCCTCATTTACCATAAGTTTCTCAACGAGGGAAAGGGCACCCATGTCATCGCCCGGGAGCTGTACGAGGCCGGGATTGACCCGCCCAAGACCGCCACGGGGAAGTGGTCCGCTGTGATGATCCTGCGCATTTTACGCAACGAGAAGCACGTGGGCGATCTGCTCCAAAAGAAGAACATCACCCCTGATTATCTCGACCACAAGAAGGTTCCCAACCGGGGCCAGGAGAAGCAGATCCTGCTTCGGGATCACCACGAGGCCATCATAGACCGGGAGACCTGGGACGCTACCCAGCGGGAGCTTGCCCTGCGCAGCGCCAAGCAGGGGGACAAGTCCAAATATTCCAACCGCTACTGGTGTTCCGGGAAAATCCACTGCGGAAACTGTGGAAGCCGCTTCACCCTGCGTAAGCGGAAGCGGCCCAACGGGGATCTGTACATGGCCTGGGGCTGTCACAGCCGGGTGCATTATGGGAACTGGAAGCGGGACAGCCAGGGGGAGGCCGTGGGCTGCAATATGCGGATGGTGAACAACAAGAGCCTGTCCGCCATTGTGGGCTTCGTGCTGGGGCAGCTGGAGCTGGACAGCGACGCCATCGTGGCCGAGCTGCTGGCGGACATCCAAAAGCTGCAAAGCGCCCCGGATGACGGCGGGAGCGCAGACCGCCTCCAAGCCAAACGGACGGCCATTGAGCGCAAGCGGGAAAACGCCCTGGACGCCTTTCTCAGCGGGACAATCTCCGATGGAGAGCTGCAAACCATGCGCTCACGGTATGACCGGGAGCTGGCGGCCATCGACCGGGAACTCCTGGCAATTACGGAGGCGGCCCGAACTCTGGAGAGTCAAAAAACGGGGCTGGAGGATATTGTGCGCACCATCCGGGCGGGGCTGAACGGCTCGGAGGAGGTCTATCGGGAGGTCATTGAGAGCGTCACGGTGTTTGAGGACTACATAGACGTGCGGGTGAAGTTTGTGCCTGGAACCTTCCGCATCTGGTACACCACCAGCGGCAAACGGGAGGAGTACACCACTACCATCCAGCGGTGGGAGGTGGTGTGAGCGTAGGAACCCCGGCCCTGTTGTGTTCAGGAGCTGGGGTTTTTCACCCGGGAAAATAAAATTCTCCCATGCGTCGGTTCGATTTGCCTTTTACTTTTTTCTCTGCTGTGCTATACTAAACTACAGATGTGCTTTTTAAAAGAGGTGGGATATATGCTGGCCGGAACCGGGATCAAAGAGCAGGTGCAGAGGGAAATCTGCCGGTTTGCGCAGCGGCATCAGCTGGACAAAGTGGTGCTGTTCGGCTCCCGCGCCAGGGGGGATCACCACCGGGCCAGCGACATTGATCTGGCGGTATGGGGCGGCAGCGTCGCACGGTTCGCGACGGACATTGACGAGGAGACCTCCACTCTGTTGAAGTATGATGTGGTGGACATGGGCCAGGATGTCTCTCCAGACCTGCTGGCTTCGATTCAAAAGGAGGGACGGGTTCTCTATGAAAAAGCTTGACCATTACCGGGCCAATCTGGAAGTTCTGTCAACGGCGGGCCAGCAGGACCTGGAAAATGAGTTTGTCATAGGCGGAATCATCGACAAATTTATGATTCAATTCGAGCTGGGGTGGAAGGTGCTCAAGGAGTTGCTTCAATACGAGGGACGGAGCGAGGCCCGGTCCGGCTCTCCCCGGGAGATTTTGAAGACGGCGTTCCAGGTCTATGACTTTGTGGATGAGGACGTTTGGATCGCCATGCTCCGTGACCGCAATAATATGAGCCATATATACGATGGAAACGCCGCCCGGAGATTGGCGCTGACGATTATTGACGCCTATATCCCTGCGTTCCAGCGCATGGAGCGGGAAATTGTGAAACGGTATTCTACAGCTGGCCGGTCATAGCTGTAACACCTCCCCTCCAGCGGTGGGAGGTGGTGCAGCCGTGTCAGACGGAGATAGAACCCCCGGTCTCCTGAGAGGGGAGGCCGGGGGTTTGCTCAGTGCAAAAATTGTCGAAAAAAGAAAAGTTTTTGCACTGTAGTGCAGAAACTATAAAAAGAAGAAAGTTTTTGCAGTATAGTACAGAAACTCAAAAATCCTGCGCAAAATTTTTCCTGTCCTGCTTGGTTGGCTTGACAGGCACTCAAAAAGATATACAGGAAAGTGAAATCCTTCGAGCCTCAGTTCGATTTGTCTTTTACTTTTCTTTCTGCTGTGTTATACTAAATATTGATAATGCGTGTTTGAGGTGATGGTGATGATTACCTATTTGAAAGGCGATATATTCAGCAGTCCGGCGCAAGTGCTGGTCAATACGGTGAACACTGTAGGGGTGATGGGAAAGGGCGTTGCGCTGGAGTTTAAAAAGCGCTACCCTGCGATGTTCAAGAGCTACGAGCGGGTATGCGATGAAAAACAGTTGGAAATCGGAAAGCTCCTGCTCTGGAAGGGACCGGAAAAATGGGTGCTCATGTTTCCCACGAAAAAGCATTGGCGGAATCCCTCTAAGCTGGAATACATCGAGACGGGGTTGCAAAAATTCGCGGACACCTATGTGGAAAAGGGAATCACCTCCATCGCGTTTCCCCGGCTGGGCTGCGGAAACGGCGGGCTGGACTGGGAAGAGGTTCGCCCGCTGATGGAGCGGTATTTAGAACGGCTCTCCATCCCTGTTTATGTTTATGTGGGGACATATCAGGATGGGTGGCTTAATCATGCAGTTTCCGCCCCAATGCAGCAATCGGGCGTTTGTAGATGAGATTGATATTGGAAATCAAAGCTTTTTGAAGGATAAAAAGGGGCGGCTGCAAACCAGCCGTCTCTCTTTTTTGCGTTACCCTACCGCTAACGCCCTACCCACCGCCGAGGGCGCGATCCAAATCGCTATGGAGGAGCTGCCCATCACCCTCCACGACGCGCGGGTTCTGGTGGTGGGCTTCGGACGGCTGGGCCGAACGCTGGCTCCGCGGCTGCGCTCCCTGGGGGCGCGGGTGTGGGTGTCCGCCCGGCGGTATGAGCAGCGCGCCGCCGCCGAGTGCATG
Source organism: uncultured Oscillospiraceae bacterium (assembly GCA_910587395.1). Lineage (GTDB taxonomy): Bacteria > Bacillota > Clostridia > Oscillospirales > Oscillospiraceae > Enterenecus. The sequence goes on along the minus strand of CAJULJ010000010.1, from coordinate 52,676 downwards.
GGTCTGGGCAGCGAGGGCGTGGACGGGCTGAGCGACTGGCTGTGCAGCTACGACATCGTTTTCAACACGGTGCCTGCCCCGGTGCTGGGGGTGGAGGAATTGGCCGCGCTGAAAGAGCGGGCCCTGGTCATTGACCTGGCCTCCCGCCCCGGCGGAGTGGATATGGACGCCGCCGCCGCACTGGGGGTGCGGGTGATCTGGGCGCTGTCCCTGCCGGGGAAGGTGGCCCCCGTCACCTCAGGACGGTACATCAAGGACACCGTTTATCATATCATGGAGGAATCAAACCTGTGAATTATAAGGAGCTAAAAGTGGGATTCGCCTTCTGCGGGTCCTTTTGCACCATGTCCAAGGCGCTGGACGCCCTGGAGCAGACGGTCGCCCGGTTTGGGCCGGTGACGCCCATCGTGTCCGAGACGGTGGCGTCCACCGACACCCGGTTCGGCAAGGCCCACGATTTCATGCGGGAGATGGAGCGCCTGTGCGACAGGCGGGTGATCGGCACCGTGGCCGGAGCGGAGCCCATCGGCCCCAAGGGGCTGCTGGATGTGCTGGTGATCTGTCCCTGCACGGGCAACACGCTGGCAAAGCTGGCCCACGGCGTCACCGACAGCTCGGTGACCATGGCGGCCAAGGCCCACCTGCGCAACGGCAAGCCGCTGGTTCTGGCGCTGGCCACCAACGACGGGCTGGCGGGGTCCGCCCCCAATCTGGGGAGCATGCTTGGGCGTAAGCACGTTTATTTTGTCCCCTTCGGACAAGACGACTACGCCGGCAAGCCCACCTCCCTGGTGGCGGATTTCGCCCTGGTGCCGGACACCATCGAGGCCGCCTGCCGGGGGGAGCAGCTCCAGCCGGTTTTGCGGAGAGCGTGACGGCGATGGGATGATTTTCTCCTTGCAATCGGGGAGAAAAAAGCATATAATGTATAAAGCCGCAAAATGCGGAAATTGAACAGATAAAGGAAGTGAGATGCGTCGTGTCAGGCGATCCGTTTGGTCGAAGTTGCAGGCAGAAAACACGGCGCACCCGCTGAGCCAGCTCGCCCTGTCTCCCCGTGCGCCCGCCGCCTGTCGGCCATTTGGCCGATGGGGGAATTTTACGTGCGGAACGGCGGGGGATTTTTTTACCCTTTCGCCGGTTCGGGAAAGGTGTGTGAGAGCTATGATGACCATCCACAAGACGGTGGACGGCAAGATGACCCCGCTCAATTCCGTGACGGACGGCTGCTGGGTCAACCTGATCAACCCCAGCGAGGACGAGCTGAAAACCGTGGCCGCCACCTTGGCGGTGGAGCCCTCCTTCCTCCGGGCGGCCCTGGACGAGGAGGAGACCTCCCGCATTGACAAGGAGGACGGCTGCACCCTTATCATTGTGGACACCCCTGCCATGGAGCAGGACGAGATCGGCGTGGTGTACTCCACCCTGCCCCTGGGCATCATCGTGACGGATAAGCACATCATCACCGTGTGCTTGAAGGAGACCTCGGTGGTGCGGGACCTCCAGGCGGGGCTGGTGCGGGACGTGCGCACGGAGCAGCGCACCCGGTTCATCCTGAACATCCTGCTGCTGGTGGCAAAGCGGTACTTAAATTATTTGAAGCAGATCGACAAGACCTACAACCATATGGAGCGGCAGCTGTACAAGTCCCAGCGGAACAAGGAGCTGATCCAGCTGCTGGATCTGGAGAAGTCCCTGGTCTACTTCAACACGTCGCTGAAGGCCAACGAGGTGACGTTGGAGAAGATCCTCCGGGGCCGCATCGTCACCCTCTACGAGGAGGACCACGACCTGCTGGAGGACGTGCTCATCGAGGTGCGTCAGGCCATTGAGATGGCGCAGATCTACTCCGACATCATCTCGGGCATGATGGACGCCTTCGCCTCCGTCATCTCCAACAACCTGAACGTGGTCATGAAGCTGCTGGCCTCCGTGACCATCCTCATGACGGTGCCCAACATTGTGTTCGGCTTTTATGGGATGAACGTGGGCATCCTGCCCTTTGCTGGAAGCTTCTGGCCCCCATTGGTTATTTCCGCCGCCATCATCGTGGTGGCGGGGATCATCCTGAAGAAGAAGGATTTGCTTTGATAAAAATCCCCCTGGATCTATATCCAGGGGGATTTTTTCACTTTTTCCACCGCTTCAGCATGGGGAAGAACTGGTGCATCTGGGCCTTGGCCTGCTCCTCGGTCATGCCGGGGTTGCCCTGGACCATCATGGGAGTACAGAAGTCAATCATTTCTTCCATGGTCATCTCCCCCGCGAATTTCCCATCCTTGTAGCAGTAGCCGCAGTAGTCCGCGCTGGGGGAGCCGTCCGCCTCGGTGCCCAGCTCCACGCCAGGGGTGAGGGGCATGCCGCAGGATTGGCAGAATTTCATGTCTTTGCAGTTTTCCATGGTTGGAACCTCCTTTGTTTTGGATAGTCCCATCATAGCATCCGGAACCTGACAAGGTATGTCAGGTTCAGAATGGGCCCGAAAAATTTCCTGGCCCAGGAGGGCAAGACGCTTGCGCAGCGTGTCCGGCGAGAGCACCTCCACCCCCGCGCCGAAGCTGAGCAGGTAGCCGTACAGCCACTGGTCCTCGGGGAACACCGTCTCCACCAGCAATGAGCCGTCGTCCTGGCGGGCGACGCAGCCCTGGTCGAACTCGTCGTACACCCGGTAGGCCATGCAGGGGGCGAACCGCAGCCTGACCTCCACCCGGAACAGGGGCGGAATGTCGCCTGGAAAGTCAATATCCGGAGGCTCCAGGCGGCGGTGGAACACCTCTCCGGTGAACGCCGGGGACAGGATGCGGGACAGCCGGAAGGTGCGGTAGTCCTCCCGCTCCAGGTCGAAGGCCTGGAGATACCACCCCTGTCCCTTAAACACCAGCCGGGCGGGGAGCACCCTGCGCGCCCGGGTGGAGCCGTAGGAGCCGGCGTAGCCAAAGCTCAGGGTCTGCCGCTCCAGCACGGCCTGCTTCAGAAGCCGGAACTTCGCGTTGTCCGCCGGCCCGGCGCTCCAGCGGGAGAGATTCACCTGGAGCCAGTCCTCCGGCCCCCGGCGGAACAGGGCGGACAGCTTGGTCAGCGCCTGCTCCCCCTCCTGATTGGGCAGGCTTTGCAGAGCGGTCAGGAGCTGGCGCTGCTCCTCGTCGGTGAAGGCGGCCCGGTCCAGCACATGGCCGGGCAGCAGGGCCACGCCCCCTCCGCCTCCCTGGGTGGTGTACACGGGCACCCCGGCGGCGGACAGGGCGTCCACGTCCCGCAGGATGGTGCGGGGAGAGACCTCCAGCTTTTCCGCCAGCTCCCCGGCGGTCATGCGGCCCTTTTCCAACAGCAGGTAAACCATCCGGAACTGCCGGGTGACGACGGACATGGCAAGCCCTCCTTTCTGCCTTTTTCCTCAATTGTACCATAGTGAATAAAGAAGGGGAAGCCCCGGATCAGGCTTCCCCTTTTTAGGCGCAAAGACAAAAGTTTCTTTTTTCGCCTCCTTTTTTCTTTTCGAAGAAAAAAGGAGGCCGCCGGAGGCGCGTTCAGTCCAGCTCGAACTGTCCGGTATACAGCTGGTAGTACCGGCCCTTTTCCGCGATGAGCTGGGCGTGGCTGCCCTTTTCCATGATGCGCCCGCCCTCAATGACCACGATGCAGTCCGCGTTGCGCACGGTGGACAGCCGGTGGGCGATGACGAAGACGGTGCGCCCCTCCATCAGGGTGTCCATGCCCTGCTGGATGTACTGCTCGGTGCGGGTGTCGATGGAGGAGGTAGCCTCGTCCAGCACCATGATGGGCGGGTCCTTGACCGCCGCGCGGGCGATGGCCAGCAGCTGCCGCTGGCCCTGAGACAGGTTGGCCCCGTCGCCGCGGAGCTGTGTCTGGTAACCCTCCGGCAGGCGGCGGATGAAGCTGTCGGCGTTGGCGGCCTTCGCGGCGTTGACGCACTCCTCGTCGGTGGCGTCCAGGCGGCCGTAGCGGATGTTGTCCATCACCGTGCCGGTGAACAGATGGGTGTCCTGGAGCACAGCCCCCTGGCTGAGGCGCAGGGAGTCCTTCTCAATGTCCTTCACGTTGATGCCGTCGCAGGTAATCATGCCGCCCTGGATCTCATAGAAGCGGTTGATGAGGTTGGTGACGGTGGTTTTGCCCGCGCCGGTGGAGCCCACGAAGGCGATTTTCTGCCCCGGATTGGCGTACACCGACACCTCCTTCAGCACAGGCTTGCCCTCCACGTAGGAGAAGTCCACCTGATTGAGCCGCACCGCGCCCCGCAGCTCGGCGTAGCAGAACTCCTCGCCGGGGACGCTGCGCACCGCGCCCCGGATCAGGTGCAGGCCCATGGTCCCGTCTGGGTCGGGATACTTCCACGCCCAGCCGTGGCCCGCCATCTCCTCCAGGGTCAGGGGGGTGAGGGAGCCGTCGTTCTCCACCCGGACCCACAGCCCGGTCTTGGAATCCTGACCGGGGGGCAGGAGCTTGAGCCTGCCGTCGTCCTCGTCGGCCTGACCCAGCTCCCACAGCGCCTCGTCCTGGCCCACGGTCACAGGAACCAGGGTGATGCCACAGGCGCGGGGCACCTTCCAGGCCCAGGCTTTCGGCCGGCCCTGGCCGCCGAACCGGGACAGGGAGCCGTTGGCGTCCTTTTCCACGGGCACCAGCGTGACCCTGCCCTGATCCGCCTCGGGCAGGGCGTCGATGACGGCGAAGATGCGCTCTGCGCCCGCCATGGCGGACAGCAGGGTGTTCATCTGCATGGAGATCTGGTTGACGGGCTGGGTGACCTGCCGGTTGTAGTCCAGATAGACCTTTAAGGAGCCCAGGGTGAAGCCGGCGCTCACCCCGCTGCTCATGGCCAGCGCGCCCCCCAGCACGGCGGTGACGGCGTAGCCGATATTGGTCAGGTTGGAGGCGATGGGCATGATGGCGGAGGAATAGAACCCCGCCTGACTGGCTGCGGAGCGGTAGTCCTCGTTGAGCGCATCAAATTGGGCTTTTGCCTGCTCCTCGTGGTTGAAGGCCTTGACCACCTTCATGCCCTCGATCATCTCCTGGATGTTGCCGTTCATAGCGCCCAGCGCGCCCTGCTGCCGGGTAAAGAACTTCCGGCTGCGCTTGCCGAACACGGCGAACACCGCCATCACGCACCCCAGCATGACCACGGAGGCCAGAAACAGCAGCGGGGACAGGGTGAGCATCATCGCCACCACGCCCACAAAGGTGACCACGCTGGAGATGAGCTGGAGCACCGACTGCTCCAAGGCCATCTGCACGTTGTCTGCGTCGTTGGTGAAGCGGCTCATCAGCTCGCCGTGGGTGTGGGCGTCGAAGTAGCTCAGGGGGAGCTCCTGAAGCTTGTCGAACAAGTCCCGGCGCAGGCGGTTGCAGCCCTTCTGAGCCAGCTGAGCCATCAGGTTTGCCTGGGTGTAGGAGCACACGGCGGCGCACAGATAGACGCCCGCCAGCTTGAGACAGCCGGTGACCAGCTCCGGCACACGGCTCTGCCCCGACTCCAGGGCCAGGACAAGGCTGTCGAAGATGGGCTTTTGCAGATAGGTTGCCGCCACGCCCAGCAGGGCGGAGGCCACCACACAGACCAGGGCCGCGATGAGCATAATGGGCCGGTTCACGATATACTTTACCGTACGGGTCAGCGTTTTTCCAAGGTTCTGGGGCTTTCCGTAGCCGCCCCGAGGCCCGCCGGGCCCCTGGTGCCGTCTAGGTCCTGCCATTGCCGTCCCCTCCTTCCTGCTGGGAATCGTAGATTTCCTTATAAATCCTGCTGGAAGCCATCAGCTCGTCGTGGGTACCCACGTCGGCCACGGCGCCGTCGTCCAGCACTACGATCTTGTCGGCGTACTGCACCGAGCTGATGCGCTGGGCGATGATGATGACGGTGGTGTCCTTCAAATTCCGCCGGAAGGAGTCCCGTATGCGCCCCTCGGTGGCGGAGTCCACGGCGGAGGTGGAGTCGTCCAGAATCAGCACCGCCGGCTTGCGCACCATGGCTCGGGCGATGCACAGACGCTGCTTCTGCCCGCCGGACACATTGACGCCGCCCTGGTCCAGATTGGTGTCGAAGCCGTCGGGGAAGGACATGATAAAGTCGTAGGCCTGGGCGTCCTTCGCCGCCTGGACCAACTCCTCCTCGGTGGCGTTTTCATTGCCCCAGAGCAGGTTTTCCCGGATGGTGCCGGAGAACAGCACGTTGTTTTGCAGCACCATGCCGATGCGGCCTCTCAGGCTGTCCAGGGGGTAATCCCGCACGTCCAGCCCGTCCACCAGCACCTTGCCGCGGTGCACATCGTAGAACCGGGGGATCAGGTTCACCAGCGAGGACTTGCCCGTGCCGGTGCCGCCCACGACGGCCACGAACTCACCGGGCTTGATGTCCAGGTTGATGTGGTGCAGCACGTCCTCCCCCGCGCCCTCGGTCTGGTAGCGGAAGGACACGTCCTTAAACTCCACCCGGCCGCGGGGGGCGGGCAGATTGGCCTCGCCGCCGTCGGTGATGGCGCTTTGGGCGTCGATGACCTCAAACACGCGCCGGATGGACGCCTGAGCCCGGGTGTACTGGAGGATTGCCATGCCCACGAACATGATGGACATGAGAATCTGCATGATGTACCCCAGCACGGTCTGGAGGTAGCCCACGTCCAGCTCCAGCCCCAGCACCATATTGCCGCCGAAATAGAGGGAAAGCACCGTGGCGGAGGCCATACAGATCATCATCAGCGGCTGCATGGCCACCATGCGCAGCACCGCCCGCAGTCCGGCGGCGGTGAAGCCGTCGTTGGCGTCCATGAATTTCTCCCGCTCCCGGTCCTCCCGGACGTAGGACTTCACCACCCGCACGGCGATGAGGTTTTCCTGCACCGTCTCATTGAGGTGGTCCAGGGCCTTCTGCATTTTCTCAAACAGGGGCATGCACACCTTCATCAGCCCCATCAGGGCTAGGGCCATGATGGGCAGGATGACCAGCACCACCAGCGCCAGCTTGGGGCTGATGGCAAGGGTGAGCACCACGCTGGCGATGAGCATGGTGGCGGCCCGGATGAGGATGCGCAGGCAGATCATGGCCGTGTTCTGGATGTTGGTCACGTCGTTGGTCATGCGGGTGATGAGGGAGGAGGAGGAGAACTTGTCGATGTCGGCGAAGGAGAAGGAGGAGATTTTCTCGAACTCCGCGCGCCGCAGATTGGCGCCCAGGCCTTGGGCGGCGTTGGTGGCGCACTTGGCCGCCGCGCCTCCGGCGAAGGTGGCGATCATTGCCACCAGGACCATGAGCAGGCCGGCCTGCCAGATGGGGGCCATGTTCTCTTTCATGATGCCCTCGTTGATGATCTGGGCCATGAGCAGGGGGATGGTCAGCTCACAGCCGGTCTCCAGGATCACCAGCAAGGGGGAGGCCGCGGCGTATTTTTCATAGCCTTTCAGGTAAGACGCGATGCGCCTCAGCATGGGTCACACTTCCTTTCGTGGGGGATGGCCGGCGGGGGAGGGCAGTCCGCGTCCTTGCCGCCGCCGATCTGATAGAGATTTTCCAGCATACGCCGGTGGAACGCCTGGACCAGCGCCACCTCCTCGGAGGTGAAGCCACGGAACATGGCGTTGTCCACCTGCTGGAAGGCCTCCATGCCCAGGTCCAGCACGTCCCGGCCCTTCCGGGTGATGGAGATGCGGTTGCGCCGGGAGTCCCGCTCATCGGTGCGCCGGGCCACGTAGCCCTGCCGCTCCAGGCATTTCAGGGAGGCGGCGATGGTGGGCGGGGCGATGTGGAGCCGGTCGGCCAGCTCCTTCTGCGTGGGGGCCTGGGCCGGGTCGTCGGGATAGTGGGACAGCGCCACCAGCAGATGGGGTGAGCCGATGTCTCCCACGCCCCGCTGCGCCAGGGCCGTCATATGTGCGTTGCGATGAGCCCGGAGCAATTGGTGGAAGATAATGCCCGAGCGTTCGTCCATAGGAGTCACTCCTTTTCGTTCGTGGGCTAATCATTAGCGTGCGTACTATTTTACTCCGCTGCTCCCAAATGTCAAGAGGGGGAGTGTGAAAAATTTGTAAACGGTGCGGGGGCGGTGTGCTTCGGCACACGGGGGCGTACCAGGAGAGGGCCCGGCCGGACTGAGAGAACATGTACATCAACGCCCCCGCAGCAAAGCCCAAAGGGCACAAAGAAGAGCGGGAGGAAAAAGAAGCGGCATAACGCAGGCGGCGCATGAGACTTCCCATGCGCCGCCTTTCATTCCAGTGCGTACCACCGCAGCACCTCAGTGGTGCCCGCCCGCCGCAGGGCCACGCAGGACACCAGCATGTCCGTTCCCACCAGGATGAGGGCCGGCGGGCCCAGCCGCGCCGGGATGAGGGCTGTGAACGCCGCCACAAGCGGGTGGAGCGTATACACCAGCACCAGCGACAGCACGGTCCAGCACGCGGAGAACACCGGGCAGACCAGTCCGCCAAAGCTTCCCGGCATTCCGGCGTAATTCCAGAACTCCACCCCCAGGGCGAACCGGTAGAACGCGCCCATAACAAGCTCTGCGCCCGTAGCGGCCAGCCCGCCCACCAGCGCCACCCACACGGGGCTTCGGACCATGGGAGCCAGCCACACGATCAGGCTCGCGCCCAGTCCGTACACCGGGCACAGCGGGAGCAGGAGCAGGCATTTGCGGTCCCGCTTGGGGTGCCGGATGACCCGGGCGAAGGCCACCTCCAGCAGGAAGCCCGCAAAGCTGTAAATGATGAAATACCAGAGCCAGCGCATAAAAAAATCCCCCGCCCGATGTTTTTCGGATTCCCGCCCCCAAAGGGGCGGGAATCCGTATCCTGAAAGTTAGGATGGGGAGGCGGGGGCGTTTTGATACAGGAAAGTTTTTACGCTTTGGTCTGGGCGCGGCGGCGCAGGAACAGCAGGGCCGCTGTCACAGCCGCGCCCAGCAGCAGATACGTGGCAAAATAGCCGGACACCGCCCGAAAAGGAGAGACGCTCCAAGCGAGGCGATCCAACACCCAGCCGTAGGCCAGTACCACCGGCTGGGGGAGTACCAGCCAGCAGGCGGTTCCGTAAAAGCTCAGGCGCGCGGCGCGCCGGCGCTCCCCCATCCGGGGAGCGGACAGCTCAAAGAGCGCCACGCCCAGCAGCTGGATCATGAATCCAATGGCCAGCGGGCGGGCGGTGTGGCCATTCATGCGGTAGAACATGAGGCCTCCCACCAGCCCCAGGGCGCACAGGCCCAGCGGCAGGGCGAAGGCGTTGTGCGCCCAGCCTTCAGGCATGGCGGGCTGGGGCGCGTTCTGCAGGACCAGGGCGGCGCCCGGATCGTCCACCTCCTCCCGGAGCAGGTAGTCGCAGGACACGCCGAAAATTCGGCTGAGCTGGATTATGTTTTCCGTGTCCGGCACGGCGTCGTCCAGCTCCCATTTGCTCACAGCCTGCCGGGACACGGTGATCCGGGCGGCCAGCTGCTCCTGGGACAGGCCGCTTTTTTTGCGCAGCTGTTGTAATTTTTCTCCTAACTTCACGATGATATACCTCCTGATTCCGGCGGCAAGCCGGGTTCGCTAGCGTGGCTTTATGATAGCTGTTTTCGCCGCCATGGTCAACCAAATCGGGATGGAAAAGCCGCAACTGCCGGTTGCGGACGGAGTTTTGCCGTAAAAATCACAAAAGGAGGGCAGGATTCCATAAACTCTGTCAGGTTTTTCAGTTGCCCGTCCGGTCGAAGTGTGGTACAATGGAATGAATTGAAAGGAGGGAAGCGCCGTGCGCCATCTCATTGACTTCGGGGACCTGTCCCGCCAGGAGTGGGACCAGTTGTATGCCCGGGCGGAGCGCATCATGGACGCGCCGGAGGATCATCTGGACGTGTGCCGGGGCAAGGTGATGGCGTCGCTGTTCTATGAGCCCTCCACCCGCACCAACTTCTCCTTTCAGACCGCCATGCTCCGGCTGGGCGGGCAGGTGTTCGGTTTTTCCGATCCCAAATCCTCCTCTGCGGCCAAGGGCGAGAGCTTGAAGGACACCATCAAAATGGTGTCGGGCTATGCCGATGTGGTGGTCATGCGCACTCCCTGGGAGGGGGCCGCCAAGGCCGCGTCGCTGTATTCCGACGTGCCGGTGGTGAACGCTGGGGACGGCGGGCACATGCACCCCACCCAGACCACGGCGGACCTGACCACCATCACCCGCCTGCGGGGAGCGGTGGACGGGCTGAACGTGGGGCTGTGCGGGGACCTGAAAAACGGCCGCACAGTGCATTCTCTCATCAAGGCCATGGAGAAGTTCCGGAATGTCCGGTTTTTCCTCATCGCGCCCCGGGATTTGGCGGTTCCCGAATACCTGCGCCGGTTTATGCGGGAGCGGAACATGCCCTTCATCGAGGTCACCGGCCTGGAGCCGGTGATTCCCCAGCTGGACGTGCTGTACATGACCCGCATCCAGCGGGAGCGGTTCATCGACCCGCTGGAATATGAGCGCAACAAGGGCATTTACATCCTCACCCGGTCTAAGCTGAGCCGGGCCAAGGAGAATTTGCTGGTCATGCATCCCCTGCCCCGTGTGGATGAGATCGCGGTGGATGTGGACGACGATCCCAGGGCGGTGTATTTCCAGCAGGCCCGGTACGGGATGTTTGCGCGCATGGCGCTGCTGGCTGATCTGGCCAACCAGCCCCGCAGGGCCCCGGATCCGGTGGAGATCGGGCACGGCCCGGTGTGCCGCAACCCCCGCTGCGTCACCCAGGCGGAGCGCTACCTGCCGCCGCTGGTGAAACAGGCGGGCGGAGTGGAGTGCTGTGCTTTTTGCGACGCGCCGCTGTAAAAAGTTCGGCTGATCGGGCATTTGGCCTATTGACAAGGACGCGGGTTTGTGCTATCATATGCAAGCTGACATTTGCGGATGCGCCCTTTTATGCGGGTGTAGTTCAATGGTAGAATCCCAGCCTTCCAAGCTGGTCGCGTGGGTTCGATTCCCATCACCCGCTCCATATGCGCCTGTAGCTCAGGTGGATAGAGCAACTGCCTTCTAAGCAGTGGGCCAGGGGTTCGAGTCCCTTCAGGCGTGCCAGCCGCCTCAGGCGGCTATGCAGGGCCCTTCAGGGCGGCTCCAGTACGGGCGGCATCCGGTCAGCGGTTAACTGCATATGGTGGGTATAGCTCAGCTGGCAGAGCACCGGATTGTGGTTCCGGGTGTCGTGGGTTCGAGCCCCATTACCCACCCCATACCGTGGCTGAGGGCCGGAGCGTCCGCTCCGGCCCTTGCCTCACTTCAACATTGGGGTGTAGCCAAGTGGTAAGGCACGGGACTTTGACTCCCGCATTCGCTGGTTCGAGTCCAGCCATCCCAGCCAGCTCAGAAATTCCCCTTACCGCTTCGCTTCCCGCTTGCGCGGAAAGCTGCGCCGGACGGGAAATTTCCTCGCTTCCCCACAAAGCCTGAAGGGCGGCTTTGCGGGGCCCGTCGAGATCGGCTCGGCGGCCTGCGCCTGTGGCTGGGCCGCCTCGGTTTCCCTTCTTGCCCGGTAAAAGGCTCATATGACCCAGTAGCTCAGTTGGTAGAGCAACGCCCTTTTAAGGCGAAGGTCCGGGGTTCGAGTCCCCGCTGGGTCACCACATCGGGGCAGCGTCCGCCCTGTTCAAGAATCCCGCCCTCTGGGCGGGATTCTTTCATTCCGATCCCTGCCTCTCTGTGCCTCGCAAAGTTCTGAGGGACGGCTTTGCGGGGGGATCTGTTTTCTCCAGCCAGGAAACGACATTTTGCCGTATTAGGCCAAGCTGAACGACGGTGGATGCTTTGAACATTCTGTTTTTGAATGTAGCGTCTGCCGTCGTTTTGCCATGCCAAAGTCCAATAACCATGTTCAAATGCCGGGCAGGGCGTATTTGTGCTGGTACGCCTGATACCGCTCGCGGAATTCCCCGCTGTCATTGCGAACGTCCCGCAGGGACTGATGCAGGTTCAGGCTGTCGTGGGCCACGTCGATGACGCATCCGGCGATGTTGGAGCAGTGGTCCGCCGTGCGCTCCAGATTGGTCAGCAGGTCCAGCCACGCAAAGCCCGCGCCGATGGTGCACTCCTCTTTTTGCAGGCGGAGGATGTGGCGGGTGCGCAGCTGCTCTTTCAGGTGATCGATGACCTGCTCCAGCGGTTCCACCCTGGCGGCGGCGTCCAGGTCGTTCTGGAGAAAGGCGGCCAGGGACAGGTCCAGAATGTCGCTGACGGCGGCGGAAATCACGGTCAGCTCTCCCGCGGCGGCGTTGGTGAGGGTCAGCCCCTTGTCCCGCAGCTCCTCTGCGGATTCCAGCAGGTTGACCGCGTGATCGGCGATGCGCTCAAAATCCCCGATGATTTTCAGCAGCTTTGCCGCCTCCCGGCTGTCCGCTTCACTGATGCGGTGGGTGCTCAAATTCACCAGATAGGTGCCCAGAATATCCTCATAGTAATCGGTTTTGTCCTCCTTTTCCCGGATAGACGCGGCTGTCTCCGTCAAATCGCCGGCCAGGGCCTCCAGCGCCTCCTTCAAGGCGGCCACGGCGGTCTGCGCCATATCGGCGGCCACGCTGTGGCACCGTTCCAGGGCGATGGAGGGGGTGGCAAACAAACGCTCGTCCAGTTCGGAAAAGGTCTCCGGCTGCTCTGCGTCCGGGACGAGAACTGTAACCAGCCGTTCCAGGAAGCCGGACAGGGGCAGCATCAGCAGGGTGCACAGGATGTTGAATACCGAATGGGCCGCGGCGATGCCCGGCCGGGAGGCCCCCTCGTCCAGCAGGAGGGGGTGCAGGAGGGCCCGGAGCAGGCAGAACACCGTCAGCCACACCGCCGTGCCGATGAGGTTGAAGGAGAGGTGGACCAGCGCGGCCCGTTTGGCGTTCTTGTTGGCCCCCACGGAGGAGAGCATGGCCGTCACGCAGGTGCCGATGTTCTGGCCCATGATGATGGGGATGGCCGCGCCGTAGGAGACCTGACCCGTGGCCGCCAAGGTCTGCAAAATGCCCACGGAGGCTGAGCTGGACTGGATGAGCGCGGTCAACACCGCGCCCGCCAGCACCCCCAGCACCGGGTTTTTGAACAGAATGAACAGCTGCTGAAAGGCGGGGATGTCACGCAGGCCGGACACCGCACCGGACATGGTCTCCATCCCGAACATCAATGTGGCGAAGCCCAGCAGGATCAGGCCGGTGTCCTTCTTTTTGGCGTCCCGGAGGAACATATAGAAAATAATCCCGATGAAGGCCAGCGCCGGCGTGAAGGAGGACGGCTTCAAAAGCTGTACAAACAGGCTCCCGCCGTCGATCCCCGTCAGGCTGAGAATCCACGCCGTGATGGTGGTGCCGATGTTGGCGCCCATGATAATATTGATGGCCTGCCTCAAGCTCATGAGGCCGGAGTTGACAAAGCCCACCACCATGACGGTGGTGGCGGAGGAGCTCTGTATGACCGCCGTGACGCCCATTCCCGTCAGCAGCCCGGCCAGCCTGCCGGTAGTCAGCCGTTCCAGCAGGGCGCGGAGATGTCCTCCCGCCCTGCGCTCCAGGGCCTGTCCCATGAGGCTCATGCCGAACAGGAACAGGCTTAAGCCGCCGGTGAGGGTGAGCAAATTGAAAATGTCCATGACTTCATTCCTCTCGTAGTGTTGTCATTGTATTATTATAGCAGACCCATGTAACTATGTAAAGAGAGCGGTTGATCCTGCTTAAAAAGGAATGGCGTTCTTCGGACGTTCTTTCTTTTACGGCTTCAGGCGGAGTGTGCCGCTTTCACACATACGTTTGACAATTGGGGGAAGTTGGGGTACAATACAGCCCATAGGCCGTGACAGGAAAGGGTGTTTGCGTTTGGAGTTGTTTGAGGAAATGTTTTCGCTGTACCAACAGCGCTCTGATTGGTTTATTGAGCTGCTGCTGGGCCACATCACCCTGGCCCTCAGCGCCATCGCCATATCCGGCGCCCTGGGGCTGCTGCTGGGGGTGCTGATTTCGGAATGTCCCCGGGCCGCGTCCCCGGTGATGGGGCTTTGCAACGTGCTGTATACGGTTCCGGCCATCTCCCTGCTGGGCATCCTGATTCCCTTCACCGGCATTGGCAACAAAACCGCCGTCATCGCTCTGACCATCTACGGCGTCATGCCCATGGTGCGCAACACCTACGTGGGCCTCACCTCCTTGGACCCGGACATCCTGGAGGCGGCCAAAGGGATGGGGAGCACCTGGCGGCAGCTGCTGCTCCGGGTGAAGCTGCCCATGGCGGCGGGGGTTATCCTGGCGGGGCTGCGCAACACGGTGGTCATGACCATCTCGGTGGCGGGCATCGCCTCCTTTGTGGGGGCTGGAGGGCTGGGAGTGGCCATCTACCGGGGCATCACCATCTACAATCCGGCCATGACGGCGGCGGGCAGCGTGCTCATCGCCCTGCTGGCCTTTTTGTGCGATTTGGCGCTGGGCGCGCTGGAGCGCTACTTTAAAAAGAGAGGAAGTCCTTGACATGAAATTCTGGAAGAAACTGAGCGCCGCGAGCCTTGCCGCCGCGCTGGCGCTGTCCCTGGCGGGCTGTGGGGGCAGCCCTGCGGCCTCCAGCGCGCCGCCGGCGGAGCCCTCCGCTCCGGTGGAATCCGCCGCTCCCGAAAGCTCCGCCGCTCCCACGGGGGGCACGGTGCGCATCGCCACCAAGCCCATGACCGAGCAGTATATCCTGGGCGAGATGCTGGGTCTGCTGGTGGAGGACGCCGGGTATAAGGCGGAAATCACCAAGGGCATCGGCGGAGGTACCAGCAACATCCAGCCCGCCATGGTCAGCGGCGAGTTCGATTTGTACCCCGAGTACACCTCCAGCGGCTGGGTGATGGTGCTGGGCCACGAGGCGGGGAGCGTAGAGGACAGCGAAATGCTCCCCCAGCTCCAGAAGGAGTACCAGGAGCGGTTCGATATGACCTGGGTGGGGCTGTACGGCTTCAACAACACCTACACGGTGGCGGTCCGAGGTGAAATTGCCGATGAGTACGGTCTCAAAACCACCAGCGATCTGGCCGCCGTGGCGGACAAGCTCACCTTCGGCGGCAACCCGGACTACCTGGAGCGGGCCGACGGCTTCCAGGCGGTGTGCGACACCTACGGCCTGAGCTTCGGCAGGGTGGTGGACATCGACATCGGCCTGAAATACCAGGCCCTGGCCGGCGGTGATATCGACGTGACCAACGCCTACACCACCGACGCGCAGCTGGCAAACCCCGGCAACAGGGTGGTTGCGCTGGAGGACGACAAGAATTTGCAGGTGAACTATTTCTGCTCCACCGTGGTGCGCCGGGACGCGCTGGAGAGGTTCCCCGGCCTGGAGGACGCCCTGATGAAGCTGGACGGCGCCCTGTCCAACGGGGAGATGGCCCAGCTCAACTACAAGGTGGAGGTGGAGGGCCTGGATGAGAAGGACGCGGCCCGTGACTTTCTCACACGGAAGGGCCTGCTCAATGGCTGACATGGAGCCCGCCATCCGCTTTGAAAGCGTGAGCAAGTCCTTCGGGGAGCAGGTGGTACTGCGCGGCCTGTCTCTGGACGTGTCCCCCGGCGAGTTTGTGACCATCATCGGCCGTTCCGGCTGCGGCAAGACCACGGCGCTGCGGCTGGTGAACGGGCTGCTCACCCCGGACGGGGGCCGGGTGCTGGTCCAGGGCCGGGACGTGGCCCGGACCGACCCGGTGGCCCTGCGCCGGGGCATCGGCTACGCCATTCAGAGCGTGGGCCTGTTTCCCCACATGACGGTGGAGAAAAACATCGCCTATGTGCCCTCCATCTCCGGACTGCCGGGATGGAAAGGGAGGGAGCGCCGGAAAAAGGCGGAGGCCCTGCTCCGGCAGGTGGGACTGGACCCGGATCTGGCGGAGCGGTATCCCCGCTCCCTGTCCGGCGGGCAGCGCCAGCGGGTGGGCATCGCCCGTGCCCTGGCGGCGGGGCCGGAGATTCTGCTTATGGACGAGCCGTTCGGCGCGGTGGATGAGATCACCCGGGGCCGGCTTCAGGACGAGCTGCTGACCCTGCACAGCCGGAGCGGCATCACCGTGCTGTTTGTCACCCACGACATCGGCGAGGCGCTGAAGCTGGGAACCCGCGCCCTGGTGCTGGAGGCGGGGCAGATTCATCAGTATGCGCCCCCCAGCGAGATTCTGAACGCCCCGGCCACTCCCTTTGTGGAGCGGCTGGTGTGCCGCAGCCGCCGGTTTGAGGCGCGGGCATAATGATGTGACAAAATGAAAATCACCCCTTGACAGGTTGGTCTACTTACTGTAAACTAAGCTTAGGCGACAAGTAGTAGACCAACGGTTGAGGAGTGATTTTTTATGGTGCAATATAAGCTGGGCGAGGTGGAGTCCGCCTTTGCCAACTTGATTTGGGACAACGAGCCGCTGCCCTCCAGCAAGCTGGTGGAGCTGTGCGCCCAAAAGCTGGATTGGAAGAAGTCCACTACTTATACCGTTCTGCGGCGTCTGTGCGAGCGGGGCATTTTTCAAAACGAGGGCGGGACGGTGACGGCCCTCATCAGCCGGGAGGACTTTGCCGCCCGCCGGAGCGAGGAGTTTGTGGACCAAACCTTTGACGGCTCCCTGCCTCAATTCCTGGCGGCCTTCACCCGCAGAAAGAGGCTGAGCCGGGAGGAGATCGACCAGCTCCAGCGGCTCATCGACGAGAACAGGAGGTGAGTTCATGGAAAAACTGTTTGAGACTGTGCTGGGCATGAGCGGAACGGCGTCGATTGCCATTCTTCTGGTGCTGCTGGTCCGTCTGGCCCTGCGGAAGGCGCCCAGGGTGTTTTCCTACGCCTTGTGGGCGGTGGTGCTGCTAAGGCTGCTGTGCCCCTTTACCATTGAGAGCGCGTTCAGCCTGCTCCCGGCAGCCCAGGTGGAGGACGTTCCCGGGCTGGGGGATGCTCCGGCCCAGGTCATCCAAGTCCAGACCGGCATCACCACTGTTGACCGGCAGGTCAACGACTTTTTCCTTCACCATCCCTATCAGGGACTGCCTGACCTGCCGGAGTACGCTGAGCTTCCGCCCCAGGAGCCGGGGCCCGCGCCAGACTGGCGCACGGTGCCGGCGGCGGTGTGGCTGGCGGGGACCGCCCTCCTGCTGGGGTACAGCCTCTGGTCCTTGCTGAGGCTGCGGCGGAGGCTGGTGGGGTCCGTGCCGCTGGCCGGGGAAAAAAACGTCCGGTTGGCCGACCACATTCCTTCGCCCTTCGTGCTGGGAGTATTCCGACCGAAAATTTACCTGCCCTCCAGCCTGCCTGAGAACGAGCGGGATTATATCCTGCTCCACGAGCGCACCCACATCCGCCGGTGCGACCACGTGTTCCGGGCGCTGGCATGGCTGGCCCTGGCGGTGCACTGGTTCAATCCCCTGGTGTGGCTGGCCTTCCGCCAGGCGGGCAGGGACATGGAGATGTCCTGCGACGAGGCGGTGCTGCGCAGAATGGGCCGGGATGTGCGGGCGGATTATTCGTCCTCTCTGCTGCGGCTGTCCCAGGGCGGGAGGCTTCCGGCGGGACCCCTGGCCTTTGGGGGCGGCGATCCGCAAAGCCGCATCAAAAACGTGCTTCGCTACAAAAAACCCGCAATGTGGGTGATGGCCGTGGGGCTTATGGCGGTGCTGACGGCCTGCGCGGCCCTGGCCACCAGCCGGGCGCCGGATACGCTCGGCGCTGACCTGGACGGCCTGCCTGCCGGCTTGACCTTCACCCTTGAGGAGAGGGACGCAACCCCCTTTGTCCGCATCGGCGGCTCTGTGGACGGGATTGCCATGGAGCGGACCATTTGGTATCCGCCGGAATGGTTCGAGCAGTATGAGGCATCCTCCTATCCATTGGGACAGTTGTGGTTTGAGGCGTCCTTGTGCGGCGATGAGGCTGCGTGCACGCTGGACGCCTGCTGGACGGACGAGAGCCGGACCGCCGTCAAGGTGACCGCCGCGCCCAGTGCGATGATCAGCAGCTATTCCCAATCCGGCAACCTGATTTTTACCGTGTCCCTCGAAGATGGCGGCACGCTGCTGGATATGGACGGCCATGTTCCCAAGCTGTCCCCCAACGCCCCGGAGCTGGTTCCCACCGAGGAAGAGGCGGTCAGGGTGGGCGGCATCGCCGCCAAGCTGCTGACGGGGGCGGAGGAGTTCTACGCCAATGCCCGGCCAGCCTTTTCGATTGGCTTTACCCCGGTCTATACCATGTACGAGCAGGGCCGCATCCGAGTGGAGGGAGAGGGGCTGGGCCGGCGCGCTTACGTGGAATGGAGCGAGTACGGCAGTCTTTACTTTGCCGGGGACCCCGGCGGACTGTGCCCTGTACTGGCGGGCAAGAGGGGGGAAGGCGGCGCCAGCTGGAAGGGCCAGAACAAAACCGCCCTTGAGGTTACCTTCAACGTCAATGACGAGCGGGTGAGCAGCGGCACGGTCAACGGCTTCCGCATCCAATTTGCCGCGGACCTGGACAGCGGTACGATTACCGAGAAGGACTTCCAGTCCTTGGTGGAGGGCGAGACGCTGGAGCTCGCCGACCAGGAGATGATTGACATGGCCCGCATCCTGGCCGTGCTGATGCAGGGCGCGGAGGACTATTACAAAAGCGATCCTCCGCTGACGCCGACCGGGCTGCTCCCTGCGCCCACCGTGCCGGGGGTTTCCTATTCCCTGAACGAGCTGGGCGATGGCGTGTCTATCAACGGTCTGGACTGCGGTGGGGCGCTTTGGTTCCCATCAATGGGCGATGTGGTGTTTCGCGGGCTGAATCTGCCTAAGGAGGGAGCGCTGGGCTATCTTTCCGTGACTGCCCCCCGGTTTTTGGGCGGATACTTCGCCAACGCCCAGGGGAATGCCTTTGTGCTCTACTACCCGGAGGAGAGCAGCCCTCTGCTGGCGGTGGGTTATACCGATTATATTTATATCAACAGCGTGTATGAGCCCAGCTCCATCTTGTTCGCTGTGGATCTGGCCGCTGGGAAAGTCATAACGCTGGATGTCAGCGGCTATGCGGGCTACGCCCCGGCCCCGGAGTTTTCCGACGAGGAGCTGGTGTCCATGGGCAGGCTTCTGGCCGGGCTGATCGAGGGCGCGGCGGGCAGCTGGGACACCCTCTCCAACCCGCCCCCGGAGGAGGGCCTTCTGCCCTTTGACCAGCCCCTGCGGCTATGGTTCGGCAGCGGCGCGGGGGGATGGCGCACCATCCTGACCCTGCACCCGGACGGGTCCTTTGAGGGGAAATATGATGACACCAACATGGGCAGCGGCACTGGGGACGCCCCTTATGGTGAGATATATATCTGTACCTTCCACGGAAAATTCGGGGATATCCGGCAGGTGAGCGCCGCCTCCTGGTCCCTGACGCTGGAGGAGCTGACCCTGGACACCGGCCATCCCGTGGGCGAGGAGTGGATTGAGGAGCGCAGGCTGTACATCTCCAGCGCCCCCTACGGACTGGACGGCGAGGACGGCCAGGCATTAAAGCCCGGTGCGCAGTTCATGCTGTACACCCCCGAGGCCAAGGGCTACGCCCCCGGCGACGAGCTGTATGGAATGAATGGCGACGACCCCAGCTCTGAGCTGTACGAATTTTGGACCTGGTGGCCCGACCATCACGGCTGGGGACCCTATGGCGATACCCTGGGCTGTTACGCCCTGCGCAATGTGGAGACGGGCTATGGCTTCTTCGACCTCCAATCCTGGGGAATCGGGTAGGAACAGCCCTGGAACTATTGACAGCGGGACCAATTTCCGCTAAAATAGGGTGCGAACGGTCGGCATGAAGCCGCCTGGAGCGCCGAAGCGCTCATATCTCATCCCGATCCCGGCCTATTTTGAACTGTGTACCAGGAAGGTACGCACTTCCTCCCAGAGGAAGGGCGTGCCTTCTTGTGCGTTCCAGCCGGACCGGGTATATTTCAGGAGGTATTTCCATGTCGTCTGTGAAAAAAATCGCCCTGTGCGGGGTGTGCATCGCCCTGTGCGCCGTGCTGCCCCCCGCGTTCCACATGGTGGGGCTGGGCAGCGTCCTGTCCCCCATGCACATCCCCGTGCTGCTGTGCGGGCTGCTGTGCGGCTGGACCTACGGCGGGTTCTGCGGTCTGGCCGGACCGCTGGTGGCACACCTCATCAACGGCGCGCCCCCGGCCGCCATGCTGGTGTCCATGGTCCCTGAGCTGCTGGTGTATGGTCTGATCTGCGGCCTGCTGATGAAGCTGGTGCGCACTGGAAACCTGTACGCCGATCTCTACTGCGCCCTGGCGCCCGCCATGCTGCTGGGCCGGGTGGCGGGGGGCGCGGCCCGGGCCCTGTTTATGATGGGCAGCGGCGAGGGCTACACCCTGGCCATGTGGGCGGGGGCCTATCTGGTCCAGGCCGTCCCCGGCATCATTCTGCACCTGATTCTGGTGCCCGCCCTGGTGGTGACGCTGATGAAGGCGGGACTCATTCCCAGCCGTTATCCCCGGCAGATGATGGGAGAGGGCGCGGCGGCGTAAAGGCCGTGTGAACGAAACTGCTCCAAGGGGGGAAACCGACATGCACATGGGACCGCGGGAGGCGTTGACCGCCCACGCCGGGAAGTACCCGGCCATGACGCCCCAGGACGGGGTGAAGCTGCTGTACCAGCATGAGTTTGGCGGCGGGCACCTGATCGCAGACCCGGCCCAGAGCATGGCGAGGCTCCGGGAGGAGTACGCCGCCGTGCCCCATGATCCGTCCGTGCCCCTGGCGGAGGACGTGGGGAACGGCCTGGTGCGCATCCACCTGGGCGCTCTGGATGAGGAGGAGTACCCGCTGGAGGCGCTGAACCGGGATTTCATCCGTTCTGCGGCGCTCCACCGGGGCAGCATGGAGGGCTTTCTGAATAAGCTGGACGTGCTGCGCTCGCTGGCGGAGGAAGGGGTCTTTTCCTTCTCTGCCCAGGAGCTGGAGGACTATCTGGGGCCGTACATCGCCTCGGGCTGTCCCTGCGTATCCCACAGTGAGCGCTACCGGGCGGCGTACCATCCCGTCTACCGGGTGGTGCTGCGCTCCGCCTGCCTGCCCCTGCTGGCGCGGGAGGCCCAGGCACTGGGCGAGCGGCAGGGGAGGGTCATAGTGGCTCTGGACGGGCGGTGCGCCTCGGGAAAGACCACCCTGGCGGCCCGGCTGGAACAGCGCTGGGGCTGGAGCGTGATCCATATGGACCACTTTTTCCTCCGTCCCGAGCAGCGCTCTCCGGAGCGGTACGCCCGTCCCGGGGGCAATGTGGATCACGAGCGCTTTCTGAAGGAAGTGCTGCTCCCCCTGCGCTGCGGGGAGAGGCCGGTGTACCGCCCCTTTGACTGTCACAGGCAGAAGCTGCTGCCCCCCATTCCCTTTGAGCCCGGCCCGGTGGTGCTGGTGGAGGGCTCCTATGCCTGCCACCCGGCGCTGTGGGACTGCTATGATCTGCGGGCGGTTCTCACCGTGGACCGGGAGACCCAGATGGAGCGGATCGTCCGCCGGGAGGGCAGGGACTACGCCCAGGTGTTCCGGGAAAGGTGGATTCCCTTGGAGGAGCGGTATTTCTCCGCCTGCGAGGTGGAGCGCCGGTGCGATTACCGGCTGGAAGCGTAAAAAACAGCGGAGGGCTTTCCTCCGCTGTTTTGTGTTCAATTGCCGCCCGTCAGCTCCTGCCACCATTCGATGAGGCGGAATTTCAGAACATAGCCCCCGTCCTGTCCGGTGATGAGGGCCACCTGATCCTCGCTCAGCACCCCTTCCGCCGCAGATTCCACGCTCTGCTCGGACACGGAGGCCACGCAAAGGGGCGGGAACACCACGCACCACCAGTTGCGGCCTTTGCCCTCGCCAATGGTCACCCTCAGCGCTCGGTACTGCCCGGCGGGGAGGGAAAAGCCGTCGTACTCCTTGGTGGGGAACCACTGGTCCGCCAGGGTGACGGTCACCGGGTCCGTTCTGCCCGTCCGGGCCAGGGCATCCGCTCCGGCCTGGGCCAGCTCGTCCAGGTGGGGAGCCAGGGCCGCCTCCGCATGCCCGCGGTCGTCCGCGTTCTCCAGGAGCTGGGAAGCCTGGGCCAGCACCGCGTCCCGCACCAGCAGCTTCCGGGCCTGGTCGGAGTCGGAGTCGGAATTGGCGACGACGTGGAGCCGCAGAACCCGGTCGGCCAGGGCGCTCTCGCTGGCGCCGGCCCACACGCCTGTGGTCAGGGTCAGCCCGAAGGCAAGCAGCAGCGCCGCCTCCCACAGGCGGAGCTTGGAGGATGCAGAGGTCGATTTCATGAAAAACACCGTCCTATGTACGTTTGTGAGTACAGTATGGACGGTGTGTTTTCCTTTTATACCGCTGGAAAAATTTTATCTGGCCGGGGCGCACAAAAATACGTCCCGATAGGTTTCCCGCAGGCGCGCGCAGGCGTTTTGGGCGCTGTCCCGGCTGTCGAACAGGCCGAACACCGACGGGCCGCTGCCCGACATGGACGCCCCCAGCGCCCCGCAGTCGATGAGCGCCGCTTTGATCTCGTTGATCTCGGCCGAGCGGCGGCGCTCCAGCACGTCCTCAAACACATTGTACATCCGGCGGGCGACCCCGGCCAGATCCCCGGCGTCCAGGGCGGCGATTACCCCGGCGGTGTCCGGGCGGCGGACGATTTTGCGCACGTTCACCCGGCCAAAAAGCTGGGGGGTGGAGATGGAAAAGGGAGGCTTGCAGATGACGATGTGGCAGGGCGGCAGAGAGGACAGAGGGGTGAGAAGCTCACCCCGGCCCTCCGCCAGGGCGGTGCCGCCCAGCACGCAGAAGGGCACGTCGGAGCCCACCCGCTCCCCGATTTTCGCCAGTCCGGCGGGGGACAGCCCCGCGCCGGTGAGCCGGTTCATGGCGATGAGCACGGCGGCGGCGTCGGCGCTGCCCCCGGCCAGCCCGGCGCAGACGGGGATATGCTTTTGGATGGACACGTCCACCTCGCCTCCCAGCCCGGCGGCCTCCCGGAAGGCGGCGGCGGCCATCTGAGCCAGATTTTTGTCCCCGGTGGGCAGAAAGTGGAGGTCGGACACGGCCTGACCCTCCGCCCCCTGGGCGGGGGTGACGGTGAGGGTGTCGGCCAGCGTCACCGCCTGCATCACCATTTGCAGGTCGTGGTAGCCGTCCTCCCGCCTGCGGAGGATGTCCAGGGTGAGGTTGATTTTCGCGTTGGCTGAAAGCTCCATAGTGTCCCTCCTCACGAATTGGCCAGAGCGGCGGCTGCCGTGCCGGCCATGGCCTTGCGCTCCAAGGGCCGGTTCAGGAAATGTTCCAGCGCCAATACCGCCTGATTTACCAGCATGGGCAGGCCGTTCAGCGTCCGCAGCCCCCGGCGGCGGGCCTGAGCCAGCAGCCGCGTCTCAGCGGGGTGGTAGATGAGGTCAAATACCCCGGCCTCCGGGGGCAGAGCGTCCAGGAAGCCGAAGTCCTCAAACCGGCCGGGACAGCCCTCCATGCCCAGGTTGGTGCAGTTGACCAGCAGCTGGGAGGTTCCGGCCAGGCTGGACAGCGTGCCCGGATCGAAGGGGGCGGAGGTCAGGCGGGCCAGCGGGTCTTGTCCGCACAGCTCCTGGGCCCGGCTGAGGGTGCGGTTGCATACGAACACCCGCTCCGCGCCCGCCTGGGACAGCGCCAGGGCCACCGCTTTTGCCGCGCCTCCCGCCCCAAGCAGGAGGGCGGTGTGCCCGGCGGGGTCGATGCCCAAGCCGTCCTTCAGCGCGGCCAGCGCCCCGCCGCCGTCGGTGTTGAAGCCCACCCATTTGCCGCTGCGGAGGCAGACGGTGTTCACCGCGCCCAGGGCTTTTGCAGCAGGGTCGATTTCATCCAGCAGGGGGAGCAGGTCCTCCTTGTGGGGCATGGTGGCGTTGAAGCCGGTGACGCCGCTGCCTTTGGCCCAGGTCAGGTATTGGGGCAGCTCTCCCCGGCGGACCACATGGGCGGTATAGGGGATATCCAGCCCCAGCGCCGCCAGCATGGCCCCGTGGATGACGGGGGACTTGGAGTGAAGCACCGGGTCTCCGATCACCTGCAGTTTCATGTTCCGCCCTCCAAAAAGTGGTCCATAGCCATGAGGTAGCCCTGGAAGCCGTGGCCGTAAAGCTGGCCCACGCAGGCGGGGGCGGTGACGGAGACGGCCCGGAAGGGCTCCCGCCGGTCGATGCGGCTGATGTGCACCTCGTAAGCGGGCACATCCACCGCCTTCAGCGCATCCAGGATGGCGTAGCTGTAGTGGGTGTAGGCGGCGGGATTGATGATAATGGCGTCATACACGCCGTCGGCGGCGTGTATTTTGTCGATGATGGCTCCCTCGTGGTTGGACTGGAAGCAGTCTGCGGTGGAGCGGTGGGCGGCGGCGTAGTCTTGGATGAGGGCGCACAGGGCCTCGTAGCTCTGGCTGCCGTAGATGCCCGGCTCCCGCCTGCCCAGCAGGTTCAGGTTGGGGCCGTTGATAATAAGGAATTTCATGGTCAGGACACCTCCGTATAGATGGCGGAAATCTGCCGCTCAGCTGCCTGAGGACCCTCCCCGCAGGGGATGGTGTGATCCGCCCAGCGGCGGTAGACGGGGGCGCGGGCGGCGTAGCGCCGGACAAAGCCGTCCCGCCCCGACTGGGCCAGGGGGCGGCCTGATACATCCAGGCTGTTGTAGGTCCGGCCGGGGTCCCGGTCCAGCCAGAACACCAAGCCCCCCGCTTTCAGGGCGGCGATGGCCTCCTCCTGCAAGGGCAGGCCCCCGCCGCAGGCGATGATGAGGCCCTGCCGGCCGCCCAGCTCCCGGCACAGCTCCAATTCCAAAGCCCGGAAGCGCTCCTCGCCGTCCTGGGCGAAGATGTCGGGGATGGAGCGGCGCTGACGCGCCTCGATCAGGGCGTCGGTATCGGCCAGGGGACGCCCGAAGCGCTGGGAAAGCAGCTTGCCCACGGTGGTTTTGCCGCAGCCCATCATTCCGATCAGGATAATATTTTTCAAGGCGGGATTCCCATTCCGATTCATGCGGGCGGCGCCTCCTCAATCCAGGTTGGAGCGAAACCAGCCCAGGACGCGGAATTCGCCGGTGGTCTGGGCCAGCTCGTGAAGGGCGTCGCTGACCGCGGGATTGCCGGGCGCTCCGGTAAACTCCAGAAAGAACATATACTGCCAGCTCCGCTCCGGCAGGGGCCGGGACTCCAGCTTCTCCATGTTCAGCCCATGGACGGCGAACACGGTGAGCACCTCGTGCAGCGACCCCGCCTCGTGAGGCAGGACAAACAGCGTGCTGATCTTGTCCGCCCCGGGCCGCAGCTCCAGCCGGGGGGACACCACCACAAAGCGGGTGGTGTTGTGGCTGTTATGGTTGATGCCGCGGGCCAGAATGGCGAGTCCGTACAGCTCCGCCGCCCGCGCCGAGCAGATGGCGGCCTTGGTGATGTCGCCGCTGCCCGCCACCATCCGGGCCGACCCGGCGGTGTCCGCCTGGGGAACCTGCTTCCAGCCGGGATGGGCGTTGAGATACCGCTCACACTGGAACAGCCCCTGCTCATGGGAGTAGACGTGGGTAACGGTGTCCAGACTTGCCCCCTTTGGGGCCATGAGGCAGTGCTCCACCCGCACGGTGGTCTCGCCCACCATGTAGCACTCATACTGGGTCAGCAGGTCGTAAATCTGACGGATGGCCCCGGTGGAGCTGTTTTCGATGGGCAGTACGGCGTAATCCGCCCGCCCCTCCCGCAGGGCCAGGAAGCAGTCCTCGAACTGCTCCAGTCCGGCGGCGTCCACGTCCTCCCCGAAGAAGTTGACGGCGGCCTGTTCGCTGTAGGCTCCCGGCACGCCCTGATACACCACCCGGGGGGAGGCCACGGGCCGGCGCTGGGCGGCTTTGGCGTCCAGCCAGCGGCGGACGCCGGGGTTGTCTGCCCCCTGACCCATCAAATCCCGCTGCTGCCGCCGGGAAAGGGCCATAATGGTCTGGTACAGGGTGATGACGGCGGGGCGCAGCCCGTCCCCGGCCAGCTCGCCCTTGTTTTGCAGCACCTGGCGCTCCCGTTCCTGGTCCAGGACCGGGATGCCCTGGGCGCGCTTGTATTCGCCCACCCACCGGGTCACGTCCATGCGCTGGCGGAACAGCTCCACCAGCCGGCGGTCGATGGCGTCGATGTCCCGGCGCAGATTTTGAAGCTCGTCCATCAGCGGTATCTCTCCTTCAGCTCGGCGTAATGCTCCGCGTTTTTGCGCAGTCCGGCGATTTCCTCCGGGCTGAGGGGCCGGACCACCTTGGCCGGATTGCCCAGCACCAGGGAGCCGTCGGGGGCGTCCATTTTGCCCGTGACCACGGACCCCGCGCCCACCATGCAGTTTTTTCCGATTTTCGCAAAGTCCAGCAGGGTGGCTCCCATGCCCACGATGGTGTTGTCCCCCACCACGGCCCCGTGGACGATGGCCCCGTGGCCCACGGACACCCAGTTCCCCAGCACGGTGGCGTGCTTCTCCGAGTGGAGGACACAGCAGTCCTGGATGTTGCAGCCCTCACCCAAAACGATGGGCATTCCGTCGCCCCGGAGGACGGCGTTGAACCATACCGAGCAGCCCTGGCCCAGGGTGACGTCGCCCACCACGGCCGCGCCGGGGAGGATGACGGCGTCGTCATCTGTTTGACGTAACGTTTTTAAATCCACAATCAATTCCTCACAGTATTCAAATTCCCATCAGTTCACACGCGGCGAGCGCTGCCGCCGCCTCGATAACGGGCACCGCCCGGTGGACCACGCAGGGGTCGTGACGGCCCTGAAGCTCCAGCACGGCGTTTTCATTTTTTGCCATGTCCACGGTGAACTGCGTCCGGGCGATGGAGGGGGTGGGCCGCATGGTCACCTCGAAGGTGAGGGGCATGCCGTTGGTGATGCCACCGTTGATTCCCCCGGCGCAGTTCTGCTCGGCCTTGACGGAGCCGTCGTCGTCCACATACAGCGGGTCGTTGGCCTCGGAGCCCCGCATGAGGGCGAAAGCCACCCCGGCCCCAAAGGCCACCGCCTTCACCGCCGGGACGGCGAACAGGTACTGGGAGAAGATGCCCTCGGCGTTTTGGCCGAAGCCGGGGGCCCCCAGCCCGGGAGGCAGGCCGAACACCCCGCACTCGATGGAGCCGCCCACGGAGTCCTGGTCGTTTTTTGCCTCTAAAATCGCGGCCTGCATTTCCTCCCCGGCCCGGTCGTTGAGGACGGGGAACTCTTTTTCCGAGGCCGCTTTCAGACTGTCCCAGTCCTCCAAGGAGTCGTCGTTGACGCCGTAGATGGTTGCGATGTGGGCCCCCACCCGCACGCCCTTCCGGGCCAGAATCTGCTTGGCGACCCCGCCCGCGAACACCAGGGGTGCGGTGAGCCGCCCGGAGAAGTGCCCGCCGCCCCGGTAGTCGTTGAACCCATCGTAGCGCACATGGGCGGCGTAGTCGGCGTGGCCGGGACGGGCCAGGTCCTTGGTCCGGGAGTAGTCTTTCGAGCGGGTGTCCGTGTTCTCAATGACGGCGCACAGGGGCGCCCCGGTGGTTTTGCCTTCAAACACGCCGGAGAGGATGCGGGGCTCGTCGGCCTCCCTCCGGGCGGTGGACAGGACGCTCTTGCCCGGAGCGCGGCGGGCCAGGTCGAAGCGGACGGCGTCCAGGTCCAGCTCCAGCCCGGCGGGGATGCCCTCCAGCACTATGCCGATGGCGGGGCCGTGGGATTCACCGAATATGGAATATTTCATGGTGTTATAACTCCTCGTATATGGTTAGAGGGTGATCCAATACCGTTCCAGGTCGATGTCCTCGCCGGGCTCGTGGACGGTGTTCTCGTACACGCCGCCGTTGGCTATAATGGTGCGGCGGCTGCCGGGGTTGTCCGGCTCGCAGGAGATGAGCACCCTATCAAGGCCGATCTCTTGACAGAAGGGCAGGGCCAGCCGGAGCATCTCCTTGGCGTAACCTTTCCGGCGCTCGGACGGGCGGGTGGAGTAGCCGATGTGTCCAGCGTACTTCTCCAGATACTCATTGAAATAGTGCCGGATCTGGATCATGGCCACCACTTTGCCGTCCGATTCCCGGATAGCAAGGAACTGTGTGGCCTGCACCTTCCCCTCCGGAACGGTGGCGGGGTCCATATACGCGCGGACGTGCGCCAGCCACTGCTCCTTGCTTTCGCTGGGCCGCAGGGGGCCGCAGCCGTCCATGGAGCTGCCCGCGTCAATACACTCCTGGCGGTAGGCCCACACCTGATCCAAGTATTCCTCCGTGGGGAGAACTAATTTGATGGTATCCATTATCTTCACTCGCTTTTCTGGATTTTTCCGCCCAGCCGCTCATATACCTCCCAGAAATCGGGGTAGGACTTGGCCACGCACTGAGCGCCTGTAATGGTAATAGGCTTTACGCATCGGGTGGCGGCGATGGCGGCCATCATGGCGATGCGGTGGTCGTTGAAGCTGTCCACCGTCACCCCGCCATGCAGCGCTTCCTTTCCCCGGATGGTGAGGGAATCCGGCCCCTCGGCCACGTCCGCGCCCAGGGCCTTGAGCACCGCCGTGACGGAGGCCAAGCGGTCGCTTTCCTTGATGCGCAGGCGGGCGGCGTTGCCAATGTGGGTGGTGCAGCCGGGACGGAGGGCCGCCATAGCCGCCAGGGGGGGAACCAAATCGGGGCAGTTGGACACGTCAAGGCCCGTGTCCTTCATCTGAGACAGACGGCGGAAAAAGCCGTCGATGGCCCGGTCCCCCTGGGCGGAGGGCCAGTTCAGGCCAAAGAGTTCCACCGGGTTGTCCAGAAATTTGGCGGCGTACCAAAATGCCGCCTGGGACCAGTCTGCTTCCACCGTGAGGCTGTGTGGCTTGTAGAGCTGGTTTCCGGGGATGAACCAGCCGTTTTTCCGCTCCTCGATATGGACGTTGAACCACTGAAGGGCCTCCAGCGTCATATCAATATACCCCCAGCTCTCTAAATTGGAGGTGAGGACGATTTCGGAATCCCCGTCC
Source organism: uncultured Oscillospiraceae bacterium (assembly GCA_910587395.1). Classification (GTDB taxonomy): domain Bacteria; phylum Bacillota; class Clostridia; order Oscillospirales; family Oscillospiraceae; genus Enterenecus. The sequence goes on along the minus strand of CAJULJ010000010.1, from coordinate 23,721 downwards.
AGCAGGGGCAGGGCGTACAGCAGGCCCGTAATGAACTGGGAGGACACGTCGCCGGGAAGACGGTACTCCCCAGGGGTAAGCATTCCGGTGACGGTGAGCAAGCCGTCCTTTTGCTCGTGAAAAATGCCCTTCTCGTCAAACAAATCAAAATAGGGCTTCTGGGGCCGTTCCATCAGCCGTCCCCGGCCGGAGAAAATGCCGCCGCCCCGCACCGCCAGCGCGATGGGGATGAGAAAGCGCAGGGTGGAGCCGCTCTCCCCGCAGTCCAGCCGGGGGTAAGCCATCCGCCGCAGGGGAGACATGGGATTGGCCCCCATGCCCTGAACGGTGACGGTAGACCCGTCCCGGACAAAGTGTGCGCCCAGGTTTTCCAGGCAGTTTATGGTGGCCTCGATGTCCTGGGAGAAGGCCACGTTGGAGACGGTGCTCGCCCCCGACCCCAGGGCGGCGGCGATGAGGACCCGGTGGGCCTGGGACTTGGAGGGGGGCGGGGTGACGGTTCCCGACAATTTGGCGGGCGTGATAGTGACGTTCATGACATTCTCTCCATTCAGCGGTCCGGCAGGGCTTCCAACTGCTCCAGCAGGCGGACCCGGGGCATTTTGCAGGGGACGGCGTGCCCGATTTTGTCCAGCAGGATGAGGGTGATATCCGCCCCCGCGCCCTTTTTGTCCAGGCCGATGGCGGCGGCGTACTCCTCCATAGAGCAGGAGATCCAGGTGACCTGGCCCAGGGAGCCCAGCGCGGCCTCGATCTTTTGGGGGACCTCCGGGGGCGTAACGCTCAGCGCCACCCCCAGCTTGGCCGCCGCGCACATACCCGCCGCCACCGCTTCGCCATGGCTCCACTCCACATAGCGCCCCGCCAGCTCGTAGGCGTGGCCCAGGGTGTGGCCGAAGTTCAGGACCATCCGCAGGCCGGTGTCTAGCTCATCCTTCATGACTACCTGGCGTTTTATATCACAGCAGGTATACAAAATGTGTCCAATATCCGCCATCAATTCCGGCTTGGAGGGACGGGCGGCGAGGAAATCGAAGAACTCAGCGTCCCAGATGCAGCCGTACTTGATTACCTCCGCCATGCCGTCTATGAACTGGGGCAGGTCCAGGGTGTTCAGCACATCCGGGTCCATGAGCACCAGTCGGGGCTGGTAAAACGCCCCGGCCAGATTTTTCCCCGCTTTCAGGTCCACGGCCACCTTGCCTCCCACGGAGGAATCCACCTGGGCCAGCAGGGTGGTGGGGATCTGCACAAGGGCCACCCCCCGCAGGATGGTGGCGGCGGCAAAGCCCGTCAGGTCCCCCACCACGCCGCCGCCCAGGGCGACCACGCCGTCGGTGCGGGTCAGGCCGAACTCCATGAAGCCCTCCCAGAGCTGGGCCAGCTGGGAGGGATTTTTGCTCTTCTCTCCAGCTGGGACGGTGAACAGCGCCGTCTCAAATCCGGCGGAACGCAGGCTGTCCAGCACCGTCCCGCTGTAAAGCGGGCCTACATTGCTGTCCGTGACCACGGCCAGCTTGACAGCGCGGGGCACAGCCGCGCGGATATACTCCCCAGCCTGTGAGAGCAGGCCCCGCTGGATCAGAATGTCGTACTCCCGGCCCGGCAGGGCCACGGTCAGCGTTTTCATCATCTGCTTCCTCCTCAGAGCCGGTCCACCACATTGGCCAAGGTGTCCAGAAACGACTCCTCGCCCCAGGTGTTGATTTTAAAGAACATGGCCTGACTGCCCCCAGCGGTGATGGCGGTGAGGTGGAGCCGGTCTCCCTCTCCCGCCAGGGTGAGGCACATGGCCACACGGTTGCCGCCGAAGGTGCTGTACCGCTCGTACATCCGCACGGCCACCCGGGTGGTCCCCATGGTGAAGTGGGATGTGTCCTCCAGCGTGGCGGACATGCTGGCGTCCAGCACGCCCCGCTCCAGCTGGGCCAGGACGGTGTCAAAATCGCCGGTGAAGGCGCGTTCCAATTTTGCCATGCGCTGTGCCTCCTTTTTGATGCGCTTGGGTCAGGCCAAAGCTTTGCCCATCAGCTCAATGAGCGGATTTAGCTTTCCCATCAGGTGCCGGAATTTCTCCGGCGTGAGGGATTGAGCCCCGTCGCATTTGGCGTGGGGAGGATCGTTGTGCACCTCTACCATCAGCCCATCGGCGCCCACGGCCACGGCGGCCATGGCCAGCGGCTCCACCATCCAGTACATGCCCGCCGCGTGGGAGGGGTCCACCACGATGGGCAGATGGCTCATCTTCCGGATGGCCGGAATGGCGGACAGGTCCAGGGTGTTGCGGGTGTAGGTCTCGAAGGTGCGCACGCCCCGTTCGCACAAAATGACGTTTTCATTGCCCGCGGCCATGATATACTCCGCCGACATGATCCATTCCTCATAGGTATTGGACAGGCCCCGCTTGAGCAAAATGGGCTTGGACAGCCTGCCCACCTCCTTCAGCAGGTCAAAATTCTGCATGTTCCGGGCGCCCACCTGCACCAGGTCCACCTTTTCCTCAAACAGTTCGCAGTAGCGCGGCGCCATGATCTCGGACACGATGGGCAGGCCGGTGGCGGCCTTTGCCTCCAGCAGCAGCTCCAGGCCGTCGGAGCCCATGCCCTGGAAGGAGTAGGGGGAGGTGCGGGGCTTGAACGCGCCGCCCCGCAACAGAGAGGCTCCCGCCTTCTTCACGTCCTGGGCTACGCCGGTGATCTGCTCCTCGCTCTCCACCGAGCAGGGGCCGGCGATGACGGTGAATTTCCCGCCGCCGATGGGGACGCCGGATACGTCCGCCACAGAGTCCTCGGGGTGGAACTTGCGGTTGGCCTTTTTGTAGGGCTCCTGCACCCGCATGACCCGCTCCACGTCGTCGTTCAAGGACAGCTTGTCCATGTCGATGTGGGCGGTGTCGCCCACAAGGCCCAGGATGGAACAGCCCACGCCGTTGGTGATGCCCACGGTGACGCCGTGGTCCTGCTCCAGCTGGGCGACCAGTGTTTGAATCGTCTCCTGGCTGACGCCGGGCTTCATAACAATTACCATACTAAAACTCCTCTCAAATGAAAGAAAGCCCATGGGCCGCGTGCGCGCGGTCCATGAGCTTCCCCAAAAATGCAAATTCAGGCGGGGCACTCCGCCCCCTCACTCACGCGCCGCATTTCTCCACGCCAAAATAGCTGGACACGCTAAATCGAGTCCAGCCAAAGGTAAAGGTGAAGCTGTGGGCGTTGGAGTGGGTCATGGGGGTACCTCACTGAGTTTGGATTGGAGACATTATATACTTTACTGAGATGAAATGCAAGAGCTTTTTTTGCCTGCCCTTCTCCTTGACAGGGGGGATGCGGGAGACTAAAATAGGAAAAAGAAACTGCAAGGAGGCCGAATCATGAGCCATACCGTAGAAATCATATCCGTGGGCACCGAGCTGCTGCTGGGTAACATCGTCAACTCCGACGCCCAGGACCTCAGCCGGGAGCTGAGCAATCTGGGGCTGAATGTGCTGTACCACTCTGTCGTTGGGGACAATCCCGGCCGTCTCAAGGCGGCGGTGGCCTTGGCCCGGGACCGGGCCGACGTGCTCATCACCACCGGGGGCCTGGGCCCCACCTGCGACGACCTGACCAAGCAGACCCTGACGGAGGCGTTCGGCAGGCAGCTGGTGTTCCATCCCGAATGCGCCGAGGGCATCAAGCGATTCTTCGCCCGCATGGGCAGGGAGATGACGGAAAACAATCTCCAGCAGGCCTATCTCCCGGAGGGCTGCACCGTGCTGGACAATGCCTGGGGCACCGCCCCCGGCTGCGCCTTCGAGGCGGGCGGGACCTATGTGGTTATGCTCCCCGGCCCGCCCCGGGAGTGCCTGCCCATGTTCCGGGAGCGGGCCATGCCCTGGCTGGCCAGGCTCAGCGAGGGACGCATCCGCTCCCGCACCCTGCGGGTGTTCGGCATGGGCGAGTCGGCGGTGGAGTCCCTGCTGCGGGACCGGATGAACGGGCTGACCAATCCAACCCTGGCCCCCTACGCCAAGGAGGGCGAGGTGGAGCTGCGCATCACCGCCAAGGCGGACACCGAGGCGGAGGCCGACAAACTCATCGCCCCCATTGAGGCGGAGGTCCGCGCTCTGCTGGGCGATCTGGTGTACGGCGCGGACGTGTCCGGGCTGGAGCAGGTGGTGCTGGAGGGGGCCCGGGAGAGGGGCCTGACCCTGGGCACGGCGGAGAGCTGCACCGGCGGGCTCATCGCCAAGCGCATCACCGATATCCCCGGCTCGGCCTGTGCATTCAAGGGCGGTGTGGTGAGCTACCACTGTGAGATAAAGGCGGGGGTGCTGGGGGTGTCCCAGGCTCTGCTGGACGAGAAGGGCGCGGTGTGCGCCGAGGTGGCCAGAGAGATGGCCCTGGGCGCGCGGAAGGTGCTGGGGTGCGATCTGGCGGTGTCCGTCACCGGGGTGGCGGGGCCGGACCCGGACGAGCGGGGCAATCCGGTGGGGCTGGTGTTCACCGCCCTGGCGGCGCCCGACGGCGTGTGGGTGAAGCGGCTGAACCTGGCCAGCCAGGCCGCCCGGCGGGACCGGACCCGGAATCTGGCGGCCAACCACGCGCTGGACATGGTCCGGCGGTGGCTGAGCGGCCTGGACCCGGCGGGGCCGGCGTAAGCTGAGACGAAAATAAGGAGGAGGGCGGCGGCGTGAAGGGCTGGAAAAAGGGAGCGCTGGCGGCGGTGATGCTTACGGCGCTGCTGTTTGGGCTGGCGGCGCCCGCTTTCGGGGCCACCGGCAACGTGAATCTGATGGCGGTGAATGACCGGGTGCAGGACATGACCGTGGAGAACATGCCCCGCACGGTGGGGGGGGTGCTGTATGTGCCCTACACCATGTTGTCCAATCAGGTCAACGGCATCAATCTGGGGGTGAGCGCCCTGTACAGCACCACCCGGCGCACGGTGCTGGTGACCGATGGCCAGCGGGGGGTGACTTTCGACCTTCAGAACAACACTGCCCAGGATCTGAACGGGACGCCGGTGTCCGCGCGGGCCATGGTGCGCAACTCCACCGTGTTCTTGCCCATCGACTGGCTGTGTCAGTATTTCGGGACCATCCAATGCACCCGTACCCGCACACCCTATGGCACCCTGATTCGGGTGACCAACAGCGCGGCCATCTTGAGCGACCAGGATTTTGCCGACGCCGCGAGGCCGCAGCTGGCGGACAACCTGCGCCGCTATCTGGAGGCCGGCGGCCGGGGAGAGGGCGTGGACCCGGTGCCCTCGGGCGGGGCGGAGAGCTCTGAGCCGCCCAGCGGGGCGGAGCTGTATCTGGCGCTGCGGGCCGGAACGGCGGCGGCGGAGTGTGCTCAGCTGCTGGAGAACCGGGAGCAGCGGGTGCTGTTCTTGTTCACGCGGGAGGAACTGGCTCAGGACGATTTGGTCCGGCGTATCGTTGGGGCCGGACACACGGTGGGGCTGGCGCTCACCGGGGAGGATTTGGAGACCTGTTTGGCCGAGGCGTCCCAGGGGCGGGAGCTGCTGGCCGCCGCCGCGCGGTATAATGCTTTGGTGGTCAGCGCCCCGAATTTGGACGATGAGGGGCGGGAGGCGCTGAAAAAGGAAGGATATGTGATGTGGGCGGCCACTGTGAAGGGGGAGGAGTTCTCCAGCGGCTCCGCGCTGGTGCGGGGGTTGGACCCCCAGCGGGTGAATTATGTGGAGGCGGCGTGCGACGCGGCGTTTTTACGCGGCGCCCTGAACGCCATGGAGGAGGAGAACTGCCGGATTTACCAGGGCACCGCTCCGGCGTTGGCATAGAGAAGGCGCCGGAGGCGCCCCCCATATATTCAGAGGTCGAGCATGATGCGCTCAATGCTGTTGACGGCCTCTTCCACAAGGCCGTCAATATCGAGAACCCGCTCGGCCTCCTCAAGCTCTTCGAGCTTGGGCTTGGTCCTGGGATGCTTGGGGGTAAAAACGGTGCAGCAATCCTCGTAAGGCAGAATAGACGTTTCAAATGTCCCAATCTTTCGAGAGATGCGGACAATCTCCTCCTTATCCATCCCGATCACAGGCCGCAGGACGGGCACCGTGCACACCGCGTCCGTACACGCCAGCGCGTCCAGCGTCTGGCTTGCCACCTGCCCCACCGACTCGCCCGTCACCAGAGCCTGAATCCCGTTTTGCTCCGCCACCCGGCAGGCAATGCGCATCATGAACCGCCGCATGAGGATGGTGAACAGCTCCTCCGGGCAGGACCGCCGCAGTTCCTCTTGAATTTTCGTGAAGGGCACCACATGGACGCACTGCTTGCCCGTGTAAGGCACCAGCAGACGGGCCAGATCCAGCACCTTTTCCTTGGCCTCCGGAGAGGTATAGGGGTAGGAGTAGTAATGGATCATATCGACAATGACGCCCCGCTTGGCGATCATCCAGGAGGCCACGGGAGAGTCGATTCCCCCGGACAGCAGGGACAGCGCGCGTCCTCCCATGCCGACGGGCAGGCCGCCCGCCCCCGGCTCCGGGTCGGCGTGGATGTAGGCGTCAAAGTCCCGGACCTCCACATGGACCGTCAATTCCGGATGGTGCATGTCCGCCGTCAGGTGGGGGTAGCGGTCGTGGAGCTCGCCCCCCACATACTGGGACAGCTGGATGGAGGTCATGGGGAAGGTCTTGTCCGCCCGCTTGGACTCCACCTTGAAGGACTTTGTGGCCTGGAGCTTGCCCCCCAGGTATTCCACGGCGCAGGCGACGATGGCGTCCTTGTCCTTGGGGCAGGCCCGGGCCCGGCACACCCCCACCGCGCCGAACACCTTGCCCATGGCGCCCCACGCGCCCTCAAAGTCGGCGGCGTCCTCCAGAGGCTCCACGTAGGTGGTGGACTGACGGGTGTAAACTTTAAACGAGCCGTATTTTTTCAGCCGCCGCTTGACATTGCCCATCATCTTCTCCTCAAAGCCCCGGCGGTTCAGGCCCTTGAGCACCATTTCTCCCTGCTTGAGCAGGATAATCTCTTGCATAGTATCCCTTGCTTTCCTTAGTTGTCCCCCTATTTTACAGGGCTGAGGGAATGCTGTCAAGGGTGGCGGCGCGGGAAATCACCCTTGCCCAATCCGCCGAGTTGTGCTAGAATCTGGGAAGGGAACGTAACAGAGAAGCGAGAGGGGGAACGGGGCCGTACCGGATGGGACACGGCCCCAAAATCATATGCCTAAGATCGGATTTGACAACCGGCGCTATGTGGAGACCCAGTCCGCCCGCATCCGGGAGCGCATCGCTCAGTTCGGCGGCAAGCTGTATCTGGAATTCGGCGGCAAGCTGTTCGACGACTACCACGCCGCCCGGGTGCTGCCCGGCTTCGCTCCGGACAGCAAAATCCGGATGCTGCTGGAGCTGCGGGACAGCGCGGAGATCGTGGTGGCCATCAACGCCGCCGACATTGAACAGAACAAGGTCCGGGGAGACCTGGGCATCACCTACGACGAGGATGTGCTGCGGCTCATCGACACCTTCCGGGGGGAGGGGCTGCATGTGGGCGGCGTGGTCATCACCCGGTACGCCGCCCAGCCCTCGGCGGACGCCTTCAAGCGGCGGCTGGAGGACCTGGGCGTGAAGGTGTATCTCCACTACCCCATTTCCGGCTATCCCCACGATGTGGGACGGATTATGTCCGACCAGGGCTTTGAGCGCAACGATTATATTGAGACCACCCGGCCTCTGGTGGTGGTCACCGCCCCCGGCCCCGGCTCGGGGAAGATGGCCACCTGCCTGTCCCAGCTCTACCACCATCACAGCCGGGGGGTGCGGGCCGGGTATGCCAAGTTTGAGACCTTCCCCATCTGGAACCTGCCGCTGAAGCACCCGGTGAACCTGGCCTATGAGGCGGCCACGGCGGATCTGAACGACGTGAACATGATCGATCCCTTCCACCTGCAGGCCTACGGGGAGACCACGGTGAACTACAACCGGGATGTAGAGGTGTTCCCGGTGCTCCAGGCCATGTTTGAGGAGATCATGGGGGAGAGCCCCTACAAATCCCCCACGGATATGGGAGTGAACATGGTGGGCAACTGCATCGCGGACGACGAGGTGGTGTGCGCCGCGGCCAAGCAGGAGATCATACGCCGGTACTACGCCGCCCTGTGCGACCGCCGCCGGGGTCAGGGCAGCGACGAGATCGTCTACAAGCTGGAGCTGCTGATGAAGCAGGCCCACGCGGACCCCGAGCTGCGGCCCGTCATCGCCGCCTCCGAGGCCAAGGCGGAGGAGACGGGAGAACCCGCCGCCGCCATCCAGCTGCCCGGCGGCACGGTGGTCACCGGCAAGACGTCGGATTTGATGGGGGCCACATCCGCCGCTCTGCTGGACGCGCTGAAAATGCTGGCGGGCATCGACGACAAGGTGCACCTCATCTCCCGGGAGGCCATTGAGCCCATCCAGGCCTTGAAGGTGGGGCATTTGGGAAGCCGGAACCCGAGGCTCCACAGCGACGAGGTGCTCATCGCCCTGGCCATCTCCACCGCCACGGTGCCCCTGGCGGCCAAGGCCCTGGACAGCCTGGACAAGCTCCGGGACTGCGAGGCCCATTCCTCCGTCATCCTCACCGCCGCCGACAGCGGGACCTACGCCAAGCTGGGCCTGCGCCTGACCTGCACCCCCCGGTATCAGGGCAGCCAGCTCTATCACAAATAGGGCGAAAAAGGGACTTGCAATTTGGGAGAGCCTGTGGTATCATATCTGATACCTGTGCGGGCCAAGCCCGCTGAACCGAAGCTATTACCGAAAGGATTTGAGTCAAAATGACTACCGCCCAGATCGTGCTGTCTATCATCTATTTCGTCGTGGCTCTGGCCCTCATCGCCGTGGTGATGCTCCAGTCCGGCAAGAGCGCGGGTCTGTCCGGCGCCATCGCCGGCGGCGCGGACACCTTCCTGTCCAAGAACAAGGCCAAGTCCGCCGACGCCCGTCTGGCCCGGATGACCAAGTGGATCGCCATCGTGTTCATGCTCCTCACCCTGGCGCTGTGCCTGGTGCCCGCTGCCGCGTAACGTTAAATTGATGAAAAAAGTCCCCTGTCCACAGGACAGGGGACTTTTTATGCTCTCAAATGCTCCGGCGGGCGGTATTGGAGCGCCTCAGCCAGATGGTGGGCGGCGATATCCGCCGCGCCGTCCAGATCGGCGATGGTCCGGGCCACCCGCAGGATGCGGTCGTAGCCCCGGGCGGTGAGGCCCAGCCGGTCGTAGGCCCCCCGGATCAGCTGCTGGCAGGGCTGGTCCAGCTTGCAATAGTCCCGCAGCTCGTGGGGGCCCATCTGGGCGTTGCAGGCGGGTCCGTTGGGACCGAACCGGGCGGTTTGGACGGCCCGGGCGGCGTTGACCCGCGCCCGAATGACGGCGGAACTCTCCGCCGGGGGCGCGTTCCCGGACAGCTCGCCGTATTCCAGGGAGGGCACGTCCACGCAGATGTCGATGCGGTCCAGCATGGGGCCGGACAGCCGGGATAAGTACCGCCGGACAGCCTGTTCGGTGCAGGTGCAGCGCCCCGACGGGTGGCCGTACCAGCCGCACTTGCAGGGATTCATGGCGCACACCAGCATGAACCGGCTGGGGTAGGTCACCGAGCCGGACACGCGGGAAATCTGGGTCTGCCCGTCCTCCAGGGGCTGGCGGAGGACCTCAAGCACGTCGGAGTGGAACTCGGGAAGCTCGTCCAGAAACAGCACGCCGTTGTGGGCCAAAGAGATTTCGCCGGGCTTGGGATTGGACCCGCCCCCCGTCATCCCGGCAGCGGAGATGGTGTGATGGGGGGAGCGGAAGGGGCGGCGGCGCACCATGGGGTGCTCCTTGGAGGTGAGCCCCATGACGGAGTAAATTTCCGTACAGGCCAGGGCCTCGGCCCGGGTCAGGTCGGGGAGGATGGAGGGCAGGCGTTTGGCCATCATGGATTTGCCCGAGCCGGGACTGCCCGACATGAGCACATGGTGCCCTCCGGCGGCGGCGACCTCCAGGGCTCTCTTGGCGTGCTCCTGCCCCTTCACCTCGCTGAAATCCGGGCCCTGGACGGGGGACGGCTCCTGCTCCCAAACCGAGGCGGCGGGAATGGGCTTTTCCCCGGTGAGGTGGTCCGCCAGCTCCCGCACATGATGGACGGGGATAATTTCCAGCCTGTCGGCCAAGGTGGCCTCGGGAGCATTGTCCACAGGGACAAACAGGCGGGAAATGCCCGCCCGTTTCGCCGCCAATGCCATGGGCAGCACGCCGGACACCGGCCGAAGCCGTCCGTCCAGAGACAGCTCGCCGATAAAGGCGGAATCCTTCTCTTTTTTCAGCGGCAGTTGTCCCCCCGCCGCCAGAATTCCCACCAGGATGGGCAGATCATACACCGTGCCCGCCTTGCGCCGGTCGGCGGGGGCCAGATTCACCGTGATGCGGGAGACGGGGAAGTCGAACCCGCTGGACTTGATGGCCGAGCGCACCCGTTCCCGGGCCTCTTTGACGGCGGCGTCGGGCAGGCCCACCACGTCGAAGGCGGGCAGCCCCCCGGACAGGGCGCACTCGGCGGCGACGGGGTAGCCCGCCACCCCGTTCAGACCCAGGGACGCCACATTGCACACCATGGGACATCGCCTCATTTCTCTGCGTTTTGGGACAGTTTACCACGATTTGACGCGTTCCGCAAGGTCCGCGGCCCCCAAACAGGGGGGAGGCCCTTCAAAGGCCCCTCCCGGTGCGGGCCGGGGCGGCGGGAGACATCCATATCGTCCAGAAACTTTGCCAAAAAAATGAGCTTTTGCAATTGCAAATCCAGCGGGAATGTGATAGACTATTCAGCGCGAAACGGAACGAAACCGTATGGGTGCACGTTCTCATATGAAAAGGAGGAAAAACGCCTATGGCACGCAAGTTCAAAACAATGGACGGCAATACCGCCGCCGCCCACGTGTCCTACGCCTTCACCGAGGTGGCCGGCATCTATCCCATCACGCCGTCCAGCCCCATGGCCGATAATGTTGACCAGTGGGCCGCCGCCGGCCGGAAGAACATCTTCGGCCAGCCCGTCAAGGTGATCGAGATGCAGTCCGAGGCCGGCGCCGCCGGCACCGTCCACGGCTCCCTGGCCGCCGGCGCCCTGACCACCACCTACACCGCCTCTCAGGGCCTGCTGCTGATGATCCCCAACATGTACAAGATCGCCGGTGAGCTGCTCCCCTGCGTGTTCCACGTGTCTGCCCGCACCGTGGCCAGCCACGCGCTGAACATCTTCGGCGACCACTCCGACGTCATGGCCTGCCGTCAGACCGGCTTCGCCATGCTGGCCGAGGGCAACGTCCAGGAGGTCATGGACTTGGCCGCCGTGGCCCATCTGGCCGCCATCGAGGGCCGCGTGCCCTTCCTGAACTTCTTCGACGGCTTCCGCACCTCCCATGAGATCCAGAAGGTGGCCATCTGGGATTACGACGATCTGGCCGAGATGGTGGACTGGAAGTCCATCGAGGACTTCCGCGCCCGCGCCCTGAACCCCGAGCGCCCCGTGATGCGCGGTTCCCACGAGAACGGCGACATCTTCTTCCAGCACCGCGAGGCCTGCAACAAGTACTACGACGCCGTGCCCGAGATCGTGGAGAAATACATGGGCAAGGTCAACGAGAAGCTGGGCACCAACTACCAGCTCTTCAACTACTATGGCGCCGAGGACGCCGACCGCGTCATCATCGCCATGGGTTCCATCTGCGACGTGGCCGAGGAAGTTATCGACTACCTGAACGCCCACGGCGAGAAGGTGGGCCTCATCAAGGTCCGCCTGTACCGCCCGTTCCGCGCCGACAAGCTGCTGGCCGCCATCCCCGCCACCTGCAAGAAGATCGCCGTGCTGGACCGCACCAAGGAACCCGGCGCGCAGGGCGAGCCTCTGTACCTGGACGTGGTCACCGCGCTGGCCAATGCCGGCCGTACCGACATCTCCGTCATCGGCGGCCGCTACGGTCTGGGCTCCAAGGACACCCCGCCCGCCAGCGTGTTCGCCGTGTATGAGGAGCTGACCCGTGCCGCTCCCAAGCGCCAGTTCACCATCGGCATCGTGGACGACGTGACCAATATGTCCCTGGAGGAGAAGCCCTCCCCCAACACCGCGGCCGAGGGCACCATCGAAGTCAAGTTCTGGGGTCTGGGCGGCGACGGCACCGTGGGCGCCAACAAGAACTCCATCAAGATCATCGGCGACCACACCGACAAGTACATCCAGGCGTACTTCCAGTACGACTCCAAGAAGACCGGCGGCGTGACCATCAGCCACCTGCGCTTCGGCGACCAGCCCATCCGCGCCCCCTATTATATCAACAAGGCCGATTTCGTGGCCTGCCACGTGCCCGCCTATATCGTCAAGGGCTTCCCCATGGTCCGGGACGTGAAGGACGGCGGCACCTTCCTCATCAACTGCCAGTGGTCCGATGAGGAGCTGGATAAGCATATGCCTGCCGTGGCCAAGCGCTATATCGCCGAGCACAACATCCAGGTCTACACCATCAACGCCATCGACCTGGCCATCGAGATCGGCATGGGCAAGCGCACCAACACCATCCTCCAGTCCGCTTTCTTCAAGCTGGCCAAGGTCATGCCCGAGGAAGAGGCCATCGGTTATATGAAGGACGCCGCCACCCACTCCTACCTGAAGAAGGGCCAGGACATCGTGGACATGAACCACAAGGCCATCGACATCGGCGCCACCGCCTTCAAGAAGTTCGACGTGCCCGCCTCCTGGGCCACCGCCACGGACGACGACAAGGGCGAGAGCCTGGAGGGCCGCGCCGAGCTGGTCAAGCAGGTGAAGGACGTCATGGAGCCCGTGAACCGCATGGACGGCGACAGCCTCCCCGTGTCCGCATTCGAGAACTACGTGGACGGCACCTTCCAGCAGGGCGCCGCCGCCTATGAGAAGCGCGGCGTGGCCGTCAGCGTTCCCGCCTGGAACCCGGACACCTGCGTGCAGTGTAATATGTGCTCCTACGTCTGCCCCCACGCCACCATCCGTCCCTTCGCGCTGACCGAGGAGGAGGCCAAGAACGCCCCCGACTGCGCCCAGATCGTGGACATCAAGGCCGGCAAGGGCAAGGGCGTGTACAAGTACTCCCTGGCCGTGTCCGCCATGGACTGCATGGGCTGCTCCGTCTGCGTGGGCATCTGCCCGACCAAGAGCCTGTCCATGGTGCCCCTGGAGAAGGAGGCCGTCCGTCAGCCCGCGTTCGACTATATGGTGGCGAAGGTTGCCCCCAAGGCCGACATGGAGGGCACGGCTTCCGTCAAGGACAGCCAGTTCAAGCGGCCCCTGCTGGAGTTCTCCGGCTCCTGCGCCGGCTGCGCCGAGACCTCTTATGCCCGCCTGGTGACCCAGGTTTGCGGCGACCGTATGTACGTGTCCAACGCCACCGGCTGTTCCTCCATCTGGGGCGGTCCCGCCGCCACTTCCCCCTACACCGTCAATAAGGACGGCAAGGGCGTGGCCTGGGCCAACTCCCTGTTCGAGGACAACGCCGAGCACGGCCTGGGCATCCACCTGGGCCAGAAGGCCCTGCGCAACGCCCTGATCGAGAAGATCGAGGCCATGGCCAAGAACTGCGCCGAGCAGGGCCAGCCCAACGCGGTGCTCCAGGCTTACCTGGACACCAAGGACGACGGCGCCGCCAACGCCGAGGCCACCAAGGCCCTGGTGGAGCTGCTGGAGAAGTGGGCCAACGACGGCTGCGAGGACTCCAAGGCCATCCTGGCCCAGAAGGAGTACCTGAACAAGAAGTCCGTGTGGATCTTCGGCGGCGACGGCTGGGCCTACGACATCGGTTACGGTGGACTGGACCATGTGCTGGCCTCCGGCGAGGACGTGAACATCTTCGTGTTCGATACCGAGGTGTACTCCAACACCGGCGGACAGGCGTCCAAGTCCTCCAACATCGGCCAGGTGGCGCAGTTTGCCGCCGCCGGTAAGACCATCAGCAAGAAGTCCCTGGCGGAGATCGTCATGCAGTACGGTTACGTGTACGTGGCCCAGGTGGCCATGGGCGCCAACCCGAACCAGACCCTCCAGGCCATCCGTGAGGCCGAGGCCTATCACGGCCCGTCCCTGGTGATCGGCTACAGCCCCTGTGAGATGCACTCCATCAAGGGCGGCATGGCCAACTGCCAGAGCGAGATGAAGAAGGCCGTGGCCTGCGGCTACTGGAACCTGTTCCGGTACAACCCCGCCAACAAGGCCGAGGGTAAGAATCCGTTCACCCTGGACTCCAAGGCCCCCGCTGGCGGCTATCAGGAGTTCCTGCTCAACGAGGCCCGCTACAGCTCCCTGACCCGGTCCTTCCCGGATCGCGCCGACAAGCTGTTCAAGGAGAACGAGGCGGCCGCCATGGAGCGTTGGGAGCACCTCCAGAAGCTCATCGAGCTGTACAAGTAAGCTCCATTCCAAAGCATGCGAACAGCCCCTCTCGAAAGAGAGGGGCTGTTTTTTGTGTGTTTACTTTTTGTTGCGCACAAATACCTGGGTGCCCTGATATTTGGCGTTGTGGCGCTCGTCGATCTCGAAGCCGTCCAGGGCGGCGATGAACTTGGACAGCTTGGCGTAGCCGTAGTTGCGGGAGTCGAAATCGGGCTGCTTCTTCATCAGGAGGGTGCCCAGGTCGCCCAGATAGGCGTAGCCGTCCTCGTCCGCCAGGTCCTCCACCGATTGGGCGATGAGCTCCCGGACGGACAATGTGGCGGTTTCCGGGGCGGGAGCGGTTTTTTTCTTTGCGCTTTTGCCGGTGGGGGCGGGGACCTCCTGCTGCTGCTCCGCGACCCGCAGCGTTTCGATGTAGACGAATTTGTCACAGGCCACGATGAAGGGCTTGGGGGTTTTCTTCTCGCCCATGCCGTACACCTTCATGCCCGCTTCCCGCAGGCGGGTGGCCAGCCGGGTGAAGTCGCTGTCGCTGCTCACCAGCACGAAGCCATCGCAGTTGCCCGAGTACAGCAGGTCCATGGCGTCGATAATCATGGCCGAATCGGTGGCGTTTTTGCCGGTGGTGTAGCTGTACTGCTGGAAGGGAGTGATGGCGTGCTCCAGCAGCAGGGGCTTCCAGCTGCCCATGTTGGGGGCGGTCCAGTCGCCGTAAATGCGCTTGATGGTGGCCGAGCCGTAGACGGCTACCTCCGCCATGATTTCCCGCAGGGCGGTGCGGGGGGCGTTGTCCGCGTCGATGAGGACGGCTAAGCGCAGCTCGTTTTCCATGGTGTCTCCTTTCACGGGGCGTTCTTTTTCTTGAAAGAAAAAGAACCAAAAAGAACTTTTAGCCCACCGCCGGCGCGGCTGGGGCCGGAGGGCGGCGCGCGCGGCCGCCAAACCGGGCGGTTTGATTGAGAGATGGGCTGATATAGTATATCATATGTGGGACGGAAAGGCCAGAGTAAAAAAATTTATCCCAGTGCAACAATTTGGGGTGCTGGGGCGTGTTATAGGCAGAGAGGAGGGGAGACTATGGACCACTCCAACCGGTTGGAAGAACTGGTCGACAAACATGAGAACACCCTGTTCCGGGCGGCGCTGGCAATTTTGGGCGACGTTCAGGAGGCGGAGGACGCGGTGCAGGATACGTTCCTGCGCTATCTGGAAAAGCGCCCGGAGCTCCGGGACGGGGATCACGAAAAGGCGTGGCTGCTGAAGGTGACGGCAAACCGCTGTAGGAGCGTTTTGCGCACCCGCAAGCGGCACCCGGCGGTGGAGCTGCTGGACGTGTACCCGGCTCCGGACACGGAATGCCGGGAGCTGATGGAGGCCATTCTGACCCTGCCCGTCAACCAGAGGGCGGCGGTGCACCTGCATTATTATGAGGGGTACACCTCAGAGGAGATCGGGGCCATCCTGGGCCAGCGGCCCGGGACGGTGCGCTCCCATCTCAGCCGGGCCCGGGACGCTCTGCGGCGGTACTTATTGGATGAAGAAGGAGAATGACGAGATGAAACGGTATAAAAAATATATGGATAAGGTCAAGGCGTCCGACACCCTGCACCAGCGGCTGCGGGAGCTGAAAGCGCCGGAAAAGAGGCCCGTCCTCTGGGCAAGGTACGGCTCCATGGCGGCGGCGCTGGTGCTGATGTGCGGGCTGGGGGCCTGGGGGCTTGGCCGGGGCGGATGGGACGCCCTGGCGGATCACTTCCCGCCCGCCGGCACCCCGGAGGCCGAAGATGTGGGTGAGCCCGACATCGCCCTGGAGGGCCCCGGCGATGTGACGGAGCCGGGGGAAAAGACCCTGGGCGGCTACGACGTGACCATCGGGAGCGGATCCGAGGCCATGGTGGCCCACTATATCCTGCCCTACATCGAGTACGGCAATACGGGGCTGCCCGAGGTACAGACCGCCCTGGACTGGGACATCCCCCAGGGGGCGTTCCGGCGGGACATGAGCCGGGAGCACATCGCCTATCTGCTGGGCGGGGAGGATGCGCTGTCCACCCACCTGGACTGGGACGGCTACGAGCTGTTCGGCTGGGCGGCGTGGTATGAGAACGGCGACTTCTGGGGCGCCTATGTCATGGGCCATCAGGGACCGCTGGACTACTTCGAGTTTGCGGTGACGGCGGACCAGCTGCCCCCCACCTGCATCGCCTACCCCCACAGCGTGGAACAGGATATCTGCGGCATTACGATCACCGCCGACGGCCACGACTCCGTGGCCACCCCCAGCGGCGGCGTGGACGCCAGCACCCGCCGGGTGAGCTTCATGAGGGAGGGCTATGGCTTCCGCTTCGATCTGACGAGCACCAGCCGGGCGCTGGCCGAGGAGCGGGTGAGCCGCCTGGTGCGGCTGGTGGCCGGCGATGGCACCCGCTATCTGGAGTGGATCACAGATACCATGGAGCCTGTTATGACAGCCAATGCGGACGGGACGGTCACCTGCACGGTCTGCGGCGAGACCTTCCCAGACCGCACCCACGGGGACGGGAGCTTATCTAAGCACGAGAGCGAGACGACCATCTGCCCCACCTGCGGCGAGGCATTCCCGGTGGGGGAAGAGAAGGCCCACGTCCATTCCTTCACCGGCGCGGGCGAGGCAAACTGGAACGACGGCACTCCGGCGGTGAGCGCGCAGCCGGGCTATACCTGCCCGGAGTGCGGGGAGGAGATCGTGCCGGGTACGGCCCACGGCCACGGGATCTGCGGCCTTCCCCTGGCCCCGGACACCCACGTCTGCGAGGTGTGCGGCCAGACCCTCCCAGCGGGGGTGGAGCACAGCCATCAGCAGGAACACCACCAGGAGGAGCACCACTCAGAGCATCACTGACAAGAGCCCCGCCCCGGTAAAGCCGGAGCGGGGCTTTCCTCTTGCACCTCCGCCGGACACCTGCTATAATATCCCTGAATATCGGACCTTTTCTCTGCTAGGATATGGGATGAAAGGAGGCGGATGCCATGGCCAGAGGCGCCAATCAGAAACGAAAGCTCCCCATTCTGGCAAAGCTCCTGCTGGAGCGCAGCGACGAGGACCACATGGTTTCCCGGGAGGAAATGCAGGAGGAGCTGGCCCGGTGGGGTGTTTCCGCCGAGCGCAAGAGCATTTATGACGACATGGAGCAGCTCAGGGAGCTGGGCCTGGACGTGCAGAGCCGCCGGGGCCGGGGCGGCGGCTGGTATATCGGGGAGCGGGACTTCCAGCTTGCGGAGCTGAAGCTGCTGGTGGACGCGGTGCAGTCCAGCCGCTTCCTGACCAGGCGGAAAAGCGAGGCGCTCATCCGCAAGCTGGAGGGGCTGACCAGCGTGCATCAGGCCCGCCAGCTCCAGCGGCAGGTGTATGTGGACCGGCGGATCAAGACCATGAACGAGAGCATTTTTTACAATGTGGACCGCTTGCAGGGGGCCATCGCCGCCAATAGGGTGGTGACCTTCCGCTACTTTGAGTATAACGCCCGGCGGGAGCGGGTGTTCCGCCGGGAAGGAGCGCGGTATCAGATCACCCCCTACGGCTTGATCTGGGACAGCGAGAACTATTATCTGGCCGGGTGGGACGAGCTGCGCCGCGAGGTGCGCCACTACCGGGTGGACAAGATGGCGGACATCAATGTCACCACGATGAAGGGCCATCCCCGGGGAGGCTGGACGGCGGAGGGCTATGCTCGAAAGCATTTCGGCATGTTCTCCGGAGCGCCCTGCCAGCTGCGGCTGAGGTGCGAGAACCGGCTGGCTGGAGTGGTCATCGACCGGTTTGGAGTGGAGGTGTCTCTCATTCCGGATGGGGGGGAGCATTTTACCGCCACGGTTGACCTGGTGGTCAGTCCGCCGCTGTGGGGCTGGCTGTTCGGCCTGGGGCCGGGAGTGGAGGTGCTGGGCCCGGACTGGGCGGTGGAGGAATTTGCGGACCGGCTGGAGCGGGCGGCGGAAATGTACCGGAGCAGGTTTTCCCGGCAGGAAACCGAGGAGGACGCGCCCGAGGAGGGCAAGGAGGAATAAGCCGCCGGTGAAGTGGGAACACTTTCCAAAAACGGGCCCGCGAGGCCCGGAACGGAGGGATTTCCCATGGAGCGCACACAGCTGGGACGGGAATTTTACGAGCTGGGCCTGTGTCTGGGCGGGCTGGGCGCGGTGCTGATCGGCAGCGGCGGCGGGCCGCTGGCCAGAGCGCTGGCCCGGGCCGCGGGGTGCGGCGTGGTCCTGGCGGGGGGCGAGGCCAGGTTCCATGACGGCGGCTGCGCCGCCTGCGGTGCGTGGCTGGCCGAGCACTACACGCTGCCCGCCGCGCTTTTTGTCCGTCAGGATGGGGCGAAGGTGGAGCGGTACCTGCTGGATGGGAAGGGAAAACACTTTGCATCCATTGCGGTGGAAGCCTCTGCGGCGCCCTGTACCGGGGAATGGGATCTCCTTGCCGGTGCGGACTGCGCCTGGGCGGCCGGCCGGGCGGGGAAGTACCGGGGAGAGCTGGGGCCGGCCTGCGCCCAGGGGCCTGCCGCCCTCACCCTGGCGCTGGAGCGGCTGGGGTATGAGGTGGCCGACAGGTCCGTTCCCGGCGGGCCGCTGTTTCGGTCCGACCGGGAAGGGTTTGCTCTCCGGGTGGAGGAGGGGGGCGCGGTGTTCTGCCCCCAGGGTGCGGACGCCCTGGAGGGGCTGGCGGATTACGCTGAGCGCCCCCAGGCGGTGCCCGCCTTCCGTCCTTCGGGCGGAGAGAAAACACAGAGTTGAACTGGCATGAAGGATTGCGTTGTTTTTCTGCCTGGTTGACAGATGTGATAAACGGTGCTATACTGAACCCAATTTATATGGAAAAGGGTGAAAAGATGCGCAAGTAAGTCGAACTTCAAGCTGTGAAGAATGAGTTGAGGCCCAGGTGTATTTTGTGGGCCTGAGCTTTCATGGCGCGAAGGGCGGCTTGCTGACCGGGGACATTCTGTGTCCCTGCCTTTTCGTCATGTCAACCGCCTTTCCGCTGTGGAAGGCGGTTTTTTATGCGCCTGGTCCCCGCCCCTGCGGGCGGGCGGATTGGATGCGCGATGCGGAAAGGAGCGGATGCGTATGTTTCAGGTGAAAAATCTCACCATTACTCATAAAAAGGACCTGACTACCCTGGTGGACGGTCTGAGCTTCACCCTGGCCCCCGGCGACCGGGCGGCGCTGATCGGGGAGGAGGGCAACGGCAAATCCACCGTCCTCAAGCTGCTGTACGACCCGGCCATGGCGGAGCCCTATGCCGAGTGGACGGGAGAAATCGTGGACAAGGGGCTGCGCAAGGGCTGGCTGGCCCAGGAGCTTTCCTTGCAGGAGCTGGAGCTGCCCGTCTGGGAGTTCTGCCGGCGCTCCCCGGCCTTTGAGGAGGCGGACCCCAGGACCCTGGACCGCGCCGCCCGCCAGGTAGGGCTGAGCTCGGATCTGTTCTGGGACCAGCGGGCCGTGTCCACCCTGTCCGGCGGGGAGCGGGTCAAGCTGAGGCTGGCTCTGCTGCTGCTGGACAGTCCGGATGTGCTGCTGCTGGACGAGCCGTCCAATGATCTGGATCTACAGACCCTGGAGTGGCTGGAGGGCTTCCTGCTGAGCTGTCAAGTGCCGGTGCTGTACATCTCCCACGATGAGAGGCTTTTGGAGCGCACCGCCAACGTTATCATCCACCTGGAGCGGCTGAGGCGGCGCACCGTCTCCCGGAGCGCCGTGTCCCGGATGGGGTATGCCCGGTACGTGGAGGAGCGCGCCTCGGGTTTCCAGCGGCAGGAGCAGCTGGCCCGGAAGGAGCGGGCGGAATACGACGCAAAAATAGAGAAGTACCGTCAAATCCGGAACAAGCTGGACTATCAGCTGGGAAGCGCCACCCGGCAGGACCCCCATAACGCGGCCCTGATGAAAAAGAAAATGCACACGGTATTGTCCATGGGCCGCCGGTTCGAGCGGGAAAAGGAGAACATGACCGCCCTGCCCGAGTGGGAGGAGGCCATCCTCACCGCCTTCGACCAGGGGCGGTCGGCCTTCCCGGCGGGAAAGACGGCGCTGCGGCTGGATCTGCCGGAATTGACCGCCGGGGAGCGGGTGCTGGCCCGGAACGTGCGCCTGTGGGTGGACGGGCCGGAGAAAATCGGCATCGTCGGCCCTAATGGGACGGGAAAGTCCACACTTCTGAAATTGACGGCGGATGAGCTGCTGGCCCGGACCGACCTGCGGGCGGCCTATATGCCCCAGGACTACGGCGACCTGCTGCTGGGGGACAAGACACCGGTGGAGGTGCTGGCCCCAAGCGGCCGCCGGGAGGATGTGACAAGGGCCCGCACCTTACTGGGCAGCATGAAGTACAAGGCGGAGGAGATGGAGCATCCGGCGGCGGGGCTGTCCGGAGGGCAGCGGGCCAAGCTGCTGTTTCTGGCCATGGTGCTGAACGGCTCCAACGTGCTGGTGCTGGACGAGCCCACCCGGAACTTCTCGCCCCTGTCCGCGCCGGTGATCCGGCAGGTGCTGGCGGATTTCCCCGGAGTTATCATCAGCGTGTCCCATGACCGCTTGTATTTGGAGCAGGTGTGCATGCGGGTGCTGGAGCTGAGCGAAAACGGACTGCGGCAGGTGTGAGCGCCGCAAAAAGCGCCGCCCGGAAATGTTCCGGGCGGCGCTGATGTATTTACGCGCTGAAAATGTCCAGGGCCTTGTACCCCTCAATGCGCTGGGCCACGGCGGTCCAGGTGGGGCCGGAGCGGACGAACTCCAGGTCGCTCCAGATGCGGTCCAGCTCCGCCTTGACCTGGGGGATGTCCCGGAGGCTGCCGCCCACGGTGCGGGTCCAGTAGTCGGTCATCAGGGCGCAGGGGATGAGCCCGCCGTCGTCCATTACCGGCTCCCCGGCCAGACAGCGCAGCTGGCCGTCCAGCAATCCCTCGATGCCCAGCAGGGTGGTCATGGCGTTCAAATCGAACACCTGGAGGGGCGCGCCCGCCGCGCAGGGCGCCTCGCCGCCAGCGAAAAACTCCTCCGCGTCGCTCAGGGCGTACAGATCGCCGCACACGGTCTTGAGGAGGTTGAACTCCGCCTGGGTGATGGACTCCTGAAAGGATTTGACCACTAGGTCCAGGCATTGGCCCAGGGTCCCCAGCACGCCGCAGCCGGGCAGAGCGGCCAGCTTCTCCCCCACCGGCGCCAGCCGGGCCAGGGTGAGCAGGGACCACACCCGCACCTGGGCATCCCCCAGCTCCTCCGTTTTTTCCTCGATCTGCTCCACGATCTGGTTGGACAGCAAGTCGGCTTCCTCCAGCGCCCCGATGCGGTCGGAGCAGTCGTCGGTGAGCTTGTCTCCCATGGCCTCGTAGATATCGTCACGGGCGCTGTAGATGGTGTCGGCCCGGCTGAGCCACAGCATGGCTTTTCCCTGGTCCCCCGACTCCATGGCGGCCTTGCCCAGGTCGTAATAGGCTCTCGCCAGCCCAATGTAGTCCCTCTTTTTCAGGTAGTCCGCCAGACGCTCCTCCGGGGGCAGGGGCGGCTCCTTTTTCTTGAACAGATTGAACATGAAAGGTCATCTCCATTTTTCGTGTGATCTGCCTTTCGGCAGAATTTATTATATCGTAGGTTGATACCCGCGTCAATGTGCGCAGGCCTTAAAATTGGGCGGGTTTGGGCATTCTGCGCCTTGACTTGTCCGGGCGCGGGGCGTAAAATAATACGATTCAATTTGGGGCAGGGCCGGGCAAGGGCGTCCGGCGCAAAGGGGCCGCGCCTGCTGCGGGGAGGAATTCTCATGACCACCGGCACAAAATTCATCTTTGTCACCGGCGGCGTGGTGTCCGGGCTGGGCAAGGGCATTACGGCGGCGTCTCTGGGGCGGCTTTTGAAGCAGCGGGGCCTGCGGGTGCGGGTGCAGAAGCTGGACCCGTATCTCAACGTGGACCCCGGCACCATGAGCCCCTATCAGCACGGGGAGGTGTTCGTCACCGACGACGGGGCGGAGACCGACCTGGACCTGGGGCACTACGAGCGGTTTATTGACGAGAATTTGACCTATAACTCCTCCGTGTCCTCGGGCAGGGTGTACTGGAACGTCCTCAATCGGGAGCGGGCGGGGGACTACCTGGGGGGTACGGTGCAGATCATTCCCCACATCACCGACGAGATCAAGAGCCACATCTACTCGCTGGAGGGGCCGGACGCGGACGCGGCCATTGTGGAAATCGGCGGTACGGTGGGTGACATTGAGTCTCAGCCCTTTTTGGAGGCCATCCGGCAGGTGGCCGCCGAGCGGGGACGGAACAACGTCATGTTCATCCATGTCTCGCTCATCGTGTCCATCCCCGGCTCCGGGGAGCTGAAGTCCAAGCCCACCCAGCACTCAGCTAAAGAGTTATTATCTCTTGGGATTCAACCAGATGTTATCATGTGCCGGAGTGATGATCCCATCCCCAAAGAGATTCTGGACAAAATTTCTCTGTTTTGCAGCATCCCCGCCGACCACGCCATCCCTAACCTCACCGCGGACATTTTGTATGAGGTGCCGCTGATGCTGGAGCGGGAGGGGCTGGCCGACGTGGTGGTGCGGCGGCTGGGGCTCATCTGCCACATGCCCGACCTGACCGAGTGGGCCACCATGGTCCACAGAGCGAAAAACCCCAAAGGGACGGTGACCATCGCGCTGGTGGGCAAATATGTGGGGCTCCATGATGCGTACTTGTCCGTGGTGGAGGCGCTGACCCACGGCGGCATTGAGAACGACGTATCGGTGGACATCCGCTGGGTGAACTCGGAGGAGGTCACGCCGGATACGGCGGGGACGCTGCTGGATGGGGCGCAGGGCATTCTGGTCCCCGGCGGCTTCGGCGAGCGGGGTGTTGAGGGCAAAATTGAGGCCATCCGGTACGCCCGGGAGAACAAGGTGCCCTTCCTGGGCATCTGCCTGGGGATGCAGATGGCGGTGGTGGAGTACGCTCGGAACGTGTGCGGGCTGACGGGGGCGCACTCCTCCGAGCTGGACCCGAACACGGCTTATCCCGTCATCGACCTGATGCCGGACCAGGTGGGGGTGACCGCCAAGGGCGGCACCATGCGGCTGGGGAGCTACCCCTGCCAGCTGGCGGAGGGGTCGCTGGCGGCGGCTGTTTATGGGACGCGGGAGATCGATGAGCGGCACCGCCACCGCTACGAGTTCAACAACGAGTACCGGGAGATGCTGACCCGGGCGGGGCTGGCGCTGTCCGGCCTGTCCCCGGACGGACGGCTGGTGGAGATGGTGGAGCTGCCGGGGCACCCCTGGTTTGTGGCGGGGCAGTTCCACCCGGAGCTGAA
>CAJULJ010000009.1:34566-72130 GCA_910587395.1 uncultured Oscillospiraceae bacterium | reverse complement strand
AGGCGTGGAGCACGTCCAGCACGGAGTAGCCCTTGCCGGTGCCCAGGTTGCACACGAACAGGCCGCACTTGGTGTCCAGTTTCTTCAGGGCGGCCACGTGGCCGCGGGCCAGGTCCACCACATGGATATAGTCCCGCACGCCGGTGCCGTCGGGGGTGGGGTAGTCGTTGCCGTAGACGTGAAGCTTTTCCAGCTGACCCACCGACACCTTGGCAATATAAGGCACCAGGTTGTTGGGGATGCCGTTGGGGTCCTCGCCCATCAGGCCGGACTCGTGGGCGCCGATGGGGTTGAAGTAGCGCAGCAGCGCCACGTTCAGCGTGGGGTCTGCGGCGCAGATGTCGGACAGGATGCGCTCCTGGAACAGCTTGGAGGTGCCGTAGGGATTGGTGGTGCCTCCGGTGGGGAAGTCCTCCCGAATGGGCACGGTGGCGGGGTCGCCGTACACCGTGGCGGAGGAGGAGAACACGAAGTTCTTCACCCCGTGGCGGCGCATGGCCTGGAGCAGGTACAGGGTGCTGATCAGGTTGTTGGAGTAGTACTCCAGGGGCTTGGCCACGCTCTCGCCCACCGCCTTGAGCCCGGCGAAGTGGATGACCGCGTCGATGCCGGGGTGCTGGGCAAACAGGGCCTCCACCTCGTTCTCATTGCACAGCTCCGCCTTGATGAAGGGGACCTTTTTCCCTGTGATCTTCTCCACCCGGACCAGGGCCTCCTCGCAGGAGTTGTACAGGTTGTCCGCCACCACGATGTCGTAGCCGGCGTTGAGAAGCTCCACACAGGTGTGGCTGCCGATATAACCGGCGCCGCCGCAGACCAAAATAGACATAAGACGCGCTCCCTTTCATTTATAAATGTCCCTTGGAATACTCAGTTTTTTCTGAACCGCACCTATTATACATGGACCGGACGAAAATGGGAATAGCAAACTTGCGGTTTTGTTAAATAATTTTGCTCTTTTGCCCATGCGTCAGGGCCGGTTACTGCATATCCAGGGGCACCCGGCGGGTGGGGGCGGGGAAGGCGGCATCCAGCCGGGCCAGGTCCTCGCCGGTGAGGCGCACGTCCGCCGCGCCGGCGTTTTCCAGGGTGTGCTCCGCCCGGGAGGAGCGGGGGATGGGCATGACGCCGGGGCGGGTGAGCAGGAAGGCCAGCAGAATCTGTGCCGGGGTGGCGTGATGGACCCGGGCGGTTTCGGTCACAGCGGGATGCCCCAGCAGCCCCCGGCGCAGCCGCCCCGCCTGAGCCAGGGGGCAGTAGGCCATGACGGACACGTCCCGCTTTTGCAGGGCGGGGAGCAGGTCGTACTCGATGCCCCGGCTGCCCAGGTGGTAGAGCACCTGATCGGTAACGCAATTACCGCCGTTGGGCACGGAGAACAGCTCGTTCATGTCGTCCGCGTCCAGGTTTGACACGCCCCAATTGCGGATGAGGCCGTCGGCCTTCAGTTTTTCCATGCACTCCACCGTCTCCGCCAGGGGGACGCCGCCCCGCCAGTGGAGCAGGTACAGGTCCATATACTCCGTGCCCATCCGCTTCAGGGACGCCTGACAGCAGCGGAAGATATTTTTTCGTCCGGCGTTGTGG
This sequence comes from uncultured Oscillospiraceae bacterium, assembly GCA_910587395.1. Taxonomy (GTDB): domain Bacteria; phylum Bacillota; class Clostridia; order Oscillospirales; family Oscillospiraceae; genus Enterenecus. The sequence continues at coordinate 70,543 of CAJULJ010000009.1, read as the reverse complement.
GGGTAGACCTTGCTGACCAGATACAGCTTCTCCCGGTCATAGCCCTGGATGGCCCGGCCCACCAGCCGTTCCGCCGCGCCGCTGCCGTACATCTCGGCGGTGTCCAGCAGCGTCATGCCCCGGTCCAGCCCCGCGCGCAGGGCTGACAGCTCCTGCTGAAGGGTTTCGGCGTGCTCCCCCAGGTACCAGGTGCCCTGACCGATGGGGCCGGCGGCGGCGCCGCTTTGCGTCATGAATTCCATAAATGGACCTCCCTTTGTTTGTTATGAGGATTCTACCACGTCCGAAAAAGAGACGCAAGCCGGCGGGGCAAGCCAAAAGGAGAAAAAGATGCGGAATGCTCGGAAAATGAAACGAAAAATTTCAGAAACCGAAATTCCAGCGGAACAGCAAAAAATCAAGGGACGGATTTAGTGATTCTGCGCCTTGCGGCGGAAAAGAGATCTGCTTATAATGGGGCCAGTTGAAAGGACCAATGAAAACAATCAATCATTTTTTGGAGGTATGCACTATGAAAATCGGACTTATCGGCCTGGGCATCATGGGCAAGCCCATGGCGAAGAACATCCTCAAGGGCGGCTTCACCGATCTGCTGGTCAGCGATCTGAACAAGGCCTCCGTGGACGAGGTGGCAGCCGTCGGCGCCAAGGCCGCCACCAACCAGGAGATCGGCGAGACCTGTGACGTAGTCATGACCATGCTCCCCAACTCCCCCCACGTCAAGAGCGTCATGCTGGGCGAGGGCGGCGTGGCCTCCTTCATGAAGTCCGGCACCACCTTCATCGACATGAGCTCCATCAACCCCGTGGCCTCCAAGGAGATCGCGGCTGAGCTGGCCAAGAAGGACATTGAGATGCTGGACTCCCCCGTGTCCGGCGGCGAGCCCAAGGCCATCGACGGCACCCTGTCCTTCATGGTGGGCGGCAAGCAGGAGGTCTTTGACAAGTTCAAACCCCTGCTGGACACCATGGGCGGCTCCGTGGTCCGCTGCGGCGACGTGGGCGCGGGCAACACCACCAAGCTGGCCAACCAGATCATCGTGGCCTGCAACATCCAGGCCCTGGCCGAGGCCCTGACCCTGGCCCAGAAGGCGGGCGTGGACCCCCAGCTGGTGTTTGAGGCCATCCGGGGCGGTCTGGCCGGCTCCACCGTTATGAACGCCAAGGCCCCCATGATGATCGAGGGCAACGACAAGCCCGGCTTCAAGATCGACCTGCACATCAAGGACCTGAACAACGCGCTGGACTGCGCCCACTCCGTCGGCGCTCCCGTGCCCATGACCGCCAGCGTCCAGGAGATTCTCCAGTGGATGCACAACCATGAGGGCGGTCAGAAGGACCACAGCGCCATCGCCCAGTACTACGAGTACCTCACCGGCATCAAGATCGGCCGCTGATTTCCAGGCTGCAAGCGATGAAATTCCGGCTCCTGCCCTTTGGCGGGAGCCGGAATTCTGCTTTCCCTTTCGCAGGGCAGTCACCGCTTGCCCAGCTCCTTTTCCGCCGCCCACAGCAGCCCCTTCATAAAGCCGGTGGGGTAGCAGAAGGAGCCGGTCATGCCGCCGAAGCCCTCCATGGGGGCGAAGCCATGGTCCACGGAGATGACGGCGCCGCAGTCGCAGGCCACCAGCTGCTTCATGATGGCGTACATGTCGGCATAGCCGTCCTCGCACAGCACCTCCTCAAACACGGGAAGACGCGCGTCCACATTGCGGAAGTGGACGCACAGGACGCGGCCGTCCGCGCAGAATTCCCGGATATCCGCCATCAGGTCGCCGAAGGCGTCCCCCGCCTCCAGCCAGCAGCCCACGCACAGCTTGATCCCCAGGGCGGGGCTGCGGCCGGCCAGCCTGATGGCCCTGCGGTAGCACTCCGTGTTGTAGATGAGGCTGGGGATGCCCGCCATGCAGGCCAGGGGCGGGTCGTTGGGGTGGAGGGCCATGCGCACCCCGGCCTCCTCCGCCACAGGGACCACGTGTTCCAGAAAATACTGGAAATTGGCCCAGATCTCCTCCTCGGTGAAGGCCCGGTCCTCGGCGTTGGGGCGGGCCATAATCTCCTTTTGGTCGCAGTACATGGACGAGCCGCCCCGGGTGTGCTCCCCCACCCGCCAGCCGGTGCGCAGGATGCCGTTGGGCTGCCACGCGATGGAGGTGAAGGGGATGCCCGCCCTGCCGAACACCCGGAGCATGTGGTTGAATTTTTGGATGTGCTCGTCCCGGCCGGCCAGGCCCAGGTGGATGGACTTGTTTTTCTGAAGGGGCTGGCACAGGGCGTCGGACACGGTGATGCGGTATTTGGCCAGCCGCTCCTGGGCGTCGGCCACGGCCTTGTCGGTCAGCTCCTCGGGCTTGAGCATGAGGGAGACATACTCGATTCCCATCTGCCGGATGAAGGACAGGCCGCCGTCGCTCTCGGCGGTGGTGACTGGAATCTGGGGGCGCATGGACATGGCAAATGCCTCCTTGTTCACATTGTGCCGCCCCGCCCATATGGGCAGGGCGGATGAAATCAGGTGATGGGCGCGGGGTTGAAGATGCACATATCGTTGTGGAAGCCGTACTGGTCAGAGTAGGGCTGCTTCACGCCTTCGGCCACGTCCAGGATGAAGTTGAAAATCTCCGTGCCCACGTCGGCGATGGTCTTTTCCCCCGTGGCCACGGCCCCGGCGGAGATGTCGATCATGTCAAACCAATGCTCCTTCATCTCGCTGCGGGAGCACACCTTGATGACCGGGGCGATGTCCAGCCCATAGGGGGTGCCCCGGCCGGTCATGAATACCTGCAGCCCGATGCCGCTGGCCACCTGGGATGGCCCGCACACAATGTCGCTGGCGGGGGTAGCGGCGAAAATCAGCCCGTGTCTGGTGGGCTTCTCGGCAGGGGAGAGGACCTCCACAATGGGGCTGGTGCCGCTCTTGGCGATGGAGCCCATGGCCTTCTCCACAATATTGGCAAGACCGCCCTTCTTGTTGCCCGGAGTGGGGTTGGCGTCCCGGTCCACGCCGCCCGCGTCCAGATAGGCGTCGTACCAGCGCATCTCGGCGGCCAGCTTGTCCCTGACCTCGGGGCCGGTGCAGCGGGCCGCCAGCATGTGCACGCCGTCGCGCACCTCGGTGACCTCGCTGAACAGGACGGTGGCTCCGCCCTTCACCAGCATGTCGGCGGCGTAGCCCGCGCTGGGGTTGGCGGTGATGCCGGAGAAGGCGTCCGACCCGCCGCACTGCATCCCGATGAGCAGCTCGGACAGGGGCAGCTCCTCCCGGACCCGCTCATTGAGCTTTTGCAGCTTCCTGTCCGCCATGGCAAGGATGGCCTCCATCATGGCGTCGTGCCCGGCATAGTCCTGGAGGGTGAGGACATTGTCCGGCGTGATGTCCTCAGGGGGCAGCACCATGTCGTATGTCAGCTTTTCACAGCCCAGCCCCACCACCATGACCTCTCCGCCGAAGTTGGGGTGGCGGATGACGTTGGCAACGGCCCGAATGGGGATGTGAGCCTCCCGTGCCTTGATGGCCACGCCGCAGCCGTAGGGGTGGGTGACCGCCACTACCCCGTCCACATTGGGGTATTTGGGCAGCAGCTCGGCCCTGATGCGCTCCGCAGCCGCCTTGAGCACCCCGGCGGCACACTGGACGGTGGTGACGATGCCCAGCAGGTTGCGGGTCCCGGCAGGGCCGGTCTTGTTGCGGTAGCCCATCCAGGTGGTGCGGGGCGGATCGGGCAGGTCCTCCGTCCTGACCAGGTTGGTGCCCCAGGGCATGTCGTCCACCGACGGGCTCTGAGGCAGGGTGAGCATGTGCTCATTGATCCAGCTTCCGGCGGGGATGCGGTCCTTGGCGTAGCCCAGCACCACGCCGTAGCGGATGATCTCCCCTCCGGCGGGGATATCCGTCAGGGCGATCTTGTGGGCCTGGGGGATGGGGTCCAGGGCGGTGAGGCCGGGGAGGGGCTGCTCCCCGGCGGCAATGTCCCGCACCGCCACCGCCACGTTGTCCGTCTCCTTGATGCGAATCACGGTGGTCATGGATGGTTCCTCCTTGATTGTAATATCAGCATGTTTCATAATAAGAAATCTCACGCGATACCGCAAGGCGCGAAAGGACCAAAGAATCAATCTTTCCCTTGGATGAAATACTAAAATTTCATTTCCAGAAAGGAACGTTTCACTTTTTTGAATCCCGGAGGGGGCAAAGGGTTGACACAGGGCGGCCGGGACGTTAAAATGGGGGGAAGAAAAAGCGGAAAGGATGGTTTTGCGGTGGCGAGAGTGGCGTTTTTGGTCCCTTATCAGGACATGTGCGACCTGGTGTGGTCGGAGATCGGGGAGGGCATCGGGCACATCACCCCGGTGTGCGTGGAGTACGTGCCCACCCCTCAGATCCGTGGAAAGGTGCGGGAGCTGGAGAAGCAGGGGTGCGACCTTATTGTGGCCCGGGGGGTTCACGCCAGCATCGCCCGGCGCAGCGTGAAGATTCCGGTGACTGAGATCCGCATGGCCACCCAGGAGCTGGGCTCCAGCATCCTGGAGCTGAAGGCGGAGCTGGGCTGTGAGCGGCCGGTGCTGGGGCTGATCGGCTTCGCCAACATGTTCGGCGCCACCAGCCGCTTCAACGACCTGTTCCAGATCGACCTGCGCAGCTACATGGTGCTGGACAGCGAGGAGATGACCGGCGCGGTGGCCCAGGCGGCGGCAGACGGCTGTCAGGCGGTGATCGGCGGAAGCCTGGTGTGCCGGGACGCGGACCGCCGCGGCCTGCCCTGCCGGTTTTTGTATACCAGTGAGGAGGGGATGCGCCGCACCCTGGAGATCGCCTCCCACGTGTGCTATGCCATTGATCTGGAGAAGAGCGCCAGCGCCGAAATGGAGACCATGCTGACCTATACCTTCAGCGGCATTATCCAGGCGGACCGCAGCGGCATCGTGCGCCGGGTCAACCGTGCGGGCAGCAATCTGCTGGAGAAGCGGCCCAATGAGCTGATCGGCCGGCACGCCACCGAGGTGCTGTCCGACCTGCCCGCCAAAACGCTGGAGAGCGTGCTGACGGAGGGGATGGAGATCCAGTCCACGGTGCTGAACGTCCGGCAGAAGATGGTGCTGGTGAATATCGTCCCCATCCAGGTGGATGGGGAGATCTCCGGCGCGCTGTTCACCATTCAGGAGAGCCGGCGCATCATTGAGATGGACAGCAAGCTGCGCTGGGAGATGCACCAGCGCGGGTATATCGCCAAACGCACCTTTGACAAGATGGTGGCCAACGGCAGGGAGATGAAGCAGTGCCTGGAGCTGGCCAGGCGGGTGGCCCAATACTCCGCCCCCATCCTGCTGCTGGGGGAGCCGGGGGTGGGCAAGGGCTTTCTGGCCCAATGCGTCCACAACGACAGCGTGCGCCGGGGCGGGGCCTTCGTCCCCCTGGATTGCAGCGCGTGGCAGGCGGACACGCTGGACAACATGCTCTTTGGCAACTATACCATCCAGAAGGGAAGCCCCGCCTGCATGGCGGAGCAGGCCCAGGGCGGCACGCTCTACCTCAGCCATGTGGAGGCCCTGCCCATGGAGACCCAGTACAAGCTGAAAAGCCTCATCCAGGGAAAATTCCTCCACAACGGGCCCAACCGCCCCGCCGACGCCGACGTGCGGGTCATCGCCTCCACCGACGTGAACCTGGCCGCCCGGGTGGAGAAGGGGGAGTTCCGCCGGGACCTGTACTACGCCCTGAACGTGCTCAGCCTGGAGCTGCCCCCCCTGCGCCGCCGCCGGGAGGACGCGGTGGACTGGTTCGATCAGTATCTGAACAAGTGGCAGGAAAAATTCAAGCGGTATTTCCACCCCACCCAGGGGGCCTACAAATTTGTGGAGATCTACGACTGGCCGGGCAATCTGGACCAGATGGACAGCCTGTGCGAGCGCGTCGTGCTCCTGGCGGAGAAGCGGAGCATCGACGAGGCGTTTTTGAAAAAGCAGCTGGAGCAGGTGACGCCCAACCTGCTGCCGGGAACGGAAAAGGTGGTGCTCTACAAGGATCAGCGGGCGGTGGAGCTGGCGGAGCTGCTGCGCCGGCACAACGGGAACCGGGAGAAGGTGGCTGCTGAGCTGGGCGTCAGCAAGACCACGCTGTGGCGGCGGATGAAAAAGTATGGAATCGAGAAGGACTTTTCCTATTGAAGAAGGAATTCCCAGGGTCGGATGAACCTGGGAATTCCTTTTTTGGCGGTGAAAGAAGCGTGAAATTTCAAGGTGCAAAAAATGAAATCTTAGGTTCTTCTCCAAAATTCGGCCGGCCGGTTTTGCGGTTTTGCGAATTGTAACAATGGGTAAGATACGGTATGATGGCAATGTAAACAGTTCAGGAGCAAACCTGAACGGCAATCAAACGAAAAGGGGAAGAAATTATGAAAAAGAGACTGCTCGCGCTCCTGCTGGCCGGCGCCATGTGCTTCAGCCTCGCTGCCTGCGGCAACGACACCGGCGATACCACCTCCAAGGCTCCCGAGGACACCAGCTCCAACCCTCCCGAGAGCGGCAACGGCGACGACGCCGAGCTGACCATCAACGACGTCTGGCCCTCCGGCACCACCGTGTATATCGATGTTCCCGCCAAGGCCGGCGGCGGCACCGATCTGTACACCCGCTACCTAACCCAGGCTCTCGGCGAGGTCTGCCCCGGCGTCAACTTCGTGGTTACTAACTACGATACCACCGAGGTGGGCCGCGAAAACGCCAAGAACGCCGATCCCGATGGTACGCACTTTTTGGTCCATCATGGTGGTGCCCAGATCGAGTACATGGCTGGTACCTCCAACGTTAGCCCAAAGGATGATTACAAGACGGTGGCTTTGGTGAACGTGGGTGGTCCTCAGGTCATTATCGCCAAGCCTGACGCCCCCTTTAAGAATCTGTCCGAACTGGGTGAGTACATCGAGGCCCATCCCGGCGAGCTGGTTGTCGGGTGCACCTTGGGCGGTGCCTCCCAAGTTATGCTCCGCGGCGTGATTGAGGGCATCAAGCCGGGTCTGTCTGATCAGGTCAACTGGGTGCAGTGCGGTTCCGAGGCCGACAAGCTAACCCAGACCGCCTCTGGCTCCATTGATATGGCTAACTGCTCTGTGCCCAACGGCATCGCCTATGAAGCCGATGGCAAGTTGACAATTCTGGGTACTATGGCCCCCAGCATTGCCAACTTGGAAAATATGAGTGAGTTGATGGGTGAGCCTCTGCCCGAGAGCTTCAAAACTGCCGCCGAGCAGGGTATCAGTTATAATTATGACTCTAACTATTACCTGTGGGCACCCAAGGATCTGCCCGATGACATTGCCAAAGTCATTAACGAGACTGTTAACAAGTGTGTGGACGTGCAGTCATTCATCGATGGCAACAAGCAGATGGTAACCTACATTGATAAGCGCGATTATGAGGAGACTCAGGCGGCCTTTGATAAGGAGTGGGTTACCAATGAGGAAGCCGTCAAGGGCATGGGCATCTATGCTCGCTAAACTGAGGTCAAACGGGCTGTGATTTGACGGCACGGGGAAAAGGCCCGGCTGGGCTTGCACCAGCCGGGCCTCTTTAACAAGAAAGCGAGGTTGAAATATGAAGAAAATGAATCGAACCTACCTAATGGGGACACTCGCTCTGCTTCTGGCCGCCTTCATTGCGTGGCAGACTACCATGATCCCCGAGCGGATGGTGTCCAACGAGCCGGGGCCTAAGCTGTTTCCCTTCATCTCCGCTGGAGGCATCGCCGTGTTTGCGGTGCTCTCCATGATTTTTGACGGACCCAAGGATGACGGCAAGCCCTATCTGGATAAGGCAGGCTGGATTCGGATGCTTATCATCATCGTGGAAGTACTGTTTTTCTGTTTCATGATGAACTTTATTGGTTTCTGGATCGCTGCTATGATGTGCCTGTTTTTGTTTTTCTGGACCCTCAAAGGGGATAAAAAAATCAATATTCCCTTTGCTGTTATTCTGGCCATTGGCTTGGCCAGTATCTGCTATTTTGGTTTTACCCGGGGCTTCCACATCCCCTTGCCTTCCGGCACTCTTTGGAAGAGCGTGGGAATCAAAATGCCATAAGCAAGGAGGTAAGTGAATATGGAAGCTTATTTAAATGCATTGACCACCCTGTCCCAACCCACCAATTTCATCATGATGTATCTGTGCGCTTTGGTGGGCTGCATCCTGGGTGCCATTCCCGGGCTGAACGGCGGCTTGGGTATTACGTTGCTGCTGCCAATTTGTTTTGCACTGAGCACTGAGCTGAGCTTCTCCATGCTGGTAGCTATGTTTGTGGGTGGGGTGTCCGGCTCATTCATCTCCGCCGTGCTCATCGGCATCCCCGGTTCCGCATCTTCTGTAGCAACCTGCTATGATGGCTACCCCATGACTAAGAAGGGTCAGGCGGCAAAGGCGCTGTCTATTGGCATTACTGCCTCCTTTATGGGCACGGCGCTGTCCATTTTGGTGGCCATGATGTGCTCTGGTGCCATCGCAGACATCGCCCTGATGCTGGGTCCCTGGGAGTACTTCTCCCTGTGCCTGATGGCCATCACCATGGTGGTGGGCCTGTCCAACGGTTCCATCTATAAGGGCCTGCTGTCCGCCTTTATTGGCCTGTTCCTGTCATGCGTTGGCGGCGACCTGGTCACCAACCAGCTGCGTTTTACCTTCAACAACTCCAATCTGTACGGTGGCATCAATATGGTTTGCCTACTGATGGGCTTGTTTGCTGTGCAGCAGGTGGCCACCAGCTTTGCCAAGGGCGACCAGAAGATGCCCGAGGTGGATAAGAGCACCTTGGGAGGGTTTGGACTCACTTTGAAGGACTTTACTGACAATGCCCGGAATATTGTGGTGTCCTTCCTCATCGGCCTGTTTATCGGATTCCTGCCCGGTATGGGCGCCGGCATCTCTAACTTGATTGCCTATGGTCAGGCTAAGAAGATGGACAAGCACCCTGAGCTGTTCGGCACCGGCTATGAGCCGGGTGTTTGGGCTACCGAGGTGTCTAACAACGCCGGTGTGGGCGGTGCGCTGATCCCCATGATCTCCTTGGGCATTCCCGGCGACGCCACCACCGTGCTGCTGCTGTCTGCCATGACCATCAAGGGCCTTCAGCCTGGTCCCATGTTCATCCAGCAGAATCCCGACCTGGCGGCGCTGATCTTCCTGATCGTGCTGGTATCCGCCATTCTCGTCTTTATCACCGAGGTGCTTACCAAGCGCTGGTTCCCGTATTTGCTGAAGGCCCCCTATCACTATTTGTTCGGCTCCATTCTGGTACTGTGTCTGATGGGCGCGTTCACTTCCACCACCTCCATGTTCAGCGTGTACCTGGTGTTGGGCTTCGGCGCGTTGGGCATTATTATGGACGCCTTTAAGATGCCCACTACTCCCATGATGCTATCGTTCATTTTGGGTGGCAAGATCGAAAGCTATTTCCGTATGGGCTGCTCCTACGCCCGCGGCGACATGACCACCTTCCTCACCCGTCCGATCTCCCTGATCTTCATCCTCATCGCCGTGTTCAGCGTGATCGGCCCCGTCATCACCAAGCAGATCAAGAAGGCCCGCTCGGCCAAGGTATAAGTAACTATAAACCGTGACCGCCTTCCGGCGGCAGAAAGGAATGATAAATATGGCACTTTCCGCAGATCGTAAGGCCCGTATGGGGGCCTATTTGAAGGGCAGCACCAAGTTCCATGGCGAGTTCAAGTACCCCGAGGAGTGTTACCCCTTCGCGGATCTGGCCACGTCCGAGGGTGTGGATATGCCGCCGGAGGACGGCTACGGCTATCACATCGACATTTACACCGCGAAAAACCGGACGGCCAACTGTCCCGTCCATATCAATATCCATGGCGGCGGCTTCGTCTGCCCCCATCAGATCAACGACTCCCTGTGGAGCGCGTGGCTTGCCGACGCCATCCAGGGCGTGGTGGTGGACGTGAACGACTACACCCTGTCCGACGAGGCCCCCTGGCCGGTGTGCCTGGACCAGTGCCGGGCGGTGGGCCGGTACGTCTACGCCCACTGCAAGGAGTGGGACTGCGACCCCAAGCGCATCTCCATCGGCGGCTACAGCGCGGGCGGCACGCTGGCGGTGGCCGCGGCGGCAAAGGCGGCGGAGAACGGGGAGTGCCCCTACTGCTTGGTGGTGAACGGCTATGGCCCCAGCGAAATGATATACGATTTGAAGGCGGTGGCGGACAAGGACGAGTACTGGCTGGAGCCCGAGATGCGGAGCACCGCCTTCACAGACCTGCTGATGGACGGGGACGAGGAGCTGATGCGCGATCCCTTCTTCTATCAGGCCTCTCTTCCCGACGAGCTGCTGTCCAAGTTCCCCCGCACGGTGATCTGCTCCGCCGGAGAGTGCCCCTTCCGTTTCCAGAACGAGGAGTTCGGCCGCAGGCTGGCGTCCCTGGGTGTGGAGGTGACCATGCGGCGGTTCATGGGGGCCGTCCACGGCTTCATCCCCCACTTCATGGAGCACTGGCAGGAGGGGGCGGAGCTCATTTCCCGCTCCATCCGGAGCGCGAGCCTCTAAAATCTGAACACAAAGGTTGGGATCAACACATGCGCTACATCATCGACCCGGGCCAGGAGCGCCGCAGCATCAATTTCATCGACAACATCTGCTACTCCCAGGTGAAGGACCTGGAGGGCAGGCCCCTGGACCTGCACCTGTCCCTCATGGCTCAGAACGGCAACAGCGAGATGCGCCTGGCCAGCGGCGCGGACGACGAGGTGAGCACCGGACGTCAGCCGCTGATCGTGTGGATCAACGGCGCGGGCTGGCGGGGGTGCGACAAGAACCTGATGGCGGCGGAGATGGAGTTTCTGGCCGAGGCGGGCTACGCCGTGGCCTGCATCTACTACCGCAGCAGCGCCCAGGGCCATTTCCCCGACCAGCTCATCGACTGTAAGACGGCGGTGCGCTTCCTCCGCGCCCACGCCGATGAATACGGCATCGACCCGAGGCATGTGGGCACCATCGGCCGGTCTGCGGGCGGGCATTTGTCCGCCTGGATGGCGATGAACACCGACGGATATGACACCGGCGAGTGGGGCGACCAGCTCAGCGAGGTGCAGGCGGCGGTGGACATGTTCGGCCCGGTGGACATCCGCCGCTGCAACGAGATCGAGGTGGAAAACTTCAAGAATCCCGCCCACCGCTGGCACAGCCTGGGGGAGACCCACGGCGGAGCCCTGCTGGGGGGCGACGAGGCCACCATGCTGGAGCGCAGCGACGACGCCAGCCCCATTTTCTCCATGAGCGAGAAGATGTGCCCCATCACCATTCTCCACGGCGACCAGGACCCGCTGGTGTCCGTGGAGATCAGCGAGGATTTCTACCGGCGGATCGTGGAAGCCGGGTTTGAGGACCGGGCGGACCTGTACATCGTGAAAAACGGCGGCCACGGTACCCGGGAGCTGTTCCAGCCCATGACCAAGCAGGTCATTCTGGACTTTTTCAACAGGCACCTGAAGGGAGAAGGAACGTGAGTATCCGGCAGAGCTATGAGGAATATCTGGCCCGGCGGGAGGCGCTGAAGGCCGACCCCATGTCCGGCATCTGGCTGGACCAGGAGGGGCGGTATGTGCACCCCTTTCAGATCTACGGAAACGTCTGGTATGTGGGGGACAGCTGGGTGTGCGTCCATCTCATCGACACCGGCAGCGGCCTGCTGCTCATCGACAGCGGCAACTGCGGGGCGTCGGCCATGCTGGTGAACGCCATCTGGGAGGCGGGCTTCAAGCCCTCCGACGTAAAGTGGATCATCCACTCCCACGGCCACCTGGACCACATCGGCGCGGCAAACTTCTTCCGGCGGATGTTCGGTTCCAAGCTGTACCTGGGGAAGCCGGACGCCCGGATGTACCGGGAGCGGCCGGAGCTGTCCTTCATCCAGGATACCCATAATGATTGCGACGAGCTGTTCGTTCCCGACTACGAGATCAAGGACGGGGATGTGCTCACCTTCGGCAATACCACCATGACCTTTTACATGGTACCCGGCCACACCGAGGGCTGCGCCGCGATTTTCTTCGACGCGGAGGGCCCCCAGGGTGTGAAGCGGTGCGGCTATTACGGCGGCTTCGGCTTCAACACCCTGCAAAAAGACTATCTCATTGAGACCGGCGACCCGGAGTTCAAGACCCGCCGGACCTATCTGGACTCTCTGGCCAAGGTGCGGGAGCAGAGGGTGGAGGTGTTCCTGGGCAACCACTGCGTCAACAACGACACCCTGGGCCGCCTCCGCCGGCGGCAGGCCGACCCGGACGGCCCCAACCCCTTTGTGGACGGCGAAGCGTGGGGAGCCTATCTGGACCGGAAGCGGGACGAACTGCTGGCCTTCATGGCCGACCCCGGCAACAATTAGAGCTCCACCCCATAACAGGAGGCGCTTATGAACACAGTGACATCGGTACGGGAGCAGCTGGAGGCCCAGCGCAGGCGCGCGCAGGGCATCGGCATCGCCCACGCAGGAGTGTATCTGGCGGCGGTGGTGCTGGTGGCGCTCCGTTTGTATGTGCCCGCCGCCGTGGCAGCTGGAGTGAACCTGCTGGTATTTCTGTTCTTCGTGCGCGGGCAGATCAAGGGCTACAGTCAGGCGGTGGCCCGGGCCAACGTGCTGTGCGGACTGTGCGCTCCTCTGGAGGAGGCGCGGTTCACCGGCCGGGCGGGGCTGAGCGCGGAGCAGTTCAGATCCCTGGCGCTGCTGCCCATCATGGAGGGAGACAACAGCCTGCTGGTGCGGGCGGCCTTCTCCGGCCGGGGCTTCGGCCTGGAGCTGAGCGGATGCGAGATGACCCTCCACTACCCGGCCCCGGGGGCAAAAAATACCCGGTACCGTTTTCTCAGCGGCACGCTGCTCACCGCCGCGCCCCGGTCCAAAACGTGGGCGGGAGACTGGCTGCTGCTCCGCCGGGGGCTGTTGGACGAGGCTGTTCAGCGAGCCTTCCTGGAGGAGCGGGGCTATACCCCGGCCGTCTGTCCGGAGAGCAGGGTAAGCAGCCGCTTCCAGCTCTACGCCGGGGACGGGGCGCGGGAGATGCCCCGGTGGCTGGCCCGGCGGCTGAGCCGGACTTTGGAGAAAGCGGAATGCCTGGGAGCGGTCCGCCTAACGGCGGACCGGGCGGCGGTCTATCTGGAGAACCGCTTTTACACCGGGGGCGCCAAGGTCCGGGATCTGCCCGGCGAGGCGTGGCTGACCCACTGCCCCCTGCCCGAGCGGGACGGGGTGTGGGAGCTGTTTGAGAGCCTGGGCGCCGCGCAAGAGTAACAACCGCCGCCCTGACAGGGCGGACCATATCCAAAAAGAATTTCTATGAAGGGAAGGAAGGAAATGTACAAACCCTACGGTATCATCCCTCCGATCATCACGCCGTTCAACGAGGACGGCAGTGTGAACTATGAATCCCTGGCCCAGATGAGCAAGTTTTTGCTGGACAGCGGCGTCCACGGCCTGTTCCCCTTCGGCACCACGGGCGAGTTCTACGCGGTGGACGACGGGGAGTTCGTCAAGGCCCTGGAGACCGTCCGGGACGCGGCCAAGGGCCGCAGAGACCGCTACGGCAATCCCGTTCAGCTGCTGGCCGGGTGCAGCCACATCACCACCCGGGGAGTCATCCGTCTGGCCAAGCTGGCGGAGCAGGTGGGCGGCTACGACGCCATCAGCGTGCTCACCCCCATGTTCGTCAGCCAGACCCAGGACGAGCTGTATACTTACTACCGCACCATCGCGGAGAACACCGCCCTGCCCGTCATCATGTACAACAACAAGCCCAAGACCAACGTGACCATCGCCCCCGCCACGGTGGCAAAGCTGGCCCATGACTGCCCTAACATCATCGGCGTGAAGGACTCCACCGGCGACATGACCAACTGCGAGGAGTATCTGCGCCTGACCATGGAGTACCGGGACCGCTTCAACGTGATGATGGGCCGGGACACCATGATCACCGCCGGCCTGGTCTACGGCTGCTCCGGCGCGGTGGCAAGCTGCGCCAACGTGGCCCCCCGGCTGGTGGCCGACATCTACGACAAGTTCCGGGACGGCGACCTGGCCGGGTCCCTGGAGGCCCAGTACCGTCTGGCCCCCCTGCGCATCGCCACCGGCATGGGCACCTTCCCCGAGGTCATCAAGGAGGGGCTGGTGCTCCAGGGCATCCCCGTGGGCAAGTGCCTGGAGCCCATCGGTGAGCTGCGCCCCGACGAGAAAGACAAGCTGCGCCAGGTGCTGGCGGACATGGGGCTGATCTGAGTTCCCTTTTCTTGAACGAAAAAGGAACCGAAAAAGAACTTTGGCTCGCTGACGCAGGGCGGCAGGCCCCCGCGCGCCGCCCCCGTCAGCAAAGGTGCGGCTTGCCGCACAGAAAAGGAGAGTGCTGAACATGATTCCCACCGTAGCGAAAATGGAAGTTTATCCCGTGGCCGGACATGACTGCATGGAGCTGAACCTGTCCGGGGCTCACGCGCCCTATTTTACCCGCAACATCGTCATCCTCACCGACTCCAACGGCGTGGAGGGCGTGGGCGAGGTCCCCGGCGGCGAGAAGATTACCAAGGCGCTTGAAGATGTGAAGCATCTGGTGGTGGGCACCCGCATCGCCGATTACAAGCAGACGCTGAACAAGGTCCGGGCCTGGCTCAACGAGAACATCAAGGACGACGTGCGGGGCCTGCAGACCTTCGACCTGCGCACCGGCGTCCATGTGGTCACCGCCATCGAGGCCCCGCTGCTGGATTTGATGGGCAGGTTCCTGGACGTGCCCGCCGCGGCCCTCATGGGCGACGGCATCCAGCGGGAGCGGGTGCGGTTCCTCAGCTACCTGTTCTACGTGGGCGACCGGAAAAAGACCGACCTGGAGTACGAGGAGGAGCCGGACTCCCACTGCGACTGGTACCGCCTGCGGCACGAGGAGGCCATGACTCCCGAGGCCATCGTGGCCCTGGCGAAGGCCACCCACGAGAAGTACGGCTTTGAGGATTTCAAGCTCAAGGGCGGCGTGCTGTCCCCCAGGGAGGAGCTGAAGGCTGTTCAGGCCATCAAGGCCGCCTTCCCCGACGCCCGGGTGGATTTGGACCCCAACGGCTGCTGGAGCCTGAAGGAGGCCCTGGAGGTGGCTCCCGAGCTGAAAAAGGTGCTGGCCTACTGCGAGGACCCCTGCGGCGCCGAGGACGGCTTCTCCGGCCGCGAAATCATGGCGGAGTTCCGCAAGGCCACCATGATGCCCACCGCCACCAACATGATCAACACCGACTGGCGGCAGATGACCCACGCCATCGCCCTGCAAAGCGTGGATATTCCCCTGGCCGACCCCCATTTCTGGACCATGGAGGGCTCCGTCCGGGTGGGCCAGCTGTGCAGCGACTTCGGTTTGATGTGGGGCTGCCACTCCAACAACCACTTCGACATCTCCCTGGCCATGGTGGTTCAGTGCGCCGCCGCCATCCCGGGCAAGATGAACGGCATCGACACCCACTGGATCTGGCAGGAGGGCCGTGAGCGGCTCACCAAGCGGCCCATGGAGATTGTGGGCGGCTGCATCGACCTGCCCAAGAAGGGGGGCCTGGGCATTGAGGTGGACCGGGAGCAGGTGACCCGCGCCCACCAGCTGTACATGGAGAAGTGCTATGGCAAGGGCGCCCGCAACGACGCCGTGGGGATGCAGTACCTCATTCCCGGCTGGACCTTCGACAGCAAGAAGCCCTGCATGGTGCGCTGAACGCGGCCATAATCAGACGGGCCGGCGGTTCGCTGCCGGCCCTTTTTTGAAGGAGGAATCCTGATGGATTGCCCTGTGATTACCAAAATGCAGGTCATTCCCGTGGCCGGGTATGACAGTATGCTCATGACCCTCTCGGGCGCCCACGCGCCCTGCTTCACCCGCAATCTGGTGATCCTCACCGACAGCGCCGGACACACCGGCATCGGCGAGATTCACGGCGGGGATTACACCTGCGGCTGTCTCAACGCGGTCCGGCCCCTGGTGGAGGGCAGGCCCGTGTCCGAATACCGCCAAATTTTGCAGGCCATCCACAAGCTGTCCAAGCCCGGCGCGGGGGAGGACGGAGATATCCAGACCCTGGACATCTCCAAGCTGAAATTTGTGGTGAAGAGCGAGTGGGCCATCGAGTGCGCCATGCTGGACCTGCTGGGCCAGCACCTGGGTGTGCCCATGTGCCAGCTGCTGGGCGAGGGCCGGCAGCGCCGTGAGGTGGAGGTGCTGGGCTACCTGTTCTACGTCTCGGACAAGAGCAAGGTCCCCGCCGGACAGATGCAGTACCTGGACGAAAGCGCCAGCCCAGACCCCTGGTTCCGTCTGCGCCGGGAGGAGATTCTCACACCGGAGCGCGTGGTGGAGGAGGCCGAGGCCCTCAACGAGAAGTACGGCTTCCGAAGCTTCAAGCTCAAAGGCGGCGTGCTGGCCGGAGCGGACGAGATGGAGGCCATGCGGGCCTTGAAAAAGCGCTTCCCCGGCGCCCGCGTCAACATCGACCCCAACGGGGCCTGGAGCCTGGACGAGGCCATCGCCCTGTGCAAAGACATGCGCGATGTCATCACCTACGTGGAGGACCCCTGCGGCCCGGAGGCGGGCTACTCCGGCCGGGAGATCATGCGGGAGTTCAAAAACGCCTCCCAGTTCCAGGTGGCCACCAATATGATCGCCACCGACTGGCGGCAGTTCTACCACACCGTGAGCCTCAACGCCTGCGACATCATTCTGGCGGACCCCCACTTCTGGGGCTTCGACGGGACGGTGCGCATGAGCCAGCTGCTGGACAGCTGGGGGCTAACCTGGGGCGTCCATTCCAACAACCACTTCGACATCACCCTGGCCGCCTTCGCTCAGGTGGGGGCAGCCGCCGTGGGAGAGCCCGCGCCGCTGGACACCCACTGGATCTGGCAGGACGGCCAGAACCTGCTGGAGGACGCGCCCCGGATCATAAACGGCATGCTCCAGGTGCCCGAGGGCCCCGGCCTTGGGGTGCGCCTTGACATGGAGCGGGTGATGGAGGCCAACGCCCTGTACAACAAGCTGCCCAGTCACGACCGGGACGACGCCGCGGCCATGCAGTACCTCATTCCCGGCTGGAAATATGACCACAAAAAGCCCTGCCTGGTGAGATAAAAAGCGAAAAAGGAAACAATTTGGCGTTTTTCCACTTGACAGACGGGATGGCACTGATAAAATAGATAGGGTACGAACGAAGTGATATGAGACGATATAAGAGAATCGAGGCACAGAAAAAGTGGAAAAAAGCGAGAACAGACAGACCAAGCGGGAGACCCTGATGGCGCAGGCCCCCATCCCAGGGCTGATTTTAAAAATGGCGGTACCCACCATTGTGGCCTTCCTCATCAACTCCATCTACAGCCTGACGGACACCTATTTCGTCCATTTCCTGGGCACCAACGCCACGGCGGCGGTGAGCGTCAACGCCTCTCTGGACCAGCTTATCATGATGGCGGGGTCCATGCTGGCGGTGGGTGCGGCCAGCTACACCTCCCGGCTGCTGGGCGCCAGGGACGGGGAGAAGGCGGGCCAGGTGCTGTCCACCTCCTTCTTCGGGGCCTTTGCCTTCGGGCTGGCGGTGGGGGTGCTGGGGCTTCTCTTCACCCGGCCCCTGGTGTACCTGCTGGGGGCCACGCCAACCTGCGAGGAGTTCGCCGTCCAGTACGCCGACTACGTACTGCTGGTGGCCCCCTTTATGGCGTGCAACTTTGTGATGAACCAGTGCCTGCGCTCGGAGGGCAGCGCCCTGTTCTCCATGTTCGGCATGGGCTTTGGCGGCATCCTCAACTGTGTGCTGGACCCCATCTTCATCTTCACGCTGAACCTGGGCGTGGCGGGCGCGTCCATTGCCACGGCCATCTCCAAGGTAGTCAGCTTTATTATCCTGATCTTCCCCTACCTGACCCGGCGCAGCGTACTGCGCCTGAGCATCCGCAGCGTGCGCATCGTGAAGGACATCCTCTATCAGGTGGTCAGCGTTGGCTCGTCGTCCATGTTCCGTTCGGGACTGGCGGTGGTGTCGGCCATTATCCTGAACAACATCGCCGGGGATATCTCCAACTCGGTGCTGGCCGGGGTGGGCGTGTGCACCAAGATCATGATGTTCCCCTTCGGGGTGATTCTGGGCTTCGGCACCGGCTTTCAGCCTGTGGTGGGCTTCAACTGGGGGGCAAAGCGCTATGACCGGGTACGGGAGAGCTTCCGCTTTGCCTCCCGGACGGCCATCGCCGTGGGCCTTGCCATGGGCGCGGTGCTGGCGGTGGGGGCGGACGGGGTCATCGCCCTGTTCGCCGAGGCGGACCCGGAAATGGAGGCGGTGGGCGCGCTGTGCATCCGCCTGCAATGTCTGGCCATGCCCATCCACAGCTGGGTGGCGGTGGTGAACATGTTCTGCGCCGGTTTGGGGGACGCCAGGGGGGCGCTCATCCTGTCCAGCTCCCGGCAGGGCACCTGCTTCATCCCCATCGTATATCCCCTGGCATGGCTGTTCGGCACCGTGGGGGTGGCCTCGGTGCAGGCGGTGGCGGACGCGCTGAGTCTGGTTTTGGCCATCCCTATCGTGCGCAAGGTGATGAAACGAGTAAAGGAGGCGGAGTCCCAGGCCGCCCCGGAGACACTCCCGGTCCGGGAGGGCAGTCTCTAACCCGTCAAAATAACGACGCTCCACCCCAGGGTGGAGGAGAAAAGGTGAGACTATGAAGCAAAGATTACGGCAGGACGCCCAACAGATCGTATCGGCCAGCTTGAAGGCCGTTCTCCCTGACGAGGCGGTGCAGCGGGCGCTGAAGGAGTTCCGGCCGGGGACTGGAAGGACGCTGCTGGTATCCGCAGGCAAGGCGGGCTGGCAGATGGCCAAGGCGGCGGTGGACGCCCTGGGCCGTGTGGACGGCGGCGTGGTGGTCACCAAGTACGGCCATGTGAAGGGGGACATCCCCGGCGTGGCCTGTTATGAGGCCGGCCATCCCGTCCCCGATGAGAACAGCTTTTCCGCCACCGAAAAGGCCCTGGAGCTGGTAAAGGGGCTGAGTACGCAGGACACGGTGATTTTTCTGCTGTCCGGCGGCGGCAGCGCCCTGTTTGAAAAGCCCCTGATCCCCGGCCAGGAGCTCCAGGATGTGACAAAGCAGCTCCTGGCCTGCGGGGCGGACATCGTGGAGATGAACACCATCCGCAAGCGGCTGAGCGGGGTGAAGGGCGGACGGTTCGCCCAGGCCTGCGCCCCGGCGCAGGTATTCAGCATCGTGCTCAGCGACGTGCTGGGCGACCCGCTGGACATGATCGCCAGCGGTCCGGCCTATCCCGACGGCTCCACCTGTGAGCAGGCGCTGGCCATCGTGGAGAAGTACGGCTTGAAGCTCAGCGTTCAGACCCTGGAGCTGCTGCGGCAGGAGACCCCGAAGGAGCTGGGCAATGTGACCACTCAGATCACCGGCAGCGTGCGGGAGCTGTGCGCGGCGGCGGCAAAGGAGTGCGAGGCTTTGGGCTATGAGCCGGTGTACCTCACCGACCAGCTGTCCTGTCAGGCCCGGGAGGCGGGGACCTTCCTGGCCAACATCCTGCGCACCCACGCCGGCGGCGGCAGGCCGCTGGCCTACATCGCCGGGGGCGAGACGGTGGTGCGCCTGACGGGCAAGGGCCTGGGCGGCCGGAATCAGGAGCTGGCGCTGGCCGCCGCCCCCGGCATCGCGGGGCTGAACGCCGCGGTGTTCTCCGTGGGCAGCGACGGCACCGACGGCCCCACCGACGCCGCGGGCGGCTATGCCGACGGGGACACTCAGGTGGAGCTGAAGGCCAAGGGCCTGGACGTGTTCGCGGTGCTGGCGGACAACGACGCCTACCACGCGCTGAAGGCGGTGGACGCCCTTGTGATGACCGGACCCACGGGCACCAACGTCAACGATGTGGCGGTGGCTCTGCTGGGCTGAGCAAGTAAAAAAGGCTGCGGCACGGGATGATTTGCTTGCGGCGCATCCGCGCCGCCCCCAGGCACGCGATCCCCAACTGGGCAGGGATTTTTTCCGCGTTTTCCTTGACGGAGCAGTTCTGCATCCGGCTCCAGCCGGTCGTCAGGAAGCGCAACTATAGTATCTATGCACATTTCTATCTGAACTCACAGGCAAATTGATGTAAAATGGCCCCCGCTCAGGCAGCGGAGGCCATTTTTTTAGAAAGCAACAGGCACATTTTAGTTAAAGGTTTGACAAAAGCTCTTCCATCTGACCGATCAATTTGGCCATAAAAGCTTCTATCAATATCAAGGGCTTGTGCAGCCTCTTCTTGTGTATCCCCTTTTGGGACACGGAGTTGGCGAATACGTTCTCCACTTTCAGTTATATCGCAATTGCGCTCCCCGTTGTCGATACAGATGGGAAACCATTCTTCCAGCACGAACCGGGCGAAATCTGTTTTTGTGCGGTCAGCCTCACGGACCTTGACACGCTCCGGGTCGTACAGGTCTTTTTCATACTCCGCGCGGGCTTGCTTCTCCCAGTCCGCCGCCGCACGCTGGACGGCTTTTTCCAGCCGTACCATAAGAGAGGTTTTCGGGGACTTGCCGGGTGGTGGCGCGGGACACCTGCCTGCCGTTTTCGTCCCGGCCCACACAGACACGGAACTTGTAAGCGATGATTTTTCCGTCTTTCTCCTTGGGGGTGATGGCAGTCATTGATAACAGCCTTTCTCCGGTGTTACCAACGCTTTTCCGGTAGCTTGTTGTCCAAAATGCTGTCCAACCAATTTTCCGCAAAAACCGCTTTTTCAAAGTACACCGAAAAAATAAGGAAAAGCACCGAAAACAATCGTTTTCAGTGCTTTTCTGGCTTAAAAAGTGGTGGACGATACAGGACTCGAACCTGTGACCTCCCGCACGTCAAGCGGATGCTCATACCAGCTGAGCTAATCGTCCAGATACTTCATTTTTCTTGTCCCACAAGCGGAACAAATACATTATAGCCATATCACCACCGCTTGTCAAGAGTTTTTTCTCATATTGCGCTGACCGGCAATTCTCTCTTGCAAAATATACCACAGCTATTTATAATGAGAGAGACTACGAAAAGAGGAGTCATGGCCGTGAAAAAGAAACCCGTCAGCCTGTCCCCCAACCAGATCATCGCCCTGGGCTTTTTGGGCATCATCGTGTCGGGGGCGCTGCTGCTCATGCTGCCCTTTGCCAACCGCGCCGGGCGCGGACTGTCCTTTCTGGACAGCCTGTTCACCGCCACCTCCGCCACCTGCGTCACGGGGCTTGTGGTGGCGGACACCTGGACCCAGTTCAACCTGCTGGGCCAGATCATTCTGCTGGTCCTCATCCAGGTGGGCGGGCTGGGTTACATGACGCTGATGCTCCAGGCGTTCCTGTTCCTGGGCCGGAAGATCGGCCTGCGCCAGCGCTCGCTGATGATGGAGAGCGTCAGCGCCGAGCGGCTCAGCGACGCGCTCACCCTCCTGCGCTATATCCTGGGCGGCACCGCCGCCATCGAGGGGCTGGGGGCGGTGCTGCTGTCCTTCCGGTTCATCCCGGAGCTGGGCGTGGCAAGGGGCATTTGGTACTCTATTTTCCACAGCATATCCGCCTTCTGCAACGCGGGCTTCGACCTGATGGGCTTCCGGGAGCCTTACAGCTCCCTCACCCATTACGTGTATGACCCGCTGGTGAACCTCACCGCCTGCGCCCTGATCCTGCTGGGCGGGCTGGGGTTCCTGGTGTGGCGGGACGTGTGGGAGCACGGGCCGCGCTTCCACCTCTATTCCCTGCACACCAAGCTGATTTTGACGTCCAGCGCCGTTTTGACCCTGGGCGGCGCCGCCCTGTTCTGGCTGGCGGAGCGTGACAACCTGCTGGCGGGGATGAATCCGGGGCAGCAGGCCCTGGTGTCTCTGTTCCAGGCGGTGTCTCCCCGGACGGCGGGGTTCAACACCGTGGATCTGGCAAAGCTCACCAGCGGAGGAGGGCTGCTGACCATCGTGCTCATGTTCGTGGGCGCGGGCCCCGGCTCCACCGGCGGCGGCGTGAAGATCACCACCGTGTTGGTGTGCCTGCTGACCCTGGCCAGCTTTGTCCGGGGCAGGCGGGAGGCAGGCGCCTTCAACCGGCGGCTGGACGAGGAGCAGATCCACCGCTCGGCGGCGGCGGTGACCCTCTACATGACCCTTGCCATGATCGGCGGCTTTTTGATCCTGGCCACCCAGCCCTTCCCCCTCCAGGACGCGCTGTTCGAGGTGTTTTCCGCCATGAGCACCGTGGGGCTGTCCACGGGCATCACCCGGGATTTGTCCGCCGTCAACCGGGCGGTCCTCATCGTCATGATGTTCTGCGGGCGCATCGGAAGCCTGTCCATGATGATGGCCCTGGCGGAGCGGACGGCGCCCCGGATCAAGGACCCGGTGGAGCGCATTTCCATCGGATAACGGAACTTTTATCCTTATCCCGTCCCGGCGGGCGGGAAAACGGCACAATAGTATTGAAAGGTGTGTAACGCGATGGCTGCGACATTTCTGGTGATCGGCCTGGGGCGGTTCGGCACAAGCCTGGCCCTGAAGCTGATGGACTCGGGCAGCGAGGTGATGGTGATCGACAACGATGAGGAGGCGGTGAACCACATCGCCCCCCACGTCACCCAGGCCAAGATCGGCGACTGCATGGACGAGGAGGTGCTGCGCTCCCTGGACCCGTCCAGCTTCGACTTCTGCTTTGTGTGCATCAGCGACAATTTCCAGTCCTCCCTGGAAATTACCTCCCTGCTCAAGGAGATGGGCGCGCCTATGGTGGTGTCCAAGGCGGATAAGGACCTCCATGCCCGGCTTCTGCTGAAAATCGGCGCGGACGAGGTGGTGTTTCCCGAGCGGGATATGGCCGCCCGCACCGCCATGCGCTTCAGCGTCAACGGGGCGCTGGAGTACATCGAACTGGCCCCGGGCTACGCCATTTTCGAGCTGGACGTGCCCGACCACTGGGCGGGCCAGACCCTCATCGACCTGGACATCCGCAAGCGGTGGAACGTGAACGTCATCGGCCGCAAGGAGGACGGGGCCATCCTGCCCATCGACGCCGGGTTCCACTTCAAGGCGGACACCCACATATTGGTGGCGGGCAGGCCGGACGACGTGTCCAAGATGACGAAGTGAGAAACGGCGGAATTTTCCTATACACGAGCGCCCTGCCGTCCACCTGATGGAGCGGCAGGGCGTTTTGCCGCTATATCATACCAGGAAGGAGTTTTTTGGCATGGAACTGACCGAGCAATTCATCCTCCTCCAGGCCCCCAGCCCCGCAGCGGCGGAAAACGGACGGAAGCTGTCGAAAAAGGGCGGCTTTTCCCTCCACCGCAGAACCGCTGACGGCACCCTGTACTGGGCCGAGTGCGCGGGCAGCGGAAAAAATCCCTACCGCGTGTCCATCGACTTCATTCAGGCGGAGGCCCCCACGTGCCGCTGCTCCTGCCCCAGCAGGCAGTTCCCCTGCAAGCACGCCCTGGGGCTGATGTTCGAGATGCTGGCGGGAAAGGGGTTCGAGGCGGCGGATATCCCCCAGGATATCGCGGACAAGCGGGCCAGGCAGGCCGCGCGGGCGGCGAAAAGGGAGGCCGCTGCGGACGCGCCGGAGAAGCCCGCCAAGTCTAAGAAACCCAACGCCGCGGCCCGGAAGAAAAAGCTGGCAAAGCAGCTGGAGGGCCTGGACATGGCGGAAAAAATGGTGGACGACCTGCTGACCTCCGGCCTGGGGGCCCTGGCGGGCAGCTCGGCCCAGACCTTTGACAAGCTGGCCAAGGATTTGGGCAGCTGCTACCTCACCGGGCCCCAGACGGCCTTCACCCGCATCGCCCTGACGGTGCGCACGGTGCAGAAGGACCCGGCCCAGTCAGACGCGGCCTATGCCGAGGCTCTGCGGCTTCTGGTGGCGCTTCGGTCCACCATCAAGAAGGGCCGGGTGTTTTTGACGGAAAAGCTGGAGGCGGGGAACTACTCCGCCGAGGACTCCGCTTTGTTCGAGGCCCTGGGCGGCGTGTGGAAGCTGGAGGACCTGAATGCCGTCGGCTCGGTCCGGGAAAACACGAAGCTGGTACAGCTGTCCTTCGACGTGTCCTTCGACCAGGCAAAAAAGGAGTACGTGGAGCGGGGCTGGTGGCTGGACCTGGACGCCGGGGACATCTGGCAGACGCTGAATCTGCGCCCCCTGAAGGCGCTGAAATACGTGAAGGGGGGACGACAGCCGGTTCGGACTGCTGGAGGTCCCGGCTTTGTACATCTACCCCGGCGAGGGGGACCGCCGGGTGCGCTGGGACAGCGCGTCCACCCGGCCCCTGACGGCTCAGGAGCAGGCCGCTCTGCCCGCCCTGCCCCAGCCCGATCTGGCGGCGGCGGTGAAGCTGGTGAAGGGGAAGATCAAAAACACCCTGGCCCCCAAATTCCTGGCGGTACTGCTCCCCATCGGAACGCTGGGAAAGGTGGGGGACGGGTTTGTGCTGGAGGACGGCACAGGCGCGCGCCTTGCGCTCCGGGACCGCCCGGAGGACGGTGCGGACCACGCCTGTGCGGAGCGGCTGGGGATGCTGCCCCGGGCCGTTCCGGCGGGCAGCGCCCTGTTCGGGCTGATGTTCTATGACGGGCGGGACAAGGCCCTGTGCCTTCACCCCTACAGCGTGGTGACGCCGGACGAGATCATCCGGCTGCAATATTGAGGAGGTGCTTTTGTGAACCTACAGCCTCTTTATGACGTAAAGGAGCGGCTGGAATACACCGCCATCGCGGGCGTGTCCCTGCTGGGGGAGGACTTCCGGCTCCAGCGGGCGGCGGAGGGCCTGAAGCCCCTGGCGGCGGCCAGCCCGGTGTTCGGGAAGATAGACGCGGGGCTTTCCAAGCTGCTGGCGGCCCCGCCGGAGCAGCGCTCCGGGCTGCTGCTGGACGTGCTGGCGCTGGTGGACGCGGTGGCCTACACCCAGGCGAAAACCGGCGCGGAGGGGGACCTGGAGCCCCTGCCTATCGGAGGCGGCGTGTACCATCAAATTTCCTATGGGCAGATCAGCCCCCTGCTCACCGCGCTGACCTCCACCGGAGGCGGGCGGGTGGAGATCGTCAGGTCCGCCTGGGAGAACCACCCGGAATTTTTTGAGGATTACCGGGTACTGCCCGCGGTGGTCGCGGGGCTGGGGGACAGCTACGGCGAGATGTCTGAGCTGAACGCAAATCTGCTGAAAAAGCTGGGCCCGTCGGTGATTCCCCTGCTGAAAAAGGACTTCGACCCCGCAGGACTCAAGGCCATGGCTCGCCGGGTGGAGGTAATTGCCGCCCTGGAGGGCAAAAAGGCCACCCCGTGGCTGCGGGAAATTCTTCCTCAGACCAAAAAGGAGGTGCGCAGCACCGTCATCCGCGCCCTGGGCATGGACAAGGACAATGCGGACCTGCTTTTGGACCTTGCCAAGTTCGAGCGGGGCAAGAACCGGGAGGCCGCCCTGGCGGGGCTGGCCCTCCAAGACGGGGGGACGGTACGGGATTTCTGGGAGGCGGAGCTGGAAAAAAACGGCGACAGCATCCGCTTCCTGGGGGATTCCCGGACGGATTGGGCCTCCGATCTGGTGGCCCACGGGCTGTGGGACAGGATGGAGGAGATACTGGCGCGGAAAAAGTCCCTGAGCAATCCGGCGGTGATCGAGCTTCGCCAGTGGTTTTCTGCGACTTTGGGCAAATCCTCTCCCTCCATGCTGGATTTCTGGCGCTGGGCAGACGTCAAGCTGGCGGACATCGACCATCTGCGGGGGGAAAAGGAGCAGCGCATTGGGTTTGGCACCGAACTGACGGCCCTCCTGCTGGAGAGCCTGTGTCTGGCAGGTCCGGGGCCGCTGTGCGGTCTGTGCCTGGAGCTGTGGGAGAAGCACCAAAAAGAGACCCGCTGGCTGCCCCACGCCGTGGCGGCGGCGCTGATGATCCGCTCGGCGGCGGAGGTGTACGATACCTTCTCCCCCTATGTGCTCACCATCAAGCCCCTGCTGGGCGGCGAACAGAAAAAGGCATTCCACAACGCCGTTCTCCGAGCGCTGGGACGGGTGTGCAGAAAAGAGGACGGGACTTACTGTATTGACAACGTCTGGCCCACCGCCCAGCCAATTGACTCCCGGTGGTTCAAGCGGCTCACCCGCGCCGTGTGGAAAACCACAGGAGAAACACGCCGGTATGCCCGATACGCCGCCGGGGAGGGCATCGACCAGTTCGACATGGTCCTGATGCGTCTGGCCGACACCGGCGACGAGGAGACGCGCAAGCAGCTGATCCCCTACCTTCGGGATCGGATGCTGGAGACCGGCCTGCCCTACAGCTACAGCCGGTTCCTGCTTCAGCTGGGCGGAAGTCCCCGGGGCGTGCTGGGGGATACCATGGTAAAGCGGGCAGGCGCTCATTACATCTACGACACCTGGAATCTGATGTCGGAGGCGTCCAAAACCCTGCCCTCCGGCGAGGTGGCCGACCTGCTGGAGGAGGTCCTGCGCTCCAACGCCATCCGTAAGGAGGACGCGCCCCTGGCCCAGCGGGCCCTCCTCTGGACGGTGGAGCAGCTCCGGGCGGGCCAGCCCTTTCCGGACTGGGACGACTGGTGGAAAATGCGGTAAACGGAGGAACGTAACATGGCAGACAAAAACGTACAGCGCCTCCCGGCGGAGGAGCTTTATCAAACCGAATTGGACGCGCTGATTTCGGCGGACACCGACACCGTCCCCACCGGCTGGCGGATGTCCCCCCGGTCGGTGCTCACCTACCTGACCGGAAACGTGAAGGTGAAGGACGTGGAAATCACCCCCAAGTACATGGGCAATAAACGGCTGGTGGAAATCGCCATCGCCACCCTGGTTACCGACCGCGCCCTGCTGCTCATCGGCGAGCCAGGCACGGCCAAATCCTGGCTCAGTGAGCACTTGGCCGCCGCCGTCAACGGGGATTCCACCAAGGTGGTCCAGGGCACGGCGGGCACCACCGAGGAGCACATCCGCTACTCCTGGAACTATGCCATGCTGATTGCCAAGGGCCCCTGTCCCGAGGCCATGGTGAAAAGCCCGGTCTACCGGGCCATGGAAACCGGGTCCATCGCCCGGGTGGAGGAGATTTCCCGCTGTGCCAGCGAGGTGCAGGACGCGCTGATCTCCATTCTGTCGGAAAAGCGGCTGAGCGTGCCCGAGCTTGGGCTGGAAGTCCCCGCCGCCAAGGGCTTTTCCGTCATTGCCACCGCCAATACCCGGGACAAAGGCGTCAACGACATGTCGGCGGCCCTCAAGCGGCGGTTCAATATCGTGGTCCTGCCCACCCCTTCCGACATGGCTACGGAAATGGATATCGTGCGCACCCGGGTGGCTCAGCTGTCCTCCGGCCTGGACCTGAACGCCCGCCAGCCCGACGAGGACACGGTGGAAAAGGTGGTCACCATCTTCCGGGAGCTGCGGGGCGGCGCCACGCTGGACGGCAAGCAGAAGCTGAAAACCACCTCCGGCGTGCTGTCCACCGCCGAGGCCATCTCCCTGCTGGCCAACTCCATGGCCTTAGCCGGGAGCTTCGGCGACGGCCGGGTGTCCGACGGCGACCTGGCCGCCGCCCTGCAAGGGGCTGTGGTCAAGGACGAGGACAACGACAAGATCACTTGGAAGGAATACCTGGAGAACGTGATGAAAAAGCGGGGCCATGAATGGCTGTCCCTGTACCGGGCCTGCCGGGAGCTGAACGGGTGATGAGCGGCCCGGTTTTGTTCGGCGTGCGCCACCTGTCCCCGGCGGCGGCGTTTCACCTGCGCCGGGCCCTGGACGCGGCGCAGCCGGAGCTGGTGCTGGTGGAGGGCCCCAGTGATCTGAACGACCAGATGAAGTGGCTGTGCCATCCCGAGACCCGGTTCCCCGCCGCTATCATGGCATATACCAAGGAGCAGCCTGTGCGCACCATTTTGTGGCCTTTTGCCGTCTATTCCCCCGAGGCTCAGGCCATTTTGTGGGCCCATGAGCACAAGGTGGAGTGCCGGTTCATGGACCTGCCCTCGTCGGTGTTCTTGGGGATAAAGCCCTGGTTTTCGCCCCTTTCTGAGGAAGAAAGTGAAGGTGAAGAAACGGACGGGAGCCCACCGGCTCCCCAGCCCGAGGAGCCGGCCCAGGCCACCGAAAGCATTTACCGCCGCCTGGAAACGCTGACAGGCGAGGACCACGACACCTTCTGGGAGCGCACCTTTGAGCAATTGGAGGGCGAGGATTTCCGCGCCGCCAACAACACCTTTGGGCGTCAGCTCCGTGCGGCCTCCGAGGACGACCAGCGCCATATGGCGGAAACCGTTGTCCGGGAAGCGTACATGAAGCGGGTGATTACTCAGGCGGCGGCGTCCGGTGTGCCCGAGGAGAAAATTTTCTGTGTCTGCGGCTCCTTCCACGTGGCGGGGCTGGAGGAGAACCGGCCCATGACCGGCGAGGAGGAAAAAGCCCTGCCCCGGGCGGATTCCTGCGTCACGCTGATGCCCTATTCCTATTACCGGCTGTCCTCCCGCTCCGGCTATGGCGCGGGAAACAAGGCCCCAGCCTATTTCGAGCTGTTGTGGAACTCCCTCAACGACGGCGGCGGGAGACAGACGGCATACCGTTATCTCACCCATCTCGCCGCCGCCCACCGTAAGGCGGGGAACATGGTTTCCTCCGCCGAGGTGATTGAGGCGGTGCGGCTGGCGGACACGCTGGCGGCCATGCGGGGGAGCAAGTACCCGGCGCTGTCCGACCTGCGGGACGCATCAGTGACCACCATGGGCCACGGGAGCTTTTCCGAGCTGGCCCTGGCCGCGGCGGACACGGAGATTGGCAGAAAAATTGGCTTTCTGCCGGAAGGAGTGGCCCGGACCTCGGTGCAGGAGGACTTTTATCGCCAGCTCAAGGAGCTCCGGCTGGAAAAGTTCCGTACCGCTGAGCTCCAGCGGCTGGACCTGGACCTGCGGGAAAAGCTGAATGTGAAGTCGGAAGCGGCGGCGCTGGGCGACCTGCGGCGGTCCTTCTTCCTGCACCGCCTGCGGGTGCTGGGGGTGCATTTTGCAACGCTCCTTCCCTCCCGGCAGGACGGAGCCAACTGGGGCGAATACTGGGAGCTGCGCTGGACCCCGGAGGCGGAAATTGAAATCGTGGAGTCCGCCCTGATGGGGGACTCCATTGAGGGGGCCGCCGCCTTTGCGCTGAAGGAACGGGCGGACAGCAGCGCTTCCATTGCCGAGGCCGCCGCCATCTTCCAGGACGCCTTTTTGTGCGGGATGCCCGCCGCGGCAGCCCACGCGCTATCCGTTTTGCAGGGGCTGAGCGTGGACTCCGCCGCCATCTCGGAGGTGGCGGAGACGGCCTCCCGGCTGTCCCTGGTGGTGCGGTACGGCGATCTGCGGCGGTTTGATCCCGCGCCTGTGGTGCCGCTCATCAAGCAGCTCTACCTGCGCGCCTGCCTAACCCTGGCGGATGCCTGCGTATGCGACGCGAAAGCCGCCCCAGAGGTGACCCGGGCCATGGACCTGCTCAACACCCTCCAGCTCAACCACGACTTTCTGGAGGAAAACCGCTGGCTGAACCTGCTCACGGACATCTCCGACCGGGACGACCTCAATACCCGCTGCTCCGGCTTCGCCATGGCCATTCTGCTGGAACGGGGCCGCGCGGACGAGGCGCTGCTGTCCCGGGAAGTGGCCCGGCGGCTGTCCCCCGGCGTGCCCGCCGACCTGGGGGCGGGATGGTTCGAGGGACTGGCGGGGAAAAACCGCTATGCCCTCATTGCCCGTCTGTCCCTGTGGCGGCAGCTGGACAACTATCTCAGCGGCCTGGACGACGAGACCTTCCGCCGGGCGCTGGTGTTCCTGCGCCGCGCCTTCGCCGACTTCTCGCCCTCGGAAAAGAACGATATTGCCGAGAATTTGGGTGAAATCTGGGGCGTCAATCCCCAGCAGGCGGCGGAGGTTCTCATGAACGACATCACCGAGACGGAGCAGGCGGTGCTGGACAGCCTGGACGAATTTGATTTTGACGATATTTAGGCCATTGCGGAGGCGCGCCATATGTGCGCCCCTGCACACCGTAACATTTCAGGAGGAGGCCTTTTTATGGCGGAAACACAACAGCTCTCCCGCTGGCGGCTGATCTTGGGCTCAGAGACGGAGGAATCCTTTTCCGGCATGGGCGGCGGCGTGCTGTCCCAGGAGGAGCTGCTGATGGACGGGGCCCTGTCCGCCATCTACGGCGGGCCGGGGGAGGGATTCGGAAACAACGGTCCCAGCGGCGGCGCGGGGCGCGGCCCTTCGTCCCCGGTGATCTCCAAGTGGCTGGGGGATCTGCGCTCCCTGTTCGACCCGGAAATCGTGGCCGTGGTGCAGAACGACGCCATTGAGCGCAAAGGCTTGAAGCAGCTTCTGTTGGAGCCGGAGCTGCTGGAGGGGCTGGAGCCGGACTTGAATATGGCGTCCACGCTGCTGATGCTCAAGGACCAGATTCCCAAGAAGTCCAAGGAGTCGGCCCGGAAATACATCCGCAGGATTGTGGACGAACTGAACAAAATGCTGGAAAACGATGTGCGCCGGGCGGTGACGGCTGCACTGAACCGCCGGGCGCACTCTCCCCTGCCGTCGGCGGCGGCCATCGATTTTCCCTATACAATCCGGCGCAATCTGCAAAATTACAACCTGGAGTTGAAGGCGGTGATCCCGGAACGGGTGTACTTTTTCGACCGCTCCAGCAGAATCAACCGCTGGCACATCATCCTGGACATCGATCAGAGCGGGTCCATGGGGCAGTCCATTATTTACTCCTCCGTGCTGTCCTGCGTGCTGGCCTCCATGTCCGCCGTCAAGACCAGCGTGGTGGCCTTCGACACCCAGATCATGGACCTGACGCCCCTGTGCGCCGACCCGGTGGACCTGCTGTTCGGCTTCCAGATGGGGGGCGGCACCGACATCGCCAAGTCTATCGCCTACTGCCAGGAGCTGGTGGAAGCCCCGGCGAAAACCCTGTTTTTCCTCATCTCCGACCTGTACGAGGGAGGAAACCGGGCGGCTCTGCTGCGCCGGGTGGAGGAGCTGAAGGCCTCCGGGGTGACGGTGGTGGTGCTGCTGGCCATCGCCGACGGCGGCAAGCCTTTCTACGACCCGGAGACCGCCCGGCGCATCTCGGCCATGGGCATTCCCTGCTTCGCCTGCGCGCCGGAGCGCCTGCCGGAGCTGCTGGAGCGCTGCCTGAAGGGACAGAGCTTGGAAGGTCTGGAAAAGCAAACGGACAAATGAACAACAGAAAGGCGGGTTTTGAGCATGAATCAGGACCGACAGCTCCGCTGGGCTGTACTGGGCACCGGGGTCATCGCCAACGAGATGGCCGCCGCCCTCCGGTCCATGGGCCGCACCCTGGACGCGGTGGGCAACCGCACCTACGGCAAGGCTGTGGCATTTGCGGAAAAATACGGGGTAAAAAAGGTTTACAGCGATTTTCACGAGATGTTCACCGACCCGGACATTGACGTGATCTACATCACCACGCCCCACAACACCCACATCGAATTTTTAGAGCTGGCCCTGACCCACGGCAAGCATGTTTTGTGCGAAAAATCCATCACGCTGAACACCCAGGAGCTGGAACGGGCGGCAGAACTGGCCCGGGAGAACCATGTGGTGCTGGCCGAGGCCATGACCATTTACCATATGCCCCTGTACCGGGCGCTGCGGGAGCGGCTGGCGGCAGGGGAGCTGGGCCGGGTAAACCTGATTCAGCTCAACTTCGGCAGCTTCAAGGAGTACGACATGTCCAACCGGTTTTTCAACCGCTCCCTGGCGGGCGGGGCCGTGCTGGACATCGGCGTGTACGCACTGTCCCTGGCCCGGCTGTTTCTGGATTCCAGCCCGGACCAGATGAAATCCTTTGTCCGCAAGGCCCCCACCGGGGTGGATGAGAGCGCCGCCATCATCTTGACCAACCGGGAGGGCCAGCTGGTCTCGGCCACGCTGTCCCTCCACTCCAAGCAGCCCAAGCGGGCGGTGATCTCCTGTGAAAAGGGATACGTCGAAATCATGGAATACCCCCGGGCGGAGGCAGCCGTCATTGTGGATGCCGAGACCGGCAAAGTGGAAACGGTCCGGGCCGGGCGCACCGCCGACGCTCTGGCGTACGAGCTGGCGGACATGGAGGCGGCCATCCGCGGGGAGGGCGATATGCTGCTGCCCTATACCATGGACGTGATGGCGCTGATGACCGCCCTGCGGTCTGAATGGGGGGTGGTCTACCCGGAGGAGGAGCGGTTGTGAGACGGCCGGAAAAAGCTGTGTATTGAATTTGGGCGAAAAATAAAGTATACTGACAATATAAGGAACATGTTCCGCCCTTGGGGGACCCGCGTGACAGGAGGATGTCATGGACCAGCTGCGCAGAAAAATTCTCTATCACTACACCGACTTCCAGGCCCTGGACGGCATCCTGCGCTGCGCGGAGCTGCGGGTGAACAACGTTCTGCGCATGAACGACTCGGCGGAGATGAGGCACTTCATGACCCGGCTGGGCACCGCCATCGTGGACCGGCTGGAGCGGGAGGGCGGCGGGGAACGGGCTATGCAGGTTCAGGCGCTGTTTCGGGAGGAGCTGAAAAAGGAGTACTCCGCCTTCGCCGCCTGCTTCTCCTTCCACCGGGACGACGCCGCCCAGTGGGAGCGGTACGGCAACCGGGGACGGGGCGTGTGCATCGCCCTGCGCCGGGAATATCTGCAGCGGATCGCCAAAGGGGCGCTGTCCCTTCAGCTGGTCTTTTACCGGGATAACATGGCGGACCACCCCATGGTAGAGCAGTTCTGCGCCCTGGTCCGGAACGGGGTCCCCCTGTCCCCGGAGGACCCGGAGGTAAAACGGGCCATGCGGGAGGCTTGGGCCTGTTCGGTGTCCTATAAGCACCCGTCCTTCGCGTCGGAATATGAGATGCGCCTGGTGGTCTCCCCCTTCGAGAAGGAGGAGTTCGACGTGCGGCCCCGGTACCATGTGACCAGGGAGCGGATCAAAAAGTATTACCCCCTGGACCTGAAGTCCATGTGCCGGGAGATCGGCATCGGGCTGGAGGACTTGGTCGCCGAGATCATCATCGGGCCGGATTCCACCCAGTCCCTGTCCATTTTCCAGGACTACCTTCGGGACAACGGGCTGAGCGCGCTGGTGGACCGGGTGTCCCTGTCGGAATGCCCGTTGCGCGGGCTGTTTCTATAAGCTGAACGTAAGGAGAGAGGAATCATGAAAAAAAGACTGTTATCCGTCCTGCTGGCCCTGACGCTGTGCCTGGGGCTCACTGTCCCGGCCATGGCCGCCGGCCCCGCCTTTACCGACGTGACCGCCGGCCACTGGGCCTATGAGGCCATTGAGGATATGGCGGGGCGCAAGGTGGTCAACGGCGTGGGCGGCGGCAGGTTTGCCCCCGAGGACAAGGTGACCTGCGCCGAGTTCTCCACCATGGTGGCCCGCCTGCTGTTCCCGGTGGAGCTGGTATGGGAGGGGGACACCTCTCCCTGGTGGAAGGCTGGAGCCGACGTGCTGCTGGAGGCCGGGGCGCTGGACAACACCACGGCCAAGGCGTTCTATATCCGCGCCATGTACAGCTGGGACAAGGCCGTCATGGAGCAGCCCATGAGCCGCTATGATATGGCTCAGATCATGTACAATACCCTGAAGGCCCTGGAATACCAGATGCCCTCCGACAGTGAGCTGAGGGCGGCCGGGGAGAAGATCGCCGATTACGGCGAGATTCCCTCACAGTACGTAGACGCCGTGGCCGCCATGTACGCCATTGAGTGCCTGAAGGGAATGGACGAGGAGGGCAATTTCCGCGGCGACGAGCAGATGGACCGGGCTCAGGCCTGCACCGTGCTGGTGCGGATGCTGGCCAGGTACGACGAGCAGCTCCCCGATCTGAACATGGGGGAGTTCCCCACCGAGAGCACCATGGAGGTGGGCACTGTAGACATGTTTGAGTTCGACGGCCTCCATGAGCGGGCCTGGTTCGAGCTGGAGACGTCCGACACCAATGTGGTCCAGATCACCAATGACGCGTATCTCTATGCCGTGGCCCCGGGCAAGGCCACCGTCACCCTGACCATTCATCTGGGCGGAAAATCTCAGACCTTCCAGGTGGCCATCACTGTAACCAAGGGCGTTGGAATGGAGACAGCGGGGGCGGATTCCGACCTCCAGACCCTGCGGGAGGAGATGCTGACGCTCATCAACCGGGAGCGGGCCGCCGCGGGGGTCAAGCCGCTGACGCTGGACGACAAGCTGTGTCAGGCGGCCCAAGTCCGCGCGCAGGAGCTGGTGCAGTCCTATTCCCACACCCGTCCCGACGGGCGCAGGTGCTTCACGGCCATGCAGGAGGCGGGGGTGAGCTACCGCGCCGCCGGAGAAAACATCGCCGCCGGACAGGTTTCGGTGGCGGAGGTGATGGAGGACTGGATGAACTCCGACGGACACCGGGCCAATATTCTGGATACCGGCTATGGCAGGGTGGGGATCGGCTTTTACTACACCGGCAGCGGGTATCGGACAAACTGGGTTCAGATGTTTGCCGACTGAAGGCTCAAAGGGCCCCGGAGGATCTCTCCGGGGCCGCTTTTTGCGCATTTCCCAGCCTTTTGTTCTTGACGGAGCGGATCGAAGGAAATACAATAGAACACAATGATAAAGAGAAATGAAGTGATCGACTGATGATCGTCCTGGACCTGGAGTGGAACCGCGGCTACGACAAAAAGCCGCTGAACGAGATACTGCAAATCGGCGCGGTGCGCATTGAGCGGCTGGGCGGGCCCATTGTGGGCGTGTTCAACGCCTGCATCCGGCCCACGGTGCACAAAAAGTTTGATCTGGGCGCGAAAAAGCTGCCGGATCTGGGCTTGTTCAAAAAATCCCACATCAGGTTTCCCGCGGCGGCGGCGGCGTTCCGCTCCTGGTGCGGGGAGGATCGGGCCTTCGCGGGCTGGGGAACCGGCGACGTGGAGGCGCTGAACGAGAATTGCAGGTACTGGGGCCTGCCCCCCTTTGAGGCGGAGGAGTTTTTCGATTTTCAGCGGGCCTTTGCCCACGCGGTGGGGGCGGAGCAGCAGATCGCGCTATGGCGGGCGGCGGAGTATTGCGGCGTCCCCGACGTGTTCGACTATCACAGCGCGGTGAACGACGCCATGTACACCGCCGTTCTGGGGCGGTGGCTCACCGGGGAGGATTTGGCGTGGCGGCCCGAGCCCGCCCCTCCCAAGCGGCACAAAATGGCGCTGCGGCTGTCCCGGCTCCCCTTTCCCCGGCAGGAGCGGAAGAAGGCAGGACCGGCGCCCACGCCGGAGGAAGTGCTGGACGCCCGCGGCAGCAGGACCCTGGCCTGCCCCCTGTGCGGAACGGGGCTGGGGGTGGCCCGCTGGCATTTTACCGTGCCCAAGGCGGGCGTTCCCCAGCAGTTTTACGGGGCGTTCACCTGTCCGGAGCACGGAAAGTTTCTGTGCCGCATGACGCTGATCCGGCGGGAGGACGGGCAATGGCAGGGCCGAAGGTCCATCCCCCCCATCACGCCGGAGCTGACCCAGGAGTACGCCGCGGCGTTGGACGGGGGCGTTCACATCTGCCGGGGAAAGGGCAGGAAACGGAGAAGAAAGGGCGCCCGGCCGGAGGAGCGGAAAACGATTTCATAATGTTGCACAAATCCGTAGTTGGAACTTTGGCTTGCCGGCCAATTTACAAAGATTTAAACCTGCGTTATAATAGTGTCAACCAAAAGTGAAATCGATTTCGTTCTGGAGGGATGGCCATGACCAAGAAAGAACAGGCTCTGTTCCAGGCCCGGCTGGCGCGTCACATAGACGAGCTGCGCTGGCTGTACATGGAGCTGTATGGCAATGATTCCATGTTCGCCGAGCTGTGCGACGAGCTGTATGTATTTGCGGACGAGCGCCCCGCGGCGCTGAAAAAGCGGGATCT
>CAJULJ010000009.1:0-34556 GCA_910587395.1 uncultured Oscillospiraceae bacterium | reverse complement strand
GGAGCGGGAAGCCGACCCGGAGTGGTACAAGTCCAGTGAGCTGACCGGCATGATGCTGTATATCGACAACTTTGCCGGGGATTTGAACGGCGTACGCAAAAAGCTGCCCTACATCGAAAAGGCCGGAGTGAATCTCATTCACCTGATGCCCTTCCTGGACACGGTGCCGGGGCGCAGCGACGGCGGCTATGCCGTGGCGGACTTCCAGGCGGTGCGGCCCGACCTGGGCTCCATGGACGATCTGGAAAAGCTCACCGCCGCCTGCCACAAGAAGGGCGTCAACGTGTGCATGGACTTTGTGATGAACCACACCAGCCAGGACCACCAGTGGGCCAAGCGCGCCCGGGCCGGGGACGGGGAGTACATGAGCCGCTACTTCTTCTTCGCGGACCCCTCCATCCCCCGGGAGTACGAAAAAACCGTACCCCAGGTGTTTCCCACCACCGCGCCGGGGAATTTCACCTGGCTGGAGGACTGCGGGCACTATGTCATGACCTCTTTCTATCCCTACCAGTGGGATTTGAACTACCGCAATCCCCGGGTGTTCAACGAGATGATGTACAATTTCCTGTTCCTGGCCAACAAGGGCATGGACATGATCCGCATCGACGCGGTGCCCTACATCTGGAAGGAGCTGGGCACCGACTGCCGCAACCTGCCCCAGGTCCACACCATTGTGCGCATGATGCGCATGATCGGCGAGATTGTCTGCCCCAGCGTCATCCTGCTGGGGGAGGTGGTGATGGAGCCGGTGAAGGTGGTGCCCTACTTCGGCACGGTGGAGAAGCCGGAGTGCCACCTGCTCTACAATGTGACCACCATGTGCACCACCTGGCATACCGTGGCCACAAAGGACACCCGCCTGCTGAGAAAGCAGCTGGACGCGGTAAACGCCCTGCCCAAGCAGTACGTGTTCCTCAACTATTTGAGGTGTCATGACGACATCGGCTGGGGGCTGGACTACGACACCCTCAAGCAGTGGGGCATCTCGGAGGTCCCACACAAGAAATTCCTCAGCGACTGGTTCCAGGGCCATGTGGAGGGCAGCGTCAGTCGGGGCGAGCTGTATAACGCCGACCCCGCAAGCGGCGACGCCCGTCAGTGCGGCACCACCGCCAGCCTGTGCGGCATTGAGAAGGCCGGGTTTGAGGATGACGCCGAGGCCATGGAGCGGGCGGTGCGGTTCGACCTCACCCTCCACGCCATGATGTTCATGCAGACGGGCATCCCCCTGCTGTACAGCGGGGACGAGATCGCCCAGGTCAATGACTACAGCTACAAGGACGACCCCAATAAGGCGGAGGACAGCCGTTACCTCCACCGGGGCAGGATGAAATGGGAGCTGGCGGAGCACGCCGGCGATCTGTCCACCCCGGAGGGTCAGGTGTTCTGCGGGCTGAAGGCGCTGGGGGCCCTGCGCAGGGCCAACCCCGCTTTTGGGGCCCAGGCGGACGTGTGGACGCTGGACACCGGGGACAACGGAGTGCTGGCCATCGGGCGGTACTGCGAGGGCCAGAAGCTCATCGGCGTGTTCAATTTTACCGGGGAGGAAAAGTCCGTCACCTTCCCCTGGGACCCGGGGGAGTTTACCGATCTGCTCAGCGGGGAAAAATATGTTTTGGAGGGCTTGCGTATCCCCCCCTGCGGGTGCTATTATATGGAGCAGAAGCAAGGCCGGAAAAGCGCCGAGGCGGAGCCCGCCGACGCCTGAATGTGAGAATGCCACCATTTTATCAATAAGAAAGGACCGATCATTATGAAGCAGTTCACCTATACCATCACCGACCCCGTTGGCATCCACGCCCGTCCCGCCGGGCTGCTGGTCAAGGCCATCAAGGCCCTGGACAGCACCGTCACCATTGCCAAGGCCGACGGCAAGTCCGCCGTGGGCACCAAGCTGATGGCCCTGATGGGCCTTGGCATCAAGCAGGGCGAGACCGTCACCGTCACCATCGAGGGCGGCAGCGAGGACGCCAATTTCGCCGCCATGGAGCAATTCTTCCAGGACAACCTGTAATGTGTGAGGAACGCCCCCGCCTGCCGGCGGGGGCGTTTTCCGCTTGTTCAGCTCTTGGGCCTTGGCTTGAAGATGAACGCGACCAAAACGCCCAGGAAGATGGCGGCGGCGATGCCGCCGGCGGTGCTGGTGACGCCGCCGGTGACGGCCCCCAGCAGCCCCTTCTCCGCCACCGCCTCCTTGACGCCCTTAGCCAAGCTGTAGCCGAAGCCGGTGAGGGGCACCGTGGCGCCCGCCCCGGCCCATTCCGCCAGGGGCTTGTACACCCCGACGGCCCCCAGTACGACCCCCGAAACCACGTAGGCCACCAGAATGCGGGCGGGGGTGAGCTTGGTCTTGTCGATGAGCAGCTGCCCGATGACGCAGAACAGGCCGCCCACCACGAATGCCTT
This sequence comes from uncultured Oscillospiraceae bacterium, assembly GCA_910587395.1. Taxonomy (GTDB): domain Bacteria; phylum Bacillota; class Clostridia; order Oscillospirales; family Oscillospiraceae; genus Enterenecus. Next base: position 32,147 of record CAJULJ010000009.1, on the reverse strand, counting down.
CAAATAGTCCATCATTTGCCTCCTTCCAGCGCGATGGCGTGACAGATGCCGGGAATCGACTCCCCCTGCATGGTGGCGGTGGGGGAGTGGAGGGCCCCGGTGGGGCAGAACAGGATGCGCTTCCACCGCCCTGCCAGCAGCCCCGGCAGAAGGAAGCCGCACAGCACCGACGCCGAACATCCGCAGCCGGAGGCTCCGGCGTGAACATCCTGCTCCTCCCGGTCGAACAGGAGAAGGCCGCAGTCGTTGTAATTGGCCAGCTCCACGCCGTCCTTGGCAAAAAAATCGCAAACAATCTCGTGACCCAGCTTGCCCAGGTCTCCGGTGACGATGAGGTCGTAATAGTCCGGGCTCAGGGCGGTGTCCTCAAAGTGGGCTTTCAGGGTCGAATAAGCCGCGGGCGCCATGGCCGCTCCCATGTTGTTGGCGTCCTTGATGCCCTTGTCCACCACCTTGCCCACGGTGACCCGCGCCACCCGGGGGCCGGGCCGCACGTCGTTGGTGACGATCACCGCTCCGGCGGCGGTGGCGGTCCACTGGGCGGTGGGGGTGCGCTGGCTGCCGTATTCCAACGGCGTACGGTACTGCCGCTCCGCCGAGCAGAAGTGGGAGGAGGTGGCGGCGGCGGCGTACCTGCCGTACCCGCCGCTGAGCAGCAGCGTGGCCAGAGCCAGGCTCTCCCCCATGGTGGAGCAGGCCCCGTACAGCCCGAAAAAGGGGATGGCTGCGGTTCGGGCTGCGTAGCCCGAGCCGATGCACTGGTTGAGCAGGTCCCCGGCCAGCAGCAGGTCCAGATCGGGGTTGCGCAGCCCCGCCCGCTTCAGCGCGGAGTCCAGGGCCAGCTGCTGCATGGCGGACTCGGACTGCTCCCAGGTCTTGGCACCGAAGGTGTCGTCGTCGCAGGTGTGGTCAAAGTGGCGGCCCAGGGGACCCTGGCTCTCCTTTTTGCCGGCGGCGGAGCCGTGGCCGATGATCACGGGGGGCGACCCCGGCTGGAAGGTCTGCCGCCCCAGCTTTTTGTTTTCCATGGAACTGACTCCTTTGGCGTGATTTACAGGTAGTTTGCGCAAAGAAAGCCAATTCATACGCGGGGAAGGATTTGACAACAAAAATGGCTTTGTCACTGGAAAAGTGGGGAAAATGGTGGTATAATGCCCTTCGGAAAATGTTTGGGAGGGACAGTCTATGCCAGAGGAAAGCCGTACCATCGGATATATCTGCCCCGTGTGCGGCAGCGCGGTGATCGCCCGGCGCACCGCCTTTCAGCTTGCCGCGGGGGACAGCACGCTTCCCTGCCCCTGCGGCAAGTCGGAGCTGGGCTTTCACCAGCTGGGGGACCGCTGTGAGGTGACGGTGCCCTGCCTGTTCTGCGCCAAAGACCATCGGGCGGTGTGCGGAAACGACGCGCTGCTGCGCAAAAAGCTGCTGGCGCTCAGCTGTCCCGCGTCGGGGCTGGGCTGCTGCTATGTGGGCGAGGAGGACCAGGTATTCCGGGCCGTGGAAAAGCTGGAGCAGGCGGTGGACAAGCTGCGCATGGACGACCGGATGGAGCGCCGGGGAGCTTTTCTGGACGAGGTGGTCATGGAGGAGACGCTGGCCGAGCTCAAGGATATCGCCGCCCGGGGCGGGGTGAAGTGCGCCTGTGGTTCCACGGATTACGGCGTGAAGGTGGGCTACTCGTCGGTGGATCTGGTGTGCGCCCGGTGCGGCGCGGCCCTGCGCCTGTCCGCCGCATCCCACGATGATCTGGCGGACCTGTGCGCCAGGGACGCGCTGACCATCCCTGGAAGGAAGGACTGAAGAGACATGAGCACAGTTTATGAGATGGATTACCGGGTGAATTCCAGGGACGTGGACTTGTTCAACCAGTGCCGCCCGTCGGCGGTGCTGGGCTTTTTGCAGGAGGCGGCCACCCAGGCGGCGCTGGCCCTGGGGGTGTCGGGGCCGCAGATCAAGGAGAAGTACAACTGCCTTTGGATGGTGACCCGCAACTGGATGGAGCTGGACACGCCCCTGCGCTGGAATGACCTCATCCACATCAAGACCTGGCACCGGGGGGCGTCGGGGGCGTCCTCCTACCGTGATTTCGACCTGTTCCGGGACGGCAGGCCCGTCGGGCAGGGCGCCTCCGTATGGGTGATGGTGGACGCGCACGAGCGAAAGCTGTTCCGCATGAAGAACCTGACGGAGTTCCAGGGCACCGACGGGGGCGCGCTGAACAAATCCATCAAGCTGCGCCGCCCCGCCATGCCGGAGGCGTTCGGCGCTCGTGTCCGGCGGGACCTGGGCTACTCCGACACCGACATCAACGGTCACGTGAACAACGCCCACTACGCCGATTTCGCCTGTGACAGCCTCCATCTGGAGCGGCTGTGCCGGGGAAAATTCGTGCGCTCCTTCCAAATCGGCTACGTCAGCGAGTGCCAGGCGGGAGAGACCATTTTTGTGGACACCGCCGCTTGTGGAGACGAGCTCTTTGCCCGCGGCGAAGGGGAGGATGGAGACGAGCGGTTCGATTTCACGCTGACGCTGGCCGGTCTGCCCGAAAACATTTAATGCTTTTGTAACAAATGGACACGAACTTTTGTAACGACCGCCTTGTATTCTAATACTTGCAAGAGATGCTTTTCTTTTTCATTCTATCCTCCATCCTTTCGAGCCGGGGCGCAAGCCTCGGCTCACCTTTTTTGCGAAAAAAAGGCTGATTGCCGGCACGAAGGGCTTTGTGCATTGTGCCTTAATATATATTTAAGAAAATCCCCACCAAAATCTAAGAAGGTTCGGCATTGAAATTGAAGATTTGTCCTCTATAATTGGGACCATCGAAAAGCAAGCCGTGATGGCTTCATCGGATTCTCCGCGAAAACGCCGTTCAGCTTTCATGCGGGGAGGGGGCACAGCGAAGCGAGTAAGCGCAGCTTGTGCCGGTATGAGGAGGGATTTTCAGTGAACATTCTGATTTTGACAGGAAAGTTTGGCATGGGTCATCTGTCCGCCGCCAACGCGCTCCGGGAGCAGCTGGTCCAGGACGGCCATAAGGCCGACGTGATCGACCTGTTTGAATACGCGCTGCCCGAGCGGGCCTCCGCCATGTACTGGTGGTTCAATGTGCTGGTGACCTACGGCGGCGTTTTCTATAACATTTACCACGACCTGACCGCCAACGACTCCGGCGACGGCCGGGGAGACGACCTGCTGGACGGCCTGGACCGGCTGCTGGACGATTACCAGCCCGACGTGGTGGTGTCCACCCACCCCATCTGCTCCGCCGCCATGGCGCGGTATAAGGAGGAGGGGCCGTCGGACATCCCCCTGGTCACCTGCGTCACCGACGTGACCTGCCACAGCGAATGGCTCCACCCCGGCACCGACTGCTATCTGGTGGCGGAGGAATCCGTCCGGCAGGGATTCATCGCCAAGGGCGTGGACCCGGATGCCGTGGTGGTATCCGGCATTCCTGTGAGCGGGCGCTTCCGCCCCGCTCGCAGGAATGATACCGCTCAGCGCCGGGAGCTGCTCATCATGGGCGGCGGCCTGGGGCTGATGCCCCGGCGGGACTCCTTCTATCAGACGCTCAACGCCCTGCCGGGGGTGCATACCACCATTCTCGTCGGGCGCAATGAGAAGCTGTTTCAGCGGCTGAATGGGAGGTATGAGAATATTGAGGTGGTGCCCTTCACCACGCAGGTGGAGAAGTACATGGCCCGGGCCCACCTGATGCTGTCCAAGCCCGGCGGCATCACCTGCTTTGAGGCCATCGCCGCACGGCTGCCCATCCTGGCGTGGCAGCCCTTCCTGAAGCAGGAGCAGGAGAACGCCAACTTCCTGGTGCGCCGGGGCATGGCCCGCATCGCCGCCAAGGATGAGAGCGAGTGCCTTGCCGCCATCCGGGAGACCATCTATGACGATGAGCTTTTGTCGTCGATGGAGCGCGCCATGGACGGCATGGCGGCCGACCTGAGCCGTACCGCCGCCTGCACCGTGGTGCGTGAGCTGGCCCAGGTGCGCGCGTAGCTCTTTTTCTCGGAAAGAAAAGAGCCAAAAGAACTTTCAGCTCGCTGACGGGGCGATATGATGGCTTTTCAGCTCTCGCCCGGCGGCGGAACCGTTTGGAATGAGGGAAGTTATGAAGGGAAAAGTCAAAAACATTTTGTGCATGGCGGCGGTGCTGGCCCTGCTGGGCTGGACGGTGCACACCATCTTCCAGGAGCAGACCCCCGGCCAGCTGGCCGCCGCCCTGCTCGGCGCCGACTGGCGTGTCCTGCTGCTGGGCGTGCCGCTGATGGTCCTCTTTATCTGCTGCGAGGCCGGGGCCACCCATGCCGTTCTCCGGGCCCTGGGCTGTCCCCAGCCCTTCCGGCGGTGCGCCTATTACTCCAGCGTGGGCTTCTTTTTCAGTACCATCACCCCCTCCGCCACCGGCGGCCAGCCCGCTCAGGTGCTGGCCATGAGCAAGGACGGTACGCCGGCCGCCTCCGGCGCGCTGGACATGCTGCTGGTCACCATCGGCTATAACACCGCCGCTATGATTTGGGGCGTGTTCGCCCTGTTCACCGCCGGAGGGCTCACCGAGCGCCTGGGCGGTCAAATCGGCCTGCTGCTGGGTCTGGGGCTGGCGGTGTTCGGACTGCTGGACGTGGCCATGTTCCTCTTTTTGTTCCTGCCCGGTCCGGCCAGAAAGCTGCTTTACGGATGCATCGCGCTGGGCGCGAAGGTATATCCTCCCTTGGACAGGGCGGGGCTGGAGGCGAAAGCCGACGAGCACCTGCGGGAATACCGCCGGGGCGCCGATCTCATCCGCCGGGCCCCCGCGCTCCTGGTCCAGGTGGTGGGGCTGAGCACGCTGCAGCTGGCCTGCTCCTATGCCATGCCCTACGTGGTGTACCGGGCTTTCGGACTGTCCGGCTTTGGATTAGGGCAGATCATGGCGCTCCAGGCGCTGTGCTCCATCGCCGTGGGCTATCTGCCTCTGCCCGGGTCCGCCGGAGCGGCGGAGAACGTGTTTCTCCGGGGGTTCCTGCTCATCTACGGCGAGGCCCTGGTGGCCCCCGCCATGATTCTGAGCCGGACGCTGAGCTGCTATCTGGTGCTGATCGTCACCGGCGCGGTGCTGGCGGTGGGCAGGGTGGTGCGCCGCCCCACTGTGGCTCAGGCGCAGGCCAAGCATGAGCCTGAGTCCAAAACAGGGCCCTCCTCTCTGGAGCGGGCCAGCTGAACACGGAAGAATAATCGCCGGCCGGCGCTCCCGCTGATGGGAGGGCCGGCCGGTGTTTCTGTGTAAAAAATGACAAAAAGAGTGAGGGAGCTTGACTTTTTTCCGGAAACCGAGTTTAATAAGAAGAAAGGGCGCGGCCCAGGGAGACAGGAGGAAGGATCATGAAGCTGATCAAAACGGAGCACGCGGTGGGGCAGGTGCTGTGCCACGACATCACGCAGATCATCCGCGGCGTGACGAAGGACGCGGTGTTCCGCAAGGGCCATGTGGTGCGGGAGGAGGACGTTCCCGTCCTGCTCAGCGTGGGCAAGGAGCACTTATATGTGTGGGAAAAGGACGAGAACATGCTCCATGAGGACGAGGCGGCGGACGTGCTGCGGACCATTTGCCAGGGGGAGCACATGACCGCCTCCGCCCCCAAGGAGGGAAAGATCGAGCTGAGCGCCGATGTGGACGGGCTGTTTCTGGTGGATGTGGAGCGCCTGCGCAGGGTGAACAGCCTGGGCGAGATGATGATCGCCACCCGCGCCTCCGGTTTTTTTGTGCGGAAGGGGGACAAGCTGTGCGGCGCCCGGATCATCCCCCTGGTCATCGAAAAGAAGAAAATGGAGCGGGCGAGGCAGGCGGCGGGGGAGGAGCCTTTGCTGAAGCTGGTGCCGCTGAAGCCAAAGAGGTACGGCTTGGTCACCACCGGCAGCGAGGTGTTCCACGGGCGCATCCAGGACGAGTTCACGCCGGTGATCCGAGAAAAGCTGGAGTCGTACGGCTGTGAAATGATTGCCCACCAGGTGCTGGACGACGACCATGAGGCCATCACCGCCGCCATTCAGAACATGCTGGCCGGCGGCTGTGAGCTGGTGCTGTGCACCGGCGGCATGAGCGTGGACCCGGACGACCGCACCCCGCTGGCCATCAGGAACACCGGGGCGGACATCGTCAGCTATGGCGCGCCGGTGCTGCCCGGAGCCATGTTCCTGGCGGCGTACACAAAGGACGGGCGGCCTGTCTGCGGCCTGCCCGGCTGCGTGATGTATGCCAAGCGCACCATTTTTGATCTGGCCCTGCCCCGTCTGCTGGCGGATGTGCCCATTACGGCGGAGTGGCTGGCAGGGCTGGGGCACGGGGGACTCTGCCTCAACTGCCCGGAGTGCCATTTCCCCAACTGCGGCTTCGGCAGGGGCGTCTGAACGCCCGCAGCCGCCCTTTTTACTTCGGTATAAACGTGTAAATCCACGTTTATATAAATACATCCCTGAAATATGGGAAAAAGGAGTAAAAAGCCATGAGAAAAACCACAAGCATGATCCTGCTGGCGGCGATGCTGCTGCCGGCGCTCTCCGCCTGCGGCGGGGAGAAAACCCAGGAGAGGTCGCTGACTGTGTTCGCCGCCGCCTCCCTGACCGAGACCCTCACCGAGCTCAAGACCGTGTACGAAAAGGACCATCCCGGCGTGACCATCACCTGCAGCTTTGACTCCTCCGGTACGCTGCTCACCCAGATTCAGGAGGGGGCGGTGTGCGACCTGTTCCTGTCCGCCGCGCCCAGGCAGATGGACACGCTGGATGAACAGGGCTCGCTGAGTGAAGGCAGCCGCGTCGATTTGCTGGAGAATCAGGTGGTGCTGTGCGTGCCCGAGGGCAGCCCCAAGGGGATTGAGAGCTTTGACGATCTGGCCCAGGCATTGAAGGGCGGAGACGTGCTGCTGGCTATGGGCAACAGCGATGTGCCCGTGGGACAGTACACCCAGAGGATTCTGGCCTACTATGGCTTGAACGAGGAAGAGCTGGCCGCCGCCCAGTGCGTCACCTACGGCACCAACGTGAAGGAGGTCACCACCCAGATCTCGGAGGGCAGCGTGGACTGCGGCGTGGTGTACTGCACCGACGCCTTCAGCGCGGGCCTGACGGTGGCGGACCGGGCCACGGCCGAAATGTGCGGTCAGGTGATCTATCCCGCCGCCGTGCTGAAGCAGAGCAAAAACCAGGAGGCGGCCCAGGCGTTTCTGGACTACCTGACCACCGGCGCCGCCATGGAGGTGTTTGAGAAGGCGGGCTTCTCCCCCGCCGGATAGGAGGATCGCATGGACTGGTACCCACTGCTCAATTCCCTGCGCATCGCGGCGGTGAGCTGCGTGATCGTGTTCTTTCTGGGCATTCTGTGCGCCTACTACGCCGCCCGCCTGCCGCGGGCGGTGAAGGGGGCGCTGGATGTGGTCCTCACCCTGCCCATGGTACTGCCGCCCACGGTGTGCGGGTACTTTCTGCTGCTGATCTTTGGTGCAAAACGGCCCTTTGGGATGTTCCTGGCCCAATTTGGCGTGCAGTTTGTCATGACCTGGCAGGGCGGCGTCCTGGCTGCGTCGGTGGTGGCCTTTCCCCTGATGTACCGCACCGCCCGAGGCGCCTTTGAGAGCTTTGACGAAACCCTGGCCCATGCGGGGCAGACCCTGGGGCTGTCCAACACCTATATTTTCTGGCGGGTGCGCATGCCCGCCTGCCGTCAGGGTATTCTGGCGGGCACGGTGCTGGCCTTCGCCCGGGCGCTGGGGGAGTACGGGGCCACCAGTATGCTCATCGGCTATACCCCAGGAAAAACCGCCACCATTTCCACCACCGTGTACCAGCTGTGGCGCACCAACGACGAGGCGGGGGCCTTCCGCTGGGTGCTGGTGAACCTGGCTATTTCCACCGTGGTGCTGCTGGCGGTGAACCTGCTGGAGGAGCGGCGGAAGGCGGTGAAGCGGTGAGCCTTTTTGTGGACATTGAAAAACAGCTGGGGGATTTCCGCCTCGCCGCCCGGTTCGAGACCCGGAGCGGTGTGCTGGGCCTGCTGGGGGCCTCCGGCTGCGGCAAAAGCATGACCTTGAAGTGCGTCGCGGGCATCGAACGGCCGGACCGGGGAACCATCGTGCTGGACGGGGAGACGCTGTTTGATTCGGAAAAACGGATCGACCTGCCTCCGCAGAAGCGGCGGGTGGGGTATTTGTTCCAAAATTACGCCCTGTTTCCCAATATGACGGTGCGGCAGAACATTCTGTGCGGCCTCCACAGGGAGAAGGACCGAGCGAAACGGGAGGCGGAGGCACAGAACGCGGTCCGCCTGTGCCGGCTGGAGGGGCTGGAGGGGCTGCGGCCTCTCCAGCTGTCCGGCGGGCAGCAGCAGCGCACGGCGCTGGCCCGCATCCTGGTGAGCGGTCCCCGAGTGCTGCTGCTGGACGAGCCCTTCAGCGCCTTGGACAGCCACCTGCGGGAAAAGCTGCAGCTGGAGCTGCGGGAGCTGCTGGGGCGGTTCGGACGTGACGTGGTGCTGGTGACCCACAGCCGGGACGAGGCGTATCACATGTGCTCGCGCATCGCGGTGATGGACGGGGGGCGGCTGCTGGGCGTGAAGGATACCAAGGCCCTGTTCGCCGACCCGGAGAGCGTGTGCGCCTGCGCCCTCACGGGATGCAAAAACGTTGCGCCGGCCCGAAAGACGGGGGAGTACGAGGTGGAGGTGCCTGACTGGGGGATTACGCTCCAGACCGCCAGACCGGTGAGGGACGGTGTGAGAGCGGTGGGTATCCGAGCCCACTACTTCAACGCCAAAACGCCTCAGAACCGCTTCCCCGTGGAGTACCTGGGGGAGATGGAGGAGCCCTTTGAGTGGATCGTGGAATTCCGATACCGCGGCCAGTCCCCCCAGGCCCCGCCGCTGTGGTGGCGGGTGCCCAAGGACCGCCGTTCCGCGGAGTTTCCTCCGCAGTTCGGGGTCGCGCCGGTGAATGTGCTGCTGCTGTACGAGTAGAGCGGGTCCGGCCTGACACCGATACCCCGGCGCCCGCCCTGGCCCACGCCCAAAAATCCCGTGGAATCGCAGATTCCACGGGATTTTTGGTTTTGAGGAAGGACTGATTAAATCGGCAAGAGCAGATTGCGGAGAAATTTCACGCCAGAATGCGGCGCGATTTCGCAGGAATAATTGTGTTTATTTCAAGAAATCGCAACAACATTATGGCGTGAAATTCCCGCAAGATGCCGAAGACGCATTTAATCAGTCCTTCCTTGATCCCCCGCGCTCAATACAGGGGGCGCAGCGTGCTGGAAATGCGCTCAATGACCGACGCCAGCCGCTCCTCCTCCGCCTCCGGATGGCTGAGATAGGCGTGGTAGGCCCCTTGGATGGAGAAGGACAGCAGGATGCTCTTCTCCACGTCCCCCCGCAGCTCCGGGTATTTCTGATAGATCATCTCTTTCACGCCCAGTTCCAGCGCGCTGGCCAGCCGGGACCGCTCCCGGGGGGAAAACAGGCCGTTGATAAGGGTCCGGTGGGCGGTGGTGGCCTGGAAAATGGCCCGGGTGAGGGCCCCCGGCTCCTGGACGGACCACTCCCCCTGGGAAATGGTACCCAGCACAAAGGCGATGGTCTCCGACTGCATGGCGTCCGACAGGGCGTAGATGTCGTCGTAGTGGGTGTAAAAGGTGGATTTGTTGATCTGGGCCAGCCCGCACAGCTCCTTCACCGTGATCTTTTCGACGGGCTTCCGGGAGCGCAGCTCCATGAAGGCGTTTTTGATGGCGGTCTCGGTTTTTTGAATGCGGATGTCCATGGGGCGCACTCCTTCAAATGGACGATTTTGTCGAATGGTCGGTTATCCGTCTCATGGGGCCGACCGTCGGTGGACAGGTCCGGTTTGACCGTTTAAAATGATTATATCAAGTAAACCGACACTTGTCCACTATCTTTGGAGGGAGTTCTACCATGGATCATTACGGGTTCTACACAGGAAAAATTTTCGACGCCTACGAGTTTTTGGGCGCACATTTTGAGGGGACGGGCGTCACCTTCCGCACCTTTGCCCCCGCCGCCGAGCGGGTGTCCCTCATCGGGGAGTTCAGCGGCTGGCGGGAGATCCCCATGAATCGGGACTACGACGGGAATTTCTGGTGCTGCCATGTGGACCGCGCGGCGGCGGGGATGATGTACAAGTACCGCGTCTACGACAGAAGCGGGAATTATTTCATCGACCACTGCGACCCCTACGGCTTCGGCATGGAGCTGCGGCCCAATTCCGCCTCCATCATCCGGGCGCTGGACTCCTACCGGTTTGGGGACGGGGAGTGGATGCGCGCCCGCTCCGACTGCAAGAGCAAGCCGCTGAACATCTACGAGATTCACTTCGGCTCCTTCCGCAAGCCCGGGGAGGCGGCCGACGCCTGGTACAGCTATGAGGAGCTGATCCCCATCCTCATCCCCTATTTGAAGGAGCAGGGCTACAACTATGTGGAGGTCATGCCGCTGACCGAGTACCCCTGCGACGAGTCCTGGGGCTATCAGGTCACCGGCTTTTACAGCCCCACCGCCCGGTACGGCGCCGCCGACCAGCTGAAGGCCTTCATCGACGCCTGCCATCAAAACGGCATCGGGGTCATCATGGACTTTGTCCCCGTCCATTTCGCGGTGGACGGCTACGCCCTGGCCCGGTATGACGGCACGGCTTTGTATGAGTACCCCAACTCCGCCGTGGGCGAGAGCGAGTGGGGCAGCTGCAACTTCATGCACTCCAGGGGAGAGGTGCGCAGCTTTTTGCAGTCCGCCGCCAACTACTGGCTGAGGGAGTTCCACTTCGACGGCCTGCGCCTGGACGCCATCAGCCGGGCCATCTATTGGCAGGGCGATCCCGCCCGCGGGGTCAACGGCAGCGCCGTGGACTTCCTGAAATACATGAATCAGGGGCTCAAGGCCCTGCACCCCACCGCGATTCTGGCGGCGGAGGACTCCACCTCTTTCCCCGGCGTCACCCTAAGCGCCAATGAGGGCGGCCTGGGATTCGATTACAAGTGGGACATGGGCTGGATGAACGATACCCTGGATTACTTCCGGACCCCGCCTGAGTACCGCACCGGCGCCTATCACCGGCTGACCTTCTCCATGATGTATTACTACGACGCCAATCATCTGCTCCCCCTGTCCCACGACGAGACGGTGCACGGGAAGGCCAGCGTGTTCCAGAAGATGGCGGGGGAGTATGAGGAGAAGCACGCCCAATTGAAGGCGTTCTATATGTATATGTACGCCCATCCCGGCAAAAAGCTGAACTTCATGGGCAACGAGTTCGCCCAGGTCCGGGAGTGGGATGAGAAGCGGGAGCAGGACTGGAATCTGCTGAGCTATCCCCTCCACGACAACTTCCACCGTTTCATGGGCAGCCTGAACCGGATCTATCTGGCCCACCCCGCGCTGTGGGCCAGGGACTACGACCGGGACGGATTCCAGTGGATCGACTGCCACCAGGAGAGCAAGTGTGTCTACGCCTTCGAGCGTATGGGCGGGAAGGAGCGGCTGGCGGCGGTGTTTAACTTCTCCAGCAGGGAGCAGACCTTCCGCTTGAAGCTGGAAAACGCGAAAAAGTACCGTGTGCTGCTGGACAGCAACGCCGCTTACAAGCAGACAGGCGCCACGGGCGATATTCCCCTGCCTGCGGGCGGGGTGGAGCTGAGGCTGAAGCCCTGCACGGCGATTTATTATCTGGTGAGCTGAACTGACGCGGAGCAAAAATATCCGTCAGAGCTGTGAATATTTTGTGAGCAATGTCTGAGGAAACCCCTTGAAATCTGGCGGCGGCGGGGGTATCATGACAGGGCGTGTCTCAAAGCGCAGCCAATTGACAGCTGAAAAGGTGTGACCGCCCTGTGAAAAACGTGAATTTTCTAATCAAGCCTGCCTCCAGCCTGTGTAATCTCCGATGCCGGTACTGCTTTTACGCGGACGAAGCGGCAAACCGCGCCCAGGCCAGCATGGGCCTGATGTCTCTGGAGACCGTGGAGCTGCTGCTGGCGGAGGCCTTTCGCGTCGTGGACCGGCACGGCCTTGTCACGTTCACATTTCAGGGGGGAGAGCCCACCCTGGCGGGACTGGGTTTTTTCCAGTCCTTCGTCCGAAGGGCCAGGGAGCTGTGCCCTCCGGGTGTGACGCTGAATTTTGCGATCCAGACCAACGGCGTTGCGCTGAATCTAGAATGGGCGGAGTTTTTCCGGCGGGAGGACTTCCTGGTGGGCGTTTCCATCGACGGATTCAAGGAGCTGCACAACGCCCACCGGGTGAACGGGGAGGGCGGCACCTGGAACCTGGTCCGCAAACACGCGGAATTGCTTTTGCGCGGCGGAGTCAGAACCAACGCCTTGTGTGTGGTCACCGCTCAATGCGCCCGCAGCCCGCAAAAGGTGTATGCCGGTTTGAAAAAGCTGGGCTTTGACTATATGCAGTTTATCGCCTGCATGGATCCCCTGGGAGGGGAGCGGGGGCAGAACGCCTTCTCCCTGACCCCCAGGGCTTATGGGGAGTTCCTGTGCGCCCTGTTCGATTTGTGGTACCGGGATTGGGAACGGAGAGAGTATCACAGCGTCCGGCTGTTCGAGGATTACATCCACATTCTTCTGCGAGACGGCAGCAGCACCTGCGCCACCTGCGGGCAATGCGGCAGCTATTTCGTGGTGGAAGGGGACGGCACGGTCTATCCCTGTGACTTTTTCGCGCTGGATGACTGGCGGATGGGAAGGCTGGGGGAACAATCCCTGGCGGAAATGTCCGAGGGGGAAACACTCCGCCGCTTTCTGGCCTGGGGCCGGGAAAAACCGTCCCGGTGCGCCGCCTGTCCATGGAGGCAGCTCTGTAACGGCGGGTGCAAAAACGATTGGGCGCAGGGGCCGGAGGGCATTGGCAACTATTACTGTCAGGCGTTTCAGATGCTCTTTGCCCACGGGATTGAGCGGATGATGACCATCGCCCGTGCGGAACAGGCGTATGCGTCCCGATATCCCCGTTCATGAGCCGCGGGACATGCACGCGGTCAGCGGCGCACCCTCGCCGGCAACAGGCATATTCACGGCGAAGCCGTCCTGGAGCCATGGAGCCGCCCGGTTGTTTTGAAGAGATACCAGCTGGTGGCTGGAGGCCCGCCCTTTTGGGCGGGCCTCCAGCCACCAGACCTTTATTCGATGGGCGCATGAGCGCTCATTTGTTCAGCTCAGCGCCTTCTTCAGCGCGCCCAGCAGCCCCTCTCGGGTGAGCGGCTTGAAAAGCACCGCCTGAGCCCCGATGCCATAGAGCTCCTGAATCATATCATCACAGCCCAGGGAGGAAACGATGACGATCCGGGCCTCGTCGTGCTCGTACATGAGGACCTGAGCGGTTTCCAATCCATCGATCCCCGGCATAATGATGTCCATCGTTACCACGTCCGGGCGGACCTCCTCATAGCGGGCAATGGCCTCCTCTCCATTTTCGCAGTAGGCGGCCATCTCAAACTCAGTGCCCTCCAGCAGCTTGCTGATTTGTAATGCCATGACCTTGGAGTCATCCACCACCATGACCTTTTTCTTCATACCATCAGTTCCTTTCCAGTCCGCTTCTGAACGGGACTACATCACGATGATCTCACCGCAGACCATTTTGGCGACGCACTGCCGCTCCTCCCTGTGCAGGCGGAGCATTTCTTCGCCGAACCGGATCTCCGTTCCGGCATGGGCCACGCCGCACTCCAGGCGGCCCTCATCCTCCTTGCCGCCCAGCGTCTCCTTGATATCGTGAAGGTCCTCCTCCAGCTGCTGGAGCCGGAGCTCCGTGGTGGACAGCTTCATTCGTACCTTGCTGAGCAGGCTGGCCTTCACCGGGCTGTCCAGCTGGCACTCCAGCCGCTCATGCTCAATCTCCAGCTCCTTCAATTCCCGGCGCACCTGCTCCCGCTCGAAGCTGGTGCAGGGCAGCCCCCCCAGGACGATGGAGGTCCGGCGTTCCGATTTGGACCCCACGGTGGACGCGCTCACCTTCTTTGCCGCCCAGACCCGGCCGCCCATGATGACGCCCCGCCCGGACCGGACCAGCACCTCCCCGTCGCAGTAGATGCCGCCGTTGATGATGGCGTCGGTTTGAAGGTTTTCCCGGACGTAAATGGTGGCGTTCTCAATATATTTGGAAAACACGCACCGCTGGGCCCGGACGGTGGTGGTGCCGTCCCCCAGAATGCCCTTGACCACCGTGAGGTCGCCCCCGGCCTCCACGGTGCTGCCCGCCTCGATGACGCCTCCCACCCAGATGCTGCCCATGGCTCGGACGGTGAAGCCGGTGAGCACGTCGCCCTTGATATTCACGTCGCCCAGGAATTTGATGTTCCCGGTGGAAAAATCCACATTTCCCGGAATATCCAGCACGGGCTTGACCTGGAAGCTGCGCCCGGTGAACTCCACATGGCCGTCGGCCAGGGCCACCAGCGCGTCCCCGTCCTCGCTGATCTCGGTGTTGCGCCCCTTGGGCAGGGCAACGGACTTGCCGCTTTTGGCCGGAATCTCCTGGTCCAGCACCGTCCGGCCCGGCTCACCCTCGGTGGGCCGGATCAAGCGGCAGATTTCCTGCCCCTCCTTCACATTGTGGATCAGGTTCAGCGCGGTGTAGTCCACCTGGTCGTACTCATCCACCGCCAGGACCCGCTCCAGCACCCGGGGAAAGTAGTCCACGATGTTGCCGTTCTTCCCGTCGAAAGCGGGCTTGCCCTGGGCGATCAGAAACAGGTGGAAATAGCGTTGGTCGTCATGGGCCAGCCGGTCCGCCAGGCGCTCGTTCACGCCGTAGGCGATGCCCTGGTCCTGCATGGCCTGATAGAGCGTCTCCCGGGTCAGCTCCTGTCCCTCCTCCGTGGGCGGGAACACCATCACCCAGGCATGGAGCTTATCGCCGGAGATGAAGAACCAGGGCAGGGCGTCCAGCCCCTGGGGCTCGCGCTCAACCTCCTCCCCATCCTTTTTGCGCCGGTTCACATTGCTTTTCGTGGATTTCAACCGGAAGTTGCACACATTTTTCAGGGCAGTCTGAAGCCGGCCCTTCTCCCGGCGGATCAGCTCCTCCGGCAGCACGCCCTCCTCATCCATGCAAAGGCGCGGAGCCGGCAGGTGTCCCGCCTCCTTGCGCCGCAGGCCATAGAGCTGGATCAGCGGGTGATCCCCCGGAAGCTTGATCAGCGCCGGGTCCTCCGCCACAGCGGTCGGGGCCTCCGGAGCCTGCTCCTTCAACGGCTCCCGCTCCGCGCCAGACTCTTCCCCGGCAGCCTCACCGTTCCCTTTGGCGCCAAACAAGATGGATGCGATTTTGTCCTTGATCGACACAACTGAACGCCTCCTCCCAACATAGTAATACAGCTGCAATTATTATAGCAAGGCTCCGGCCCATTGGCAAGAAGCAGATGGGCCGGTCTTCCTCCGCCCGCTTCTCCCCAGCCCCTCCCCCATGACGGCATCCGCCGGGAGGTGGGCCGGTTGAGCCGATTGACCCCGGGAAACAGCAGTCATACCGCCTCCGCCGCGTAAAACGCAACGGAGGCGGTATGACTGCTAAAGAAAATTTTCACGCGCAGCGAGGATCACATCCGCCGAAGGCGGAAGGTTTTGACCAGCTGCTTGAGCACGTTGGCCTGGGCGCTGAGCTCCCGGCTGGTGGCCGCGCTCTCCTCGGCCGTAGCGGAATTGCTCTGGACCACGCTGGTGATCTGTCCAATCTGATCCTGAATCTGCTCCACCGCCCCGGCCTGTGTCTGGGCGTCGGCGGCAATCCCGTTGATGGTTTCCTCAATTCCGTGGGCGCCCTTCACCACATTTTCCAATTGCCTGGCGGTGGCGTCCGCGATCTGCGTGCCCTGATTCACCGCGGTAATGGACCGCCCGATCAGCGCCGAGGTGGACTGGGACGCCTCGGCGCTCTTGGCCGCCAGGCTGCGCACTTCGTCGGCGACCACGGCGAACCCCTTGCCCGCCGTACCGGCGCGGGCGGCCTCTACGGCGGCGTTCAGGGCGAGGATATTGGTCTGGAACGCTATATCTTCAATTGTCTTGATGATCTTTCCAATCTCATTGGAGCTGTCGGAAATTTCGCCCATGGCGGCGATCATTTCCTGCATCTTCTGGTTGCCCTCGGCGAGCTGGCGGCTCATCCCGCCGACCTGCTCCCGTGCCCGCTGGGCGTTTTGCGCAGTCTGCTTGACGCTCTGCGTGACGCAGCGGATCGTGCCCTCCAGCTCCTCCACCGCGCCGGTCTGCTCCACGGAGCCCTGGCTGAGCGCCTGTGAGGCGGTGGACATCTGCTCCGCTCCGCCGGAGACATGCTCGGCGCTGGTGACGATCTGCCCCATGGTACTGTTGAGCTTTTGGAGGATATCGTTCAGGGAGGTGCGGATGGAGGCAAAGTCCCCCACATATTCCTGGGTGATCTGTGCCGTCAAATCACCGCCGGCGATGGCCTCCAGCATATTGGAGATCTCTCCGATGTAATTTCTCAGGCGGCTGATGGTGCTGTCAAAGCATTGGGACAGCGTTCCGATCTCATCGTTGGAATTGATTCCCACCATCATGGTCTGGTGCTGGTTCAACCCCAGATCTCCCTGTTCCAGAGTCTGCGCCAATATGGTCAGGCGGAAGAGGGGGGTGGAAACCGTTCTTTTGATATAGGCCCCAACCACCAGAATTCCGGCCACAATCAGCGCGACACCGGCCAGGCAGGACAGCACAACGGTCAGCCAAATCTGCTCTGCGGCGGACGCCATGGAGATTCCGGCAAAAATCAGGCCGTCGATCTGCCCATCGGCGCCGTAGGTGGGGACATAGGAGCAGAGATGCTCTTCTCCCAAAATAGTGGCCCGCCCCACATAGCTTTTGCCCTGCTCCAGCACCACCTTGGCAAGCTCACTGGAAAGGCGGGTGCCCACGGCCCGCTGCCCGTTCTGCTGGATGGTGGTGTAAGCCCGCTCATCCCCGTGGAAGATGGTGAATTCACACCCCATTTCCTGCTTCAATTCGTCTAAAAGCGCTGTTTTGTCGTCGCCGCCGGAATAGGTGGCCAGCTCATAGGCCAGCACATTGGTGCCGCTTACGCATTCCTTCTGCATCATGGACATGGTGAGCCGGTAGAACATCAGCACACACAGCAGCACAACCAGGGTAATGCTTATACCCAGCATCGCCGCGACCAGATTTCCAACCTTGCGGCCGATGCGTTTGATTTTCTGTCCGTCGTTTCCACTGCTTACAATAGGCGCCATATGGTTCACTCCCAATTTGTTTTTATGTTTTATATATATACATATCCCATGAAATTCCCGCTTGAAAAGAGTCCTTCGGAGGCTTAATGGGCCGTATCTACGAACACAATGCTGAAATCTCCCCGTCTGGCCTGCTCCGGCACGGCCCGGGCCAGCACCTGGAACGTTCCGTGGGAGGAGGACGCCCCGGAGATCGCGTCAATGCTGCCTTCGCCCTGCCCCTCCAGGAGCTGGCCGGCGTAATAGCGGGTATACTCATTGGGATAGGTTCCGTTGGCGTGGAGCATCGTCTGCATACAGGCGTTGTCCCAGCTTTTGATAAAGCCGCTGGGGTTCTCCGCCTTGGCCGACTGCCGCGCCATGGGCTGAAGGCTGTCCAACAGAATGCTGTTGGCAAGCGCCTGCATGGAAAGGGCCATAATCACGCAGCATATGACCACCAGTACCAGAATATTCAGCGTAGTGCTTCTCAATATCCTCCTGTTCAGGCTTCGCCGTATGCCCCGGCTGACTCGGGAGTCCGCTTGCTTTTCCGTCACGGTCCTGTCGCTCCTTTTTCTGATGATTTTGTCAATAGGCAGAACAAAAGCCGCTCGACCTGCCAGTCAAAATGATGCTTCAAGCTGAACCGGCGGGCGATAGACTTTGAACGCAGTATACCATAAACTGCTTGTAAAGGGAAGTGTTTTTTTGCGCGGCGGCGGATGTTGTCTGCTTCCAGGACGGCCCCTGCCGCCGGACCTCCAGCCGTGGACAAACCGCCCCGGATATGGTATATTGTTCAGGCACAATTCCACAGAAAAGAAGAGGTATCTCTATGTACACACTGGAGGATTGTCTGATTGAATTTACAGGTTCCTTGATTTCCCACGCCATCCTGGTGGTCTACCTGTTTATGATTATGAACACGCGGGGGCGGCGGGTGCTGAAAAAGCTGCCTGCCCTGGTGTTCTCCCCGCTGCTGGGTACCTTGATCGAGGCGGGCCTGTATGCGCTCATCCCCGACCGCGGAATCGTCCGCTATTGCGCGCTCTCCTGCTCCATCCTGCTGATGTGTACCCTATGGGTCCGGTGGGCGTGGCAGACCGGATTCTGGCAGGCCTTTGCCGCCACGTGCATGGCGGGCGTGTTCCAGGTGGCCGTGTCAAACCTGCCCCAACTGCTGCTCCTGAACAGCGAGCTCCAGTATGCGGCGGCGATGGTTATCTATGGGGCCGTCACGCTGGCCTCCGCCGCTCTGCTGTACCGGCTCCGCTTCGGGCACTGGTTCCGCCTTCTGCTGGAGGAGGGTTCCATCCAGCGCCGCATGGCCCTGTTCTCCTTTGCCCTGGAGGCGGTTATGGAGGCATTCTTCATTTTACAGTTGGGGATTCAGCCGGAGTATCTGGTTCCCTACTATCTGCTTGTCGTAGTGATGGCGGCGCTGGCGGTGGGATTGGTCATTTACCTGGCCCAGCGGCTGGACGCCGCCCGGAAGGTGGAGGCCCAGCGGGATATCATCGCCCAGCAGCAGCTTTACGAGCGGGACCTGGAGGACATCCGCCGGGAGGTGCGCGCCTTCCGCCACGACTACAAAAACCTGCTGGCGGGGCTGTCGGAGCAGGCGGACGAGGGTGAGCTGGACCAGCTTCGCGCCACCCTGGCGGAGCTGGACGCAGGCTTTGACCGGCGCATTGGGGAGAAGATACGGGCCTCCGCCCAGATCGGTAATGTGCGGGTTCCCCAGGTGCGCAGCCTGCTGCTGTCCAAGCTGGCGGCTATGTCGGAAAAGGGAATCGACTGCCGCCTGGAGGTGCTCTACCCCGTAGAGCGGGTGGGGATGGACGTGTGGGATTTTGCCCGGTGCCTGGGGATTCTGCTGGACAACGCCGGCGAGGCCGCGGCGGAGACGGAAACGCACTGGGTGGAGGTGGTCCTGCTGGCCCAAGGGGAGGGGCTGTCCCTGCGGGTGTCCAACCCCTACGCCGGAGCCATCGACCCGGACAGCATCTGGGCAGAGGGCTTCTCCACCAAGGGAGAGGGCCGGGGGCTGGGCCTCCCCAGCTATCAGCGGATTCTGGCTAAGTGTCCCAACGCCGCCTGTTCCACCGGCTGGGCCGGAGGCGTGTTTGTCCAGGAGCTGACGGTGGAGGGCAGGGCATGATCCAGATTTACTTATGCGACGACGAGGAGGCCGTCCGCCACCAGATCAAAACCGCCCTGGAGTGGAAAATCTTTGTGGAGAACTACGACATGGAGGTGGCCTGCGCCGCCGCCACGGCCCGGGAGCTGCTGGACGCGGCCCGGGACGGAAGCCGGAGCGTCTACTTCCTGGACGTGGATTTGAAGGACGGGGAATGGGACGGCTTCCAACTGGGCCGGGAGCTGCGGCGGCGGGACCCCCATGGCACGCTGGTATACATCACCAGCTACGGTGATCTGGCCTGGAAAACCTTCCGGTATCATCTGGAGGCCTTTGACTACATCGTGAAGGTGCCGGAGCGCACCGGGCCGTCCGCCGCCCGGTGCCTGGAGGCGGTCCACGCCCGCCTGCTGGACGAGCGGCGGGACCCGGTGGAGGTGTTTTCCCTGCGGACGGGGGATGAGACGCGGCACGTGCCGCTGGCGGACATTCTGTTTTTTGAGACCGCCCCCAAGGCCCACCACGTCTTTCTCCACACGGCGGACAGCCGGATGGATTTCGTGGGCAGCCTGAACGAGCTGGAGCGGGAGCTGGGCGGGCGGTTCATCCGGGTCCACCGGGCCTATCTGGCGGCGGCAGACAAAATTGAGGCGGTGGACTGGAAAGGAAATCAGGTCCGGGTGGGCGGGCGGACGTGCCTGCTGTCCCGGGCCGGGAAGGCGGAGCTGCACAAAAGGCCGGGAGGGGAGCCGTGAGGCTCTCCCCCGGCTTTTTGCCGTTCAGGAACGATTTGTGCCGTTCAGGAAATCTGCCCCACGCAGAACCAGGGCTGTGGTATGCTCCTTTTCGCAGACAGGCAGGATGGGAAAGGAGGGAAACGCAATGGCAAAGGAGCGCTTTGTGGAAGTCTATAACCAGGGCATTGTGAATGTAATAAAGATCGTCGTTGATACGGAAACCGGCATCAATTACGTCCTTGGTTCCCATAACAAGGCAACCGGCACCGGGATGACCGTCTTGCTGGGTGCGGACGGCAAGCCCCTCGTCACCCCCGTTGACTAAACGGATCCATTCAATACGGCAAAACACGAATTGCTCCCGCCTGTCCGCACCAAACATGAACTGGAACGATTTGGAGGTATATACCATGGCAAATGAAGTTAAAAAATTTGTCCAGGAGCTTGGATACCAGCCCCTGGAGGATCGCTGCATCATCATCAAATACGCCCCGGAAAACCTGAGCGAGCAAATTATGGCATTTTTCAACTCGGAATTTTATGTTCTCCAGATGTGTGAACACGAAATCGTCCTGCTCCCCTTCAACACCACATGGGGCAACCTGCGCAAAGACATATCCCTGGTCCTTCCCTATGAGGACATCCAGTCGGTGGAGCTGGGAGACAATAAGCTCAACACGGTCATCACCATCCGCACCGGATCGGACACCATCCGCCTGACCACCCAGCAGGCGGAGCTGAGCGACCTGCGGAGTTCCGGCTACTACGCCACCATATTTGCCGGTTCCTTCAAAAACTGGCACAAGGAGAACCTGAGCGGCACGCTGGCAGCGTTAAAGGAGCTGGGGAACCGCTGACCCGCTTTCAGGGCCGAAGTGGGAACAGAACGGGCGGAGCAGGTGGGCCAGAAGGCATCCCGTTCCGGGGCAGGCACACCCCAAAAGCATCAAAAAGCCGCCAGCGGCAGCTCATACCCCGAAGGCCGTCGGTTCAAATCCGTCGCGCAGCCATAAACCCTCCGATTTCTTTAGAAATCAGAGGGTTTTCTTTTCCTTAGCTCACTTTTCTTCACAGTCAAAATTTCGACTTTCCACAAGACTCATGCGGCGGCCCATAGCCTCCGCCGCCCACAATCAAAACAGAATATTCGGGACATGATGCCCATCCGCCTGTTTACAGCAGCTTTTCCCTCCGGATGGAGGCATCGACCACCTCAAAGTGGGTCCGCATCGCCTGACCGGCAGCGTCGGCGTTGTGCGCGGCCAGAGCGTCCGCCAGCCGCTGGTGGGCGGTATGCAGGGCCTCGGCCTGGGCGGGGTCCTCCACGATACGCACATACATTGTGCTGATGAAGTCGTTGATGGTGGAGAGCATGGCACTGAACAGCGATTTGATGAGGCGGTTTCCCGATGCCTCGCACAGCAGGCTGTGGAATTCCTGGTCATAGCGGGACGCTTTCTGTGGGTCCGCCTCCTCCCGCATCAGCCGGGCCAGCTCCTTGAGCCGCGCCGCCTGCCTGGGCTGAATACGCTCCGCCGCCAGCCGGGCGTTCTCGCTCTCCAGCCCGCAGCGCAGCTGGCTGAGCTGGAGATAATTGGTCTCGCCCAGCAGTATCATCATCCGCAGGCTCTCCCGCAGGTTCTGCTCAATGTCGCAGGTGACAAAATTGCCTGCGCCCTGGGTGCTGGACACAAACCCCATCAATCCCAGAGTGCGGATGGCCTCCCGCACGGAATTGCGGCTGACGCCCAGGGATTCCGCCAGCTCCCGCTCCGGGGGCAGGCGCTCGCCCCGCTTCAGCGTACCCTGCCAAATCTCGTTTTTGATATGTTCAATGACCTTTTCGTAAGCCCGTTCGTTTCGCTCCGCCATGGAAAAATTCTCCTTTTGTCCGATTGTTAATATCATAACATTTTTTGCGGTTTTCCACAAGCGGTTTTCACACAAGTGAAAAAATAAGCTTGATTCCTCCAAAGCAGACCGGCGGCAGGATAAAACCTGCCGCCGGTCTGTTTTGGGACCAAACATGAACGGGGAACGTCTGTCAAAGGGTCATGCAGACCTTGCCGGGGTTGAGGATCATCTTGGGGTCAAAGACCTTTTTGATGCCCTCCATCAGCGCCATGTTCACCGGACCCACCGCCTGGGCCAGGAACTTGACCTTGCCCAGGCCGATGCCGTGCTCGCCGGAGATCTGGCCGCCCAGCTCCACGGTCTTGCTGTAGATGCTGGTGAAGAACTGCTCCACCTGCTTCTCAAACTCATCCTTCTCCATGTCGTTGGAGCAGGTGTAGATGTGCAGGTTGCCGTCACCGGCATGGCCGAAGTACTTCACCTGGAAGTCGTACTTGTCGCCCTCTGCGGCCACATAGGC
This sequence comes from uncultured Oscillospiraceae bacterium, assembly GCA_910587395.1. Classification (GTDB taxonomy): domain Bacteria; phylum Bacillota; class Clostridia; order Oscillospirales; family Oscillospiraceae; genus Enterenecus. Next base: position 9,638 of record CAJULJ010000009.1, on the reverse strand, counting down.
CACGTACTCGGCGATCTTGTTCACGGGGACCACCACGTCGCACTCGTCCAGCAGTTTGGTCTGCTCCTCAATGCCCTCCAGGAAGGAGGAGCGGGCGGCCCAGGTGTCTTTCAGCTTGGGGGCGGTGTCCGCCACCAGCACGTCCAGCGCGCCCTCCTCCACCAGCATCTCGGCGGCCCGTTCCACCAACGGGTCCAGCTCCTCCATGCTGTCGCCGTCGAAGGTCATCAGCAGGTAGGCTCCGGCCTCCACGCCGTCGATCTTCCGAGGGAACACCTGCTTGCCCAGGTACTCCTCGGAGGAGATGAGAATCTCCTTCTCAAAGAACTCCAGGGCCTGGGGCTTGAGGTGGTTCATGAACACCTTGGGGACAGTGGAGATGCAGGCGTTCAGGTCCTCGAAGGGGGCCATCAAACTGACGGTGGCCTTGGGGGCAGGGATGAGCTTCAGAGTCAGCTCGGTGATGATAGCCAGGGTGCCTTCGGAGCCGCAGATCAGGTTGGTCATGCTGTAGCCGGAGGAGGTCTTAGACACGGTGGCGCCGAACCGGGTGATCTCGCCGGTGGGGAGTACCACGGTCATAGCCTTCACATAGTCGCGGGTAGCGCCGTATTTGACTGCCCGCATTCCGCCCGCGTTGGTGGCCACATTGCCGCCCAGAGTGGCCATCTTCTCGCCGGGATCGGGGGGATACATGCAGCCGTGGGTGAGCGCGTCATCCGCAAGCTGCTGGAGCAGCACGCCGGGCTGAACGGTGACGGCGAAGTTTTCCAGGTCGTAGCCGAGGATTTTATTCATTTTCATGGTGCAGATGACCACGCCGCCGCAGATGGGGGTGCAGCCGCCTACCAGGCCCGTGCCCGCGCCCCGGGTGGTGACGGGGATATTGTGCTCGTAGCACACCTTCATGACGGCGGCAATCTCCTCGGTGCTGGTGGCGTCGATGGACACCTCGGGCATCTTCACGCCGTAGATGGGCATCTCGTCCCGGGCGTAGTCGGGATTGACGTCCTCGCCCACCACCACGCGGCCGGGAGCGGCGGCTTGGAGCAGGGCGATGATCTCGGGGGTAACCTGATTATACTGTGACATGGGGCGCCTCCTTTTATAATTGCAGAATATTCATTGTTTTTCTGAAAGACAACCGCTCATTCTGTGACCATCACAGAGATGCCGTTGGGAATGACCACCAGGTGGGCGTCCGCGCCCTTGATTTGACGTGCCCGGCTCAGAGCCTCGTCCACGTCGGGGGCCCACTCCATCTTCATGTCCTCAATGGTGGCGCGCTGGGTGGGGTCGGTGACATAGATCACATGGTGCTTACACAGCACCCGCGCCAGGATTTGGAACTCCCACTGGTCGGGGAGGGTCTTGTCCTGGGGGGTGGCCAGAATCTGCCGGGTCAGCGCCTCCGGAGACTCACATTCGTGAAGCGCCTTGTAGAAGCTCTCTCCCCCGTGGCCGTCGGAGCAGGAGCTGACCATGATGAGCACCGCGCCCTCAGCGGCGGCGGCCTCAGCGGCGGTAAGGCCCTTGACGCTCTGGTAGATGTTCTGGTCCAGGGGATAGCCGCCGTTGCTGGAGATTACGATATCCCCGCGCCGCTCCGGCCTTACCCGGCAGTAGTCCAGCAGCAGGCCGCAGCCCCGGCGATGAGCCTCAAAGGGGTCGCCCGCGAAGGCCGCCGCCACTTTCTTCTCCTCGTCAATCACCACATTGACGATATAGGCCAGATTGGCCATTTTCGCCGCCGCCACCATGTCCTCGTGGAGGGGATTACCGTCCAACACGCCGGTGCGGGCAAAGGGAGAGGCGATGAACCTGGAGCAGTGGTTGCCCAGCACCGTCACCTGATCGCACACGCCGGGCAGCACGCTTTTGCGCCCGCCGGAGAAACCTGCGAAGAAATGGGGCTCGATGAAGCCCTCGGCAATGAGCAGATCGGTCTCCACCGCCAGCCGGTCGATGACGCAGTCCGCGCCGGAGGGCAGCACGCCGATTTTCACGTTGGACTCCGGGTCCCGGCTGTCATGGATGACGATGCGCTCGTGGTCCACGATGTCCCGCCCCAGCTTATCCACCAGCTCCTCGGTGCTGGTGGGGCGGTGGAAGCCGGTGGCCACCAGGAGGGTCACCTGGATGCCGGGACTGCCCCGGCGCAGCTCCTCCAGCATGAAGGGGATGATGTGCTTGCTGGGGACGGGCCGGGTGTGATCGCTGATGATGATGGTGCAGGTCTTTTTGTCCTGGGCCAATTCGTACAGAGGGACGGAGCCAATGGGCGCGGCCATGGCGGCGCGGACCAGATCGTCCTCAGAGCCTGACGCGGTCAGCCGGCCGATGCGGGATTCCAGGACCTCGGCGCCTGTGAGACGGTCATGGAGCTCCATGCCGGTCTTCCCGAACGGGATGATAAGGGCCATTGTCAAACACCTCCTGATGGCATTCGGTATTGCCGGTATTGCACGGGCGCGGAGAAAATTCCCGACGGATTGAATCAATCTCGGAGCGTCTGCAAATACGGCTATTTTGGTTCGACCAATTTATGTGGTGTTTTCAGCTTAACATATTTTGGAGGAAATGCAAGCCCCTTTTTGGATTTCTCCCATTCCCACAAAAATCCAGAACGATTTTATTGCAATTTAACTAAACAACATTTTTTCATCAAATAATTATGGACATTTTGCTGAATTGAGCTATAATAAAAATCAGAAAAATCCCATTTTAAGGTTGAGGCCGGCTTCCCGCACATAGCTTCGTGTCCCGCTGTGCGGAATATTTCCTAGAAATATGGTAGAACCAATTTTGGTGCGGCCCGCACCGCGAATGGGAGAGAGTCAAAAGGAGGTCTGGTTTCCATGCTGCTGAAATCCCTTCTCACCCTGCTGCCCATCGCGTGGCTCATTGTGGCTCTGGCCGGGCTGAAGCTGCCCGGCCACAAGGCCTGTCTGGCCGCGCTGGCCATTGCCGCCGTGCTGGCGCTCACCCTGTGGAGAATGCCCGCTGTGGACTGCGCCACCTCGGCCCTGGAGGGCTTTGCCGCCGCCCTGTGGCCGATTATCCTGGTCATCATCGCGGCCATCTACACCTACAACCTGTCTGTGCGCACCGGGGCCATGGACGTGATCAAGCGGATGCTGGCGGGGGTGTCCCGGGACGAGCGGGTCATCATTCTGCTCATCGGCTGGTGCTTCGGCGGCTTCCTGGAGGGCATGGCGGGCTTCGGCACGGCCATCGCCATCCCGGCCAGTATGCTGGTGGTCATGGGCATGGAGCCGGTGACCGCCTGTCTGGTGTGTATGCTGGCAAACGCCTTCCCCACAGCCTTTGGCTCGGTGGGCATCCCTACCGTGACTTTGGCCGGCGTCACCGGGCTGGACCCCATGCCGCTGGCCTTTACCACGGTGGTGCAGATGCTTCCCTTCATGCTCCTGATGCCCTTCCTGATGGTAATCGTGGGGTGCGGCGGCGTGAAGGCGCTCAGCGGCGTCACCGGCCTGGCGCTGGCGGCGGGGGCCTCCTTCGTACTGCCTCAGCTGCTGGTGGCCAGATTCCTGGGCCCCGAGCTGGCGGTCATTGTGGGCAGCGTGTTCTCCCTGGCCGTGACTCTTGCGCTGGCCCGGCTGCGCGCCGGCAGGCCGGTCCCGGCAGAGTATGACATGGGTTCACCCGCTCAGCCCTCCGCAGCGTCGGACAAGGGTATGCCGCCCCTCATCGCCTGCCTGCCCTTTATCCTGATTTTTGTGCTGCTTCTGCTCACCTCCAAGCTGGCGCCGCCGGTAAACGGCTTCCTGTCCGCCTTCTCCAGCACCTTCAAAATCTCCACGGCGGAGAGCGCGGGCATGACCTCCTTCAGCTGGGTCAATACCCCCGGCGTGCTGATTTTCCTGGCGGCGCTGATTGGGGGCTGCGCTCAGAAGGCGGGGGCGCGGCTCATGTGGGACACGCTGGCGGCCACCGTCAGGCAGATGAGCAAGACCATCATCACCATCATGTCTGTGCTGGCCGTGGCCAAGATCATGACCTATTCCGGCATGATCTCCGACATGGCGAACCTGTTCGTCACCATCACCGGAGCCTGCTATCCCTTCTTTGCCCCTGTGATCGCGGCCATCGGCGCATTTGTCACCGGCAGCGGGACCAACACCGAGGTGCTGCTGGGCCGTCTCCAGACTGAAGCCGCCGGAGCCATCGGCGCGTCTCAGCTCTGGCTGGCGGCGGCCAACTCCACCGGTGCGGGCATCGGCAAGATCCTCTCCCCCCAGTGCATCGCCACCGCCGCCGCGGCTGTGGGGCTCACGGGTCAGGACAGCAAGCTGCTGGAGGCCGTGTTGAAATGGGCGCTGCTGATGCTGGTGCTGGCCTGCCTGATCGTAGGACTGCTTCAGGGCGCTGCGGCGGCGCTCTGAGCGGTTGAGCCGGGGTATGCTGTTGTGGTACTGGAGGCCGGAACAACGGCAATATGCAGAACATAACCAACGCCGGCTGAATACGAGGTGACGCGCGGTCAGATGAAACGGTATCCACCAATCAGCCAAGAAATCATATATGGTCCGTTGCCGCCAAATCCTTAAAACGATATTTACAACCGGCCAAAACCATGGTATCATATATTGTTGGAGTTTTTCCACATAAATGACATGAAGATGAGGAGTGTTCCTTTATGAGCCGTATGGTCGGTACCGTATCCCGGGGCATCCGGACCCCCATTATCCGCAGCGGGGACGATCTGGTGGAGATTGTAACCGCTTCCCTGCTGGAGGCAGCCGCTGAAGACGGCTTCGCCCTCCGTGACCGGGATATTGTGGCCATGACCGAGGCCATCGTGGCCCGGGCCCAGGGCAATTACGCCACCGTGGATGAAATCGCCGGCGATGTCCGGGCCAAGCTGGGCGGAGAGACAGTGGGCGTGATTTTCCCCATCCTCAGCCGCAACCGGTTTGCCATCTGTCTGCGGGGCATCGCCAAGGGGGCCAAAAAGATTGTCCTTATGCTCAGCTACCCCTCCGACGAGGTGGGCAACCATCTCATCAGCCTGGATCGCCTGGACGAAAAGGGAGTCGATCCCTACAAAGATGTGCTCACCCTGGCGCGGTACCGGGAGCTGTTCGGCTATGAGAAGCACCCCTTCACCGGCGTGGACTATGTGGCCTACTACCAGGAGCTCATCGAGGGCTGCGGGGCCGAGGCGGAAATCATCTTTGCCAACGATCCCCGTGCCGTCCTGCCCTACGTCAAGAACGTGCTGTGCTGCGACATCCACACCCGCCGGCGCACCAAGCGGCTGCTGAAAGCCGCCGGCGCGGAAAAGGTGTTCGGCCTGGACGAGATTCTGAACGCCCCCGTTCATGGCAGCGGGTATAACGAGAGCTACGGCCTGCTGGGTTCCAACAAGTCCACCGAGGAACAGGTGAAGCTGTTCCCCCGGGACTGCCAGGGGCTGGTGGAGGCCATTCAGAAAAAGCTGCTGGAGAAAACCGGCAAGCATGTGGAGGTCATGGTCTACGGCGACGGCGCGTTCAAAGACCCGGTGGGCAAGATCTGGGAGCTGGCCGACCCGGTGGTCTCCCCCGCCTACACCGCCGGCCTGGAGGGCACGCCCAATGAGTTGAAGCTGAAATACCTGGCCGACAACGACTTTGCCCACCTGTCCGGCGACGCGCTGAAGGAGGCCATCAAGGACCGCATCCACAAGAAGGACGGGGATCTGGTGGGACAGATGGTGTCAGAGGGCACCACCCCCCGCCGCCTCACCGACCTGATCGGTTCCCTGTGCGATTTGACCTCCGGCTCCGGCGACAAGGGCACCCCGGTGGTCTTTATCCAGGGGTATTTCGACAACTACACCACAGAATAAAAATGCCGTCGGGTGAGGCCCGGCGGCGTGGAGAACAGACGTAAGCGTCAAATCTCTCCGTTCAGACAAGGCCCTTGCCGGGAAAACACTGGCAAGGGCCTGAAAATTTATTCAGCGTCACAGAAATCGGGAGCATTCCACGGCGGCTATGGGACAAGCCTCCTTTTTTGGTTGTCGGGAATAGAATGGGATATCCGGGCAAGCGCAACAGGAGGATGAATCCCTTGGAACTATATGTTGTAAAAAGCGGCGACACCATTTATCAAATTGCTCGCCGGTATTCCACATCAGCGGACGGCATCATCTTTGCCAATCAACTGCAAAACCCCAGTGTACTGTCGGTGGGCCAGGCGCTTATCATCCCGAACCATGAAACCCGCCGCACAGTGAGCCGCGGCGATACCTTGTATTCCATCGCGCGCAGTCATGGCGTAAGCCCTCAGCGTCTCATCGCGGCGAACCCTCATATTACCGACCCCAACCGCATTTACCCCGGACAGACGGTGGCCATTCCAGCCGATGGCCGGAAAATGCGGGAGATCATCGTCAACGGCTACGCGACCAATGCCGCGGACAGCACACTGAACGCCACGCTGCCTTACCTGACCTTCCTCTCGCCCTTTTCTTACCGCTCCGATCTGTTGGGAAACCTGACGCCCACCTTCAACCTGAATCTCACGCTCTCCGGTGGGCAGCGCACGGCAAATCTTCTGACGCTCACAAATCTGCTGGAAGCGGGAGGGTTTTCCAGTCAGATCGCCCACGCCGTTCTGACCGATCAAACCGTGCAGGACACATTTTTGGAAAACGCAGAGGCATTGCTGCGGCATGGCGGCTGGTACGGCGTGAATGTGGACTTTGAGTATGTTTACCAGTTCGACCGGGATAGCTATAATCAGTTCCTGCGCCGCCTGACGCAGCGGATGCACCAGTTGGGTTACATTGTGGTGACTGCGCTGGCGCCCAAGCTCTCAGACAGCCAGCAGGGGCTTTTGTACTCCGCCCACGACTATGCCGCCCACGGCCAGACGGTGGACTATGTCGTCCTCATGACCTATGAATGGGGCTATACATACGGACCGGCCATGGCGGTGGCGCCCATCAACATGGTGCGCCGGGTGCTGGACTACGCCACACAGGTCATGCCGGCGGGAAAAATTCTCATGGGCGTGCCCAACTACGGCTATGATTGGACGCTGCCCTTCGTGCAGGGCACGGCGGCGCGGTCTCTCACCAACATTGACGCCGTCACTCTGGCCGGACAGGTGGGGGCAGGCATCCAGTATGACCAGGCCGCACAGTCCCCCTTCTTCCGCTACTACGACGGAGACGGCAGACAGCACGAGGTCTGGTTTGAGGATGCCCGCAGCCTCCGGGCCAAATATGCCCTGGTGGACGAGTACGGCCTTGCCGGCGTCAGCTTTTGGAACCTGAACCACCTTTTTCGCACCAATTTTATCGTCTTGGAGTCCATGTTCCATGTGGAAAAGGTGCTGTAACCGCCAATCCTGTCAAAAGAGAGGGCCGGGCAGAAGCTCCGGTCCTCTCCTTTGCCCCCTGCGTCACTCCCCGGGGCCGGGGTATATCACCTTCCTGAGGTTCCAGTTGACCGCCGCCTTCCGGGCGGCGTCCCGGCGCTCGGCCTCGTTTTTGTAAGAGAGCTCCGCCGTGTGTGCGCCGCAGTATCCGCACTGGACATACACGCACCAACCGCCCTCCTCCTCAATTGTCCCTACGCTGCCGCAGCAGGGGCAGTCCTGCAAGTCGATTTCGTCGAAGTGATCCATAGCCTGTCCTCCTGTCATTTGCTTGTCCGCTTGATATAATGTACCACAGAAGATGGAAAAGTACAATGAAGTTTTTGCTCAGGTCAGCCGGGAACATGATAGTGGGTCTTGCATGGTTGAGCTTCCTGTGTTCAAGGTGTTAAATTGCTCCCCGTTTGCTGCACGGTGGAATGGCGCCGGGAGACTGATATAGTCCCCGGCGCCATTCTTGTTCTGATTCCGACGGTCAGATCACATGGTACTCCTTCAACAGCTTTTCGATGTCGGTTCCCTGCGCCTTGCTCAGGACCTTATGCAGGGCGAACTTTTCAATGAGGTTCAGGCTCATGTCCGTCAGGGGCTTGCCGTCCCGAAGCTTGACGGAGGCGTCCAGCAGGTCGCGGATGTCATAGGTGCTGCCCCACACCTCGGGCACGCCCCGGTCCACGTTCAGCAGGGTGTACACCGCCTCCATGCCGGTGCGCATGGAATACTCGGTGGTGAAGATGGTGTCCCGGGCCGTCTCGGCGAACTGGCCCAGGAAGGCGAAGTTGACAGCGCCGTCGGGCACGACCTTGGGCCGGTCGGTGTCGTTGCGGGGCATGAAGAAGGCGTCGATATAGGGCATCATCACAGGGACCGTGTTGGCGCTGTGCTCGGCCAGCTCCTCGATCTGGTCCTCGGGCACGCCGATGTGGTACAGCCACTCCATGCAGATCTCCTTGCCGGTGCACTCCCGCATGGGCTTCTTCACGTAGTCTCCGGGCTTGTCGCTGAACAGAGAGTACACCCACACCAGACAGTGGTCCTTTGGCTGCTCCCGGAACTGGGGCTGGCGGTTGATGGTCCAGCTCATCAGCCAGGAGGAGTCCTTCACCGTCACGATGCCGCCGGTGACCACCTTGCCGGTGAAGGGGTCCCGCTTGCAGATGGCCTTGATATAGCGGACCGTATTGCGCCTTTGATGCGTCCCATTTGATACTTGGACTTCTTTCCAGCGCAGCAGACAATGACCTTAAACAAAGCCGCCGCGTTTGCGGCATGAGCGCAAAAAATGGTACTGCTCAGGATTTCTCCCAAGCAGTACCATCTTTCACTTTTTAGGCCCGTCGCAGAAGCGGTAAATCAGAGGTGTGGCTACCCCTTAAACCTCCGCCGTACCTTCGCTCGATTTTCCGAAAGTCCTGACGGCTCTGGCGGTTTCGGCTCTCTTTTCCTCCAGAGCCTCCGCCAGCAGCATATCCTTGACCTTCATCAGCCGGGTGGTGGTGGACCGGTCGTTCTCATCCAGCTTCATGGTGATATAGCGGATATTATCCTGGGTTTCGGGGATGACCACGTACTCCAGCGCGTTGACGCGCCGCCGGGTCTTCTCGATCTCCTCCGCCATGAGCTGGGCGGCCTTTTCGGTCTGAGCCAGCTTGAGCATATTCTGGAACACCTCGCCCAGAGCGGCCACGGCGCCGTCCAGCTCGCCGCTGGTGGCGGCAAAGCCGTAGGGGAAAATGTCCCCAGTGTCGTCGGTGCGGGTCTGATAGTGGTACTCCGGCACGTTCACCGACATGACGTTTTTGAACGTCATGGTCAGTTCGACGGACTGCTTGGGGTACATCAGCGCCTGCTCCATGGCCTGGGCGCTCATCAGCGCGGAGGCCACGGTGAAGGAGCTGTGCACCCGCATCAGGTCCTGCTCCACCTGGGAGCGCAGAGCGCGCAGCTCCCGCACGGTGTCCAGGAACTGCTTCATCAGCTCGTCCCGCTTGTCCTTAAGCAGCTTGTGGCCGCGCTGAGCGGTTTTCAGCTTGCCCTTGAGCCGGGTGAGCTCCATTCGGGTGGGGTTGACCACGGTATTTGCCATGTCTTACCCCTCCTTACTCCTCGTCCTTTTTGGGCATATACTTGTCGATATACTCCTGCTTGATTCGCTTCAGCTCGGCGGTGGGCAGGATGCTGAGCAGCTCCCAGCCCAGGTTCAGCGTCTCCTCGATGGAGCGGTTCTCCTCATAGCCCTGGTT